>NZ_JBIAWE010000005.1:0-357398 GCF_042895235.1 Streptomyces sp. NPDC001410
CCCAACATGGACATGACCAGCGGATGCCCCTGTATGACGATCAGTCCCACGATCGAGCGATCACGAACCGAGGAAGATCGGACTTAACGTCCACTGAGCCATCACACTCGTTCCGAACGCCCGCACAAGATCGTGCAAGCGCCACCGCCCGCGTCCACTCCCCCGCTCCACGAGGTGCGCACGCCCCAGCGCCCTCAGGTCCTTGAGCGGAGGCGCGTCGGCCCCGATCAACACGGCCACCACCTCGTCGGTCACCTCCGGCCCCGGCGCGATGGCCAGCAGGCGCAGGAGTCGGGCCTGATCGGCCGGCAGTCGGCGGTAGGAGAGGTGGAAGGCGGCGCGGACGCTGCGGTCACCGTCGTCGAGGGCGGCGAACCGGTCGTATGACGTGGCGAGCTCCTCGACGAGTTCCGCAACCGACTTGTCGGGATCCTCTGCCAGCAGCGCGGCAGCGATCTGCAAGGCCAGCGGAAGGTGCCCACAGAGATTGGCGAGACGTGCGGCCGCCTCGGCATCATCGGCGACCCGGTCGTCCTCCGGGTCGGCGATTCGCAGGGCGCGGTCGAGGAGTTCATGGGCCGCCGCAGGCATGAGCTGGTCCAACGGAATGAGTCGGGCCCCCAGTTGTGACAGCCGGTTTCGCGAAGTGACGAGAGCCCGGTGCCGCCCACCCCCCGGCAGCAGCGGCCGTACCTGCTCCGGCGAGGACGCGTTGTCCGCAAGGATCAGCACCGCATCCCGCTCAGCCAGCAACGACCGGTACAGCCCCGCCCGCTCGTCCGCCGTGGCCGGAACGTGCTCCGGCTCGACACCGAGCGCCTGCAGCAGCGACTGAAGTGCCTGGCCGGCGGTGACCGGTGCGTCGTCGTACCCATGCAGATCCACGAATAGGACGCCACCCGGAAACCACCCCGCCTCCCGCGCCGCGTACGCCGCCTGAACCGCCAGCGCGGTCTTGCCGATACCGCCGAGACCGGACACAGCGGTGACGAGTACGGCCTGAGGTACCCCACTGCCGCCCATCGGGTTCAGGGCAGCACGCAACCGGTCCAACTCCCGCTCACGGCCCGTGAAACCCGCCGTCTTGGGAGGCAACGCATCCAACGCCGTAGGCGCCGACCCCTGCTGCCGGTACTCCGCCTTCCCGATGACCGTCCCTCTGAACTCACCGCCCCGGAGGTCGATGTGATCGCTCACCCCGCGCTGCCCCCCACCCCGAACGGCACGGCGTACTGAACGATGTACACCCCCAGTCCGAGCACCGAGGCCGCCTCCAACACAGACAGCGCCACCAGGCCCGTCGAGACGTCATCCCCCACCCAGTACACGACGAGCGCACCCAACGGCACGACACAGAAGGCCAGCAGATCCACCACACACTGCGCGACCTTCCGCGAGACCCGCCGCGCATCCCCCCGATGGGCGACCTCCCATTTGAAGACCTCGCCCCCCTCCACCTGAACCATCTCCGCGAGCCGAGGCCCCAGCTCCCCCCGCACATAGGCCCCGATGGCCGAAATCTTCTGGTCATTGACGAGATACGTCCACCCGAGCACGACACACACCGGCGGCAGCGCCAGCAACATCGCGGCCTGCTTGGCCTGCGCGGCGGCGGCGATCACGGCAGCCACGACAGTGAGCGTCACGTACAGCAGATTGTCCCGGAACCCGATTCGGGTCTTCTGCTCGTCCTTGATCGTCTGGTACTCGGTGAGCAGCAACTGCCCTACCGTAACGTCCCGTTCCGCCACTCGTGCCCCTTCCCCCGGCAGTACCTTAAGAGTGTGCCGCAGACGAAGCCGACTGTTCTGATCCTGACCGCACTGGCGCTGGAGTACACGGCGGTGCGGGCGTACATCGAAGAGCGGGAGGAACGATCCCACCCCGACAACGGGACCTTCGTGGAGGTGGGCCGCCTGCCCGGCACGTCCTGGCAGGTCGCCGCCGCCGAGCTGGGCGAGGGCTCCAGGAGTGCGGCCGCACTCACCTCCTCCCTCATCGGCTGGCTGCGCCCGCAGGCCGTCCTGTTCGTGGGGGTGGCCGGCGGCCTCAAGGAGGACATCGGCCTCGGGGACGTCGTGGTGGGCACGAAGGTGTACGGCATTCACGGCGGCAAGGTCACACCCGAGGGCCACCTGGATCGCCCCGAGGCCTGGCACGGCTCCAACGCACTACTCTCCGCCGCACGTGCCGCCGTACGGGACATGCCCGACGTACGGACCCACTTCAAGCCGATCGCCACGGGAGACGTGGTCCTGGCCGACGCCGACTCCGACATCGCCCGGCACGTCCGCGAGCGCTACAACGACGCGGCCGCCTTCGAGATGGAGGGCTCGGGAGCGGCCCACGCGGCTCACCTGGAGGGCCGCGACGCCCTCGTCATCCGGGGTATCAGCGACCACGCGAACGCCGAGAAGGCCGTGGCCGACGCGGGCGGTTCCCAGCAGCGCGCGGCTGCGCAGGCTGCGGCGGTTGCGGTGGGGGTGTTGCGGAAGTACCGGCCGCGGGGCGGGAGTTCCGACGACTCCGAGGAGGGTCCCCAAGGGGGATACGGGGGCGACCACATCGACTTCCGGGGCGGGACCTTCTACGGGCCCGTCATCGGGAAGCAGGTCGGAGGCCGCTAAGGTCACCGTCCACGGCCCGGTACCGCGCGCGAGCGCGACGCTTCCGCCCCGGCCCCTCAGCTTCACCGGCCGCGAGGAGGAACTGCGCCGCCTGCTCCCCTGTCTGGGCCCCGCAGAGGACGACACCGCCCCGCCCATCCTGATCTCGGCCCTCACCGGCATGGGCGGCGTCGGCAAGACGGCGCTCGCGTTGGAGGCGGCGCATCGGGCGCGCGCCAAGGGCTGGTTTCCGGGTGGCACCCTGTTCGTGGACCTGCGCGGGTACGACGAGAATCCCGTCACCGCAGACCAGGCGGTGCTGGCGCTGCTCGACGCGCTCGGTGTGCAAGGGACGGATCTGCCGACGACGGCAGCACGTCAGTACGACGTCTACCGTGAAGGCCTCGCCAGCCGTGCCCGAACACTGCTCATCCTCGACAACGCCTCGGACCCGGCACAGTTCCGCGAGCTGTTGCCCGGCACCGATCATCACCGAGTCCTGATCACGTCACGCGACCGGCAGGACGCCCTGCCCATTCGGCTTGTCGACTTGGAGACGCTCGACCCGGCCGAGTCGGTGGCCCTCTTGACCCGGGCGCTACTCGACGCCGACGAGCGCGACGAGCGGCCCCGGCTGGAGCCTGGCACCCTACGCCAACTCGCCTCACTCTGCGGTCATTTGCCCCTGGCCCTTCAGATCGCCGCCGCGATGCTCCGTCGGCGCCGTCATCGCGGCATCGCCTCGCTGGTGGCAGAGATCGAGAAGGCCGGGGACCCGACCCACGTACTCGACAACGGTAGTCCGGCTGTCGATCTGTACGGACGTTCGTTGGTACTGCGGCCGGTGCTGGTGACGTCGTACCGCCGCCTTTCGCCAGAGCAGGCCCGGCTGCTGCGGTTGCTGGCTGTGGCCCCAGGTGAGGACACCAGCACAGAGGCCGTGGCGGCCCTGATGGACCTGGACGAGGAAACCGCCCTGCGTGCACTGGAGGACCTGGCCGCCGCACATCTCGTCACGGCGACCCAGGAGAGCGCAGGACATGCCGTTGTGCTGCGGTGGCGGTTGCATGACCTGCTGCGGGCTTTCGGGGCAGGAGTAGTGGCCGAAGACGTGGCTTTGCGGGAGGAAGGCGAAGCCGCGCGGGAGCGTGTGCTGGAGTTCTACTACGGGTGGGCCGATGCTGCCGATGACCGGTTGCGGTGGCTGCCCGGTATGCCTGAACCGGAGCACTTCGCGCGCCGGGGGCAGGCCCTGGCATGGCTGGACGGGGAGCGAGCGGCGCTTGTGGCGGCCGTGTCGTGGGCGAAGGAGGGGCGGCACACGGACACAGCGGTGCGGCTGAGCCTGTGCCTGGCGGAATATCTCCACTGGCGGCGGTTCTTCGATGACCTGATCACCGTGAGCCAAGTCAGCCAGGAGGCCGCTCACCGTGTCGGCGATCGCCTCGGTGAGGCCATGGCGTGGCACAACCTCGGTGCCGCCTTGCAGAGTGTGGGCCGGGCGGAGGAAGCGATCGACGCCCACACCCGCGCCCGCGACCTGTTCCAAGCCGCCAAGGACCGCCCGGACGAGGCCATGGCATGGAACAACCTCGGCCTCGCCCTGCGGCGATCGGGCCGGGCAGGGGAAGCGATCGACGCCCACAGCCGCGCCCGCGACCTCTCCCAGGCCATCAAGGACCGCCCGGGCGAGGCCGTGGCATGGCACAACCTGGGTGCCGCCCTGAATGAGTCCGGTCGGGCGGAGGAAGCGATCGACGCCCACACCCGCGCCCGCGACCTGTTCCAAGCCGCCAAGGACCGTCCCAGCGAGGCCATGGCGTGGAACGACCTGGGTGTATCTCTGGAGGAGTTGGGCCGGCCGCAGGAAGCGATCGACGCATATCGCAGGGCCCTGGATGTCCATCACGAGTTCGAAGACTGGTACCGGGCGGCCCAGACCCTTACCAATCTGGCCGCCGCCCACGAGGCCACCGACCGCCCCGCCGAAGCCCGCACCCACTATCTCCGGGCCGCCGACGCCTTCACACGAGCCAACGCCCCTTCCGAAGCCGCTCAAGCCCGTACCCGTGCGGCCCAGCAACCCGAATAACCCCAGCGTCACCCCACTCTCGCATTCCCCCGAGCCCCCGCAGCGCCGCCCGCACACCCACGCTCGTCGCCAGTTCGCGCGCTGACCTACAAAAGGCGTGAAGGCTCGGCCGGACCGTCACATGCGGCGGCCTCTACCCCTACCCTGACAGTGACGATGCTGGTAGGAGGGGCAGGCCGTTATGTCCTCAGAAGCTACTCCGGTCCCGTACGCCGATCCGCTGCGGTTCGGTCAGAGGGTGCAAATCCTTCGCGAGCGCCGTGGGATGACCCAATCTCAACTCGGTGGTCTCATCGGACTTTCGGAGCACACTGTGCGGAAGATCGAGAACGGCCAGCAGAAGCCACCCGGTCTCGACACGGTGCTGCGCATCGCCGAGGCTCTGCGGGTCCGAAACCTGGCGGAGTTGACGGGCCGCTCCGACACACACGTGGACTTGTTCATCGGCCCCGGCCATCCACGCCTCGCAGCCGTCAAGGCAGCCGTCGACAGCTTCCCGCTCAGCACCGGCGCTGAGCCGCCACCGCTGGCGCACCTTGAGGCGCGCCTGCACGCAGCATGGAAGGCACGGCACGCGTCGAAGAACCATCGCGAGGCGATCGGCAGGCTGCTGCCCGACTTGATCCGGGACGCTCAAGCCCTCGTCCGGCATGCCGACACCGCAGTGGAACGGCGCGCCGCGCAAGCCCAGCTCGCCCAAACGTACTCCCTGTCGCAGTTCTTCATCGCCTACCAGCCCGACTCGTCCCTGCTGTGGCGCGTCGCCGAACGCTGCATGATCGCCGCCCAGGAGAGCGAAGACCCGCATGCCATCGGCGTCGCATCGTGGCTGTTGGCGCAGGCGCACCGCGATTCCGGGCCAAGGCACTACGACGCGGCCGACGCGGTCAACTTGGAGGCCGTACGGTTCCTTGAGCCTCTGCTACCCGACGCCTCGGACGACGTCCTAGCCGTCGCGGGAGCCCTTGAGTTCGAACTCGCCTACACCGCCGCCCGGCGACGGGAAACCGGGACGGCATGGCGGCACTGGGACAAAGCCAACGACGTGGCCGCCCGGTTGCCGGCCGACTACTACCACCCGGTCACCAGCTTCAGCCAGGCCGTCATGGGCGCGCACGCGGTCACGGTGGCCGTAGAACTGCATCAGGGCGGTGAGTCGGTGCGCCAGGCGGCCCGTGCGGATCAAGCAACCATCCAGTCCCGTCCCCGACGCGCCCGGCACCGGATCGAGGAGGCGCGCGGCTACCACCTCGACAACCAGCCGGACGTGGCAGTCGCCTCACTGGAGAAGGCGTACGAGGCCGCACCGGAGACGATCCGGTACAACGGCTACGCACGGGCGATCCTCCTGGAGCAGGTCGAATCGACGCAGGCTCCTCGTCGTCGCCGGGCATCAGAACTGGCGGTGAAGGTCGGCCTTCTCGCTGCCTGAGAGTAGCGACCGGATTACGGTCGGCAGTCCCGCGCTGGCGCTTCTACGGTCGGAGCCTCAAGATCCCGGCGGCCTGGCAGGGCCCCGGGGCGTGCCCAACGCTTCGAGGGAGCGCCGACACCATGAAAGCTACAACCCAATCGACGGCCGTGGCAGATCACGGTCAGGGAGTCCCGCTGGACCTCGCGACGATGCGCGAGACCGTGAACATCCTGCTGGACCCAGATGCCGTCCCGAACGCACTGCCCCCGTCCGGCGCCGAGATCGAGACACTGACCCTGACGGTACGCGGCCAACTGGAGCTGCTCATCCCAGAGGTCGAGGTAGCGGCCAAGAAGCTGGACAAGGAAAGCATCCCCCGCTACTGCGCGCTCGCCTGTATCGGCGACGCACGCAGTCGGCTCCAGGCCGAGCCGAGCCGCCGGTACGGCGGAGCCGTCGGCCACGCCCGGCGGCTGGCCCGCGCCCTGAACGCCCTGTGCGACCACTACGAGAAGATCAGCAGTGATCGCTCGTGACGGACCCAAGCCAACGCCCCGGACAAGCCACCAACGCCCAATCCGCCGCAGACTCATTGACCTGACTAGACCGTCCTCCTACGTTCACACGGCAGCCATCTCCACGTCACGCCACAACGATGTGCGTCCAGGAGGTCATGCCCGTGCACCCCACCGCCGCCCTTACCGCCTGCGGCACCGGCTCCGGCCCGCTGGCTGATGAAGAACTTCGTGACTCCGCCCACGACAAAGTCGCGGGCTTCCTGTGTCGGTGGCTATGCCACGTCGCAGAGGACCAGCCCGGCCCTGTTGAGGACGTTCGTCGCGCCTACGTGGTCGGCGTTCGCTGTGAAGCCGCACGTGACGCATTCGAACTTCGCTTGGGTGGCGCGGTTCTCTTCCGCGACGTGCCCGCATGCGAGGCACGTGCGGGAGGTGTTGCGCGCGTCCACCGGAACCAGGAGGCGACCGGCGCTTTCAGCCTTGTTCGCCAGGATTTCGAGGAACTGCGCCCAACCCGCGTCGAGGATGGTGCGGTTGAGCCCGGCCTTCGCGGCGGCGCCGTTCGGCAGGAAGGCGCCGGGCGTGGCGGGGCCGGGCTTGGGCTTGGGTGCACGGGTCATGCCCGCCGTGTTCAGCAGCTCGTGCGCGATCGCGTCGTGGTCACGGACCAGGGCGAGCCCGGTCTTGTGGTGGAAGTCGAGGCGTTGCCTGCGGATCTTGGCGTGGAGCTTGGCGACCTTGCGGGCCGCGGCTCGGTGCTTCTTGGTGCGCTGCCGGGTGCGCTTGGGGAACGTCGCCAAGTGCCGCTGCGCATCGGCCAACTCGGCGGCAGCTGCGTCGAGGAATCGGGGGTTGGCGACGTGTTCGCCGTCTGAGGTGGTCAGGAAGTGCGTGATGCCCACGTCGATGCCGACCACTGCGCCGGTGGGCGGGAGTGGCTCGGCGGGGACATCGTCACAGGAGAGGACAACGTACCAGCGGTTCCCCTCGCGCTTGAGGCTGATCGTCTTCACCCGGCCGCGCACAGGCCGGTGCTGGTGTACCCGGACGTGCCCGACGCCCTGGAGACGCACGCGGGTGTGCGGTTCGTGCGGGGTGGAGTCCCAACGGCAGCCGTCGCCATCCTTCGGGAACACCACGGTGTCGAAATGCCCGACGCCCTTGAAGCGGGGGTAACCCGGCGCCTGCCCGGCCTTGACTCGCCGAAAGAACGCCTGGAATGCCTTGTCGAGGCGGCGCAGGGTCGCCTGCTGGGAGGAGAACGACCAGCGGCCCTGACGCTCCGGGTCGAACGCCCGGATCTCTTTGAGCTGGGCGGACTGGTCCCCGTACTTGATGCTCGTCTTCGAGCCGTGCCGCCAGGCATCCCGGCGTTCCTGCAAGGCGCCGTTGTACAGCGTGCAGTGGTCCCGCAGCATCTCACCCAGCGCCACCGCCTGACGGGCCGTGGGGCGCAGGAGGAACTTGTACTCGCGGATCACGAGCCGTCCCCCTTCTTCCAGGGACGTTCCCACTGGGTGTCGATGTTCCGCTGCACCGTCTCGGCGCTCACCACGCCGACCGAGGCCGCGAAGTACGACGACAACCACAGGGGTGGAAGCTTCGACCGCAGATGCGGGAACTCCTCGCGCAGGACGCGGGAGGTGAAGTTCTTGGACTGGTTCGCGACATACGAGGCCGACGGCTTCGGGTCGTGCTTGACGAACAGGCGGACGTGGTCGGGCATCACTTCGAGCCCCACGATCTCCCGCCCCCTTTCGTCGACCTTGGCCCGGATCAGTTCCTCAAGACGTGACGCGACCTGGCCACCGACCACCGGACGGCGGTACTTCGGGCACCACACCACGTGCAGACCGAGGTCGTACACGCCGCCCGAGAACCGGCGAACTTTCCTGGTCACAGCCACACGACGAACATATACACGACACCGGCAGATGAAATTCTCTGGCCCCTGAACGTCACACGTACGTGTGACGTGGGGGAACTTCTTCGGCAACCGGGGCATGGTCGCGTACGGGCAGCTCGCCGCGTTCTCCGTGATCTATTCGACGCCGGTGATCCTTCTGTACGTTCTCGTGGCGCGGCGACTGGGGGGTGGGTTCGCACTCGGGGGCGCGGTCAAGAGGTAGCGGGCACGGGTGATCCGCCCGTTACCTACCGAACGGCCGGAACGTACCGAACGGCCGGAACCGTACGTTCCTACAATTAGTGATCCTGTCGGAACGGCCCGTAGTCAACCCGCGGGTAGCTCCCTAGCTTGTGCGGAGTGCGCCAGCCCTCAGCCCAGCCGAACCCCTCGACTCCCCCGTTCAACGCCCCGGCCGCCCGCCGGCTCCGTGCCGCCCTCGGCATGGGGCCCGAGCACGTCGCCTACGGGATGCGTGCGTCGTACGGGATGCCGTATGTCACCCCGGACCTCGTCGTCGCCTGGGAACGCGGGATCGCCTGTCCCGACAATCCCGAGCTCACCGCCCTCGCGGGTGTGCTGTGGTGTTCTCCGGGTGAACTGATCGGCAGGCCCCGCACTCTGCGCGAGCACCGCGTCGCCCGCGAGATCGCGCCCGAGGACGTGGCCCACGCCCTCGGCATGGACCTGTCCGGGTATCTGCGCATGGAGGAGAGCGGGGAGTGGCGGGGCAACGAGCGCCAGTCGGCCGCGCTCGCCCGGGTGTTGGAGCTGCCCCTGCCCGACTTCGTGACCGTGACGGGCCGCGAGAAGAAGCTCGCCGAGCTGCTGCACAGCGCGGTGACCACCCGCTGGCAGGCCTATGTGCGCCCGGTCACGAAGCTCGCACCCCTGGACCGGACAGTCCTGGAGGACGTACTGCAGGAGCTGCACCAGGACTACCAGGGGCACATGGCCGCCACCCTCAGCTGGGGCGGCGGCAGCAGCGATGCCAGCGAGTCCGGCCAGGACTTCATCGGCCGGATCGTGGAGAACTTCTGGACGGCCGTCGAGAACAGGACCGGCTAGTCGAGAACAGGTACAGCTGGAAGAGACAGGTACGGCTAGAAGACCGACTCGGCCTCGTCCATGCGGTCCTTCGGGACCGTCTTCAGCTCGGTGACCGCCTCCGCCAGCGGCACCATCTGGATGTCGGTGCCGCGCAGCGCGGTCATCTTGCCGAAGTCACCGCGGTGTGCGGCCTCGACGGCGTGCCAGCCGAAGCGGGTGGCGAGGACGCGGTCGTACGCGGTCGGGACGCCGCCGCGCTGGACGTGGCCGAGGATGACCGGCTTGGACTCCTTGCCGAGGCGCCGCTCCAGCTCGAAGGCGAGCGCGGTGCCGATGCCCTGGAAGCGCTCGTGGCCGTACTGGTCGATCTCGCCCTTGCCGTAGTCCATGGTGCCGTCGACGGGGTGGGCGCCCTCGGCGACGCAGACGACCGCGAACTTCTTGCCCCGGGAGAACCGCTCCTCGACCATCTTGACCAGGTCGGCCGGGTCGAAGGGGCGCTCGGGCAGGCAGATGCCGTGGGCGCCGGCGGCCATGCCGGACTCCAGGGCGATCCAGCCGGCGTGCCGGCCCATGACCTCGACGACCATCACGCGCTGGTGGGACTCGGCCGTGGTCTTCAGGCGGTCCATGGCCTCGGTGGCGACGCCGACGGCGGTGTCGAAGCCGAAGGTGCGGTCCGTGGAGGAGATGTCGTTGTCGATGGTCTTGGGGACGCCGACGACCGGCAGGCCCGCGTCGGAGAGCATGCGGGCCGCGGTCAGCGTGCCCTCGCCGCCGATCGGGATCAGCGCGTCGATGCCGAACTCCTCGGCCATGTCGGTGGCCCGCTCGCAGGCCTCGCGCAGCCGGTCGCGCTCCAGCCGGGAGGAGCCGAGGATGGTGCCGCCGCGGGCCAGGATGCCGCTGACGCCGTCCAGGTCGAGGGTGCGGTAGTGGCGGTCGAGCAGACCGCGGTAGCCGTCCTCGAAGCCGATGACCTCGTCGCCGTACTGCGCCACCGCCCGGTGCACGACTGACCGGATCACGGCGTTCAGGCCGGGGCAGTCGCCGCCTGCGGTGAGAACTCCGATGCGCATCGTGCTGTGTCTCCTGCTCGCTTTCGGTGCCGGTGAGCCAGTGCCGATTGTTTCACGTCCGCCGGAGCGGTGAAGTCCTGACGGGCGCCTTATCCGGCACCGGGGGTACTGTCAAGAGGGTTCTGCTCACCTTGGTGGGCGATTTTTATGCCGTAGACGAGACAGCATCGCCGAGACAGCACCGGCGAGACAGCACCGACGAGCCACAGGAAACGGAGTGCACACGTGACGCGCAGCGTGTACGTGACCGGGATCGACCGCGGCGACGGCCGCCAGGTCGTGGAGCTGGGGGTCATGGAGCTCCTGACCCGGCAGGTCGACCGGGTGGGCGTGTTCCGCCCGCTCGTGCACGACCGACCCGACCGGATGTTCGAGCTGCTGCGGTCGCGGTACCGCCTCTCCCAGGACCCGGCGACCGTCTACGGCATGGACTACCTGGAGGCGTCCGCGCTCCAGGCCGAGCAGGGCACGGACGAGCTGGTCTCCGCCCTGGTCGACCGCTTCCACCTGGTGGCCCGGGACTACGACGTCGTCCTCGTCCTCGGCACCGACTTCGCCGACACCCAGCTGCCGGACGAGCTGTCCCTGAACGCCCGCCTCGCCAACGAGTTCGGCGCGTCCGTGATCCCGGTGGTCGGCGGCCGCAGGCAGACGGCCAAGTCCGTGCTGGCCGAGACGCGCAACGCCTACCGCGCGTACGACGGGCTGGGCTGCGACGTCCTCGCCATGGTCACCAACCGGGTGGTGCGTGAGGACCGCGACGCGATCGCCGAGCGGCTCGCGGACCGGCTGCCGGTGCCCTGCTACGTGGTGCCCGACGAGCCCGCGCTGTCCGCGCCGACCGTCGCGCAGATAGCCCAGACCCTCGGCGCCAAGGTGCTGCTCGGGGACGACTCCGGGCTCGCCCGGGACGCGCTGGGCTTCGTCTTCGGTGGTGCGATGCTGCCGAACTTCCTGGGCGCCCTGACCCCGGGCTGTCTGGTGGTGACCCCGGGCGACCGCGCCGACCTGGTCGTCGGCTCGCTGGCCGCGCACAGCGCCGGCACCCCGCCGATAGCAGGCGTGCTGCTCACCCTGGACGAGGTACCGAGCGAGGAGATCCTCACGCTGGCCGCCCGCCTCGCCCCGGGCACCCCGGTGCTCTCGGTGTCCGGCACCAGTTTCCCCACCGCCGAGCACCTCTTCTCCCTGGAGGGGAAGATGACCGCGGCCACCCCGCGCAAGGCGGAGACCGCGCTCGGCCTGTTCGAGCGGTACGCCGACACCGCCGAGCTGGCCCGCCGGGTCTCGGCACCGAGCAGCGACCGGGTCACCCCGATGATGTTCGAGCACAAGCTGCTCGAACAGGCCCGCTCCGACAAGCGAAGGGTCGTTCTCCCGGAGGGCACCGAGGAGCGGGTGCTGCACGCGGCCGAGGTGCTGCTGCGCCGGGGTGTGTGCGACCTGACCCTGCTCGGCCCGGTCGACCGGATCCGCAAGCAGGCCGCCGACCTGGGCATCGACCTCGGCGACACCCAGCTGATCGACCCGGCCACCAGCGAGCTGCGCGACGCCTTCGCCGAGCAGTACGCCCTGCTGCGCGCCCACAAGGGCGTGACGGTGGAGCAGGCCTACGACGTCGTCTCCGACGTGAACTACTTCGGCACCCTGATGGTCCAGGAGGGGCTGGCCGACGGCATGGTGTCGGGGTCGGTGCACTCCACGGCGGCCACCATCCGGCCCGCCTTCGAGATCATCAAGACCAGGCCGGACTCCTCGATCGTGTCGTCCGTCTTCTTCATGTGCCTGGCCGACAAGGTGCTCGTCTACGGCGACTGCGCGGTCAACCCGGACCCGAACGCCGAGCAGCTGGCGGACATCGCCATCCAGTCGGCGGCCACGGCGGCGCAGTTCGGCGTGGAGCCGCGGATCGCGATGCTGTCGTACTCCACCGGTACGTCGGGTTCGGGCGCCGACGTCGACAAGGTGCGCGAGGCGACCGAGCTGGCGCGCTCGCGGCGGCCCGACCTGAAGATCGAGGGGCCGATCCAGTACGACGCGGCCGTGGAGCCGTCCGTCGCCGCCACCAAGCTGCCCGGCTCCGAGGTCGCCGGTCAGGCCAGCGTGCTGATCTTCCCCGACCTCAACACCGGCAACAACACCTACAAGGCCGTGCAGCGCTCGGCCGGCGCGATCGCCGTCGGCCCGGTCCTGCAGGGCCTGCGCAAGCCGGTCAACGACCTGTCCCGCGGCGCGCTCGTCCAGGACATCGTCAACACCGTCGCCATCACGGCGATCCAGGCCCAGAACCCGAGCGAGAAGGCGTCCGAGCTGTGAACACCCCGACCCGTGTCCTCGTCCTCAACTCCGGCTCCTCGTCGGTGAAGTACCAGCTGCTGGACATGCGGGACAGCAGCCGGCTGGCGGTGGGTCTGGTCGAGCGGATCGGCGAGCAGACCTCCCGGCTCAAGCACACCTGCCGCACCACGGGCGAGACCCGCGAGCACACCGGCCCGATCGCCGATCACGACGCGGCCCTCAAGGCGGTCGCCGAGGAGCTGGGCCGTGACGGCCTGGGCCTGGACTCGCCGGAGCTGGCCGCGATCGGGCACCGGGTGGTGCACGGCGGCATGTTCTTCACCGAGCCCACCGTCATCGACAACGAGGTGCTCGCCGAGATCGAGCGGCTGATCCCCGTCGCACCGCTGCACAACCCGGCCAACCTCACGGGAATCCGCACCGCGCAGGCGCTGCGCCCCGACCTGCCGCAGGTCGCGGTGTTCGACACGGCGTTCCACACGACGATGCCGGAGTCCGCGGCCCGCTACGCGATCGACCCGAAGATCGCGGACCGGCACCGCATCCGCCGCTACGGCTTCCACGGCACCTCGCACGCGTACGTCTCCCGCGAGACCGCGCGACTGCTGGGCAAGGACCCGTCGGAGGTGAACGTGATCGTGCTGCACCTCGGCAACGGCGCCTCGGCGTCGGCGGTGGAGAAGGGCCGGTGCGTGGACACCTCCATGGGGCTGACGCCGCTGGAGGGCCTCGTCATGGGTACGCGCTCCGGGGACCTGGATCCCGCGGTCATCTTCCATTTGGCGCGTGTTGGCGGAATGTCCATGGACGAGATCGACACTCTTCTCAACAAGAGGAGCGGTCTGTTCGGCCTGTGCGGGGACAATGACATGCGGGAGATCCGCCGCCGGATCGACGAGGGCGACGAAGAGGCCGCGCTCGCCTTCGACATTTACATTCACCGGCTCAAGAAGTACATCGGCGCCTATTGCGCGGTGCTCGGCCGGGTGGACGCGGTCGCGTTCACGGCCGGGGTCGGCGAGAACGCGGCGCCGGTGCGGGAGGCTGCGATCGCGGGCCTGGAGGGGCTCGGCCTGGCGGTCGACGGCGAGCTGAACGCCGTACGCGGCGACGAGCCGCGACTGATCTCGCCCGAGTCCGCGCGGGTCGCGGTCGCCGTGGTGCCGACCGACGAGGAACTGGAGATCGCCACGCAGACCTACACGCTTGTCGGAAAGAGCAGTTGAGCAAAAGGCAGTACAGCTGAGCAGTGGAGCTGAGTAATACACGGCAGTAACACGCCTGAGCGCATGTCCGCCCATTTGTATCTTCCGCCAGACGGAATATTCCGCAGCGAAACAAACCGATAGGATCGCCCCATGCGCCGTTCGAAAATCGTCTGTACTCTCGGCCCCGCGGTCGACTCCCACGAGATGCTCGTCGCCATGATCGAGGCGGGCATGAATGTAGCCCGCTTCAACTTCAGCCACGGCACCCACGCCGAGCACCAGGCGCGGTACGACCGCGTCCGTGCGGCTTCGAAGGAGACCGGCCGGGCCATCGGTGTCCTCGCCGACCTGCAGGGCCCGAAGATCCGCCTGGAGACCTTCGCCGAGGGTCCGGTCGAGCTGGAGCGTGGTGACGAGTTCGTCATCACGACCGAGGACGTCCCGGGCGACAAGCACATCTGCGGTACGACGTACAAGGGGCTGCCGGGCGACGTCTCGCGCGGCGACCAGGTCCTCATCAACGACGGCAACGTCGAGCTGAAGGTCCTGGACGTCGAGGGTTCGCGGGTGCGGACCATCGTCATCGAGGGCGGTGTCATCTCCGACCACAAGGGCATCAACCTGCCCGGCGCGGCGGTCAACGTCCCGGCGCTGTCCGAGAAGGACATCGAGGACCTGCGCTTCGCCCTCCGCATGGGCTGCGACATGGTCGCGCTGTCCTTCGTCCGGGACGCCAAGGACGTGCAGGACGTCCACCGCGTGATGGACGAGGAGGGCCGCCGGGTCCCGGTGATCGCCAAGGTGGAGAAGCCGCAGGCGGTCGAGAACATGGAGGACGTCGTCCTGGCGTTCGACGGTGTGATGGTCGCCCGTGGTGACCTCGCCGTCGAGTACCCGCTGGAGAAGGTCCCGATGGTGCAGAAGCGCCTGGTGGAGATGTGCCGGCGCAACGCCAAGCCGGTGATCGTGGCGACCCAGATGATGGAGTCGATGATCACCAACTCCCGCCCGACCCGCGCCGAGGCGTCCGACGTGGCCAACGCGATCCTGGACGGTGCCGACGCGGTCATGCTGTCGGCGGAGTCCTCGGTGGGCGCCTACCCGGTCGAGACGGTCAAGACGATGTCGAAGATCGTCGCCGCGGCCGAGCAGGAGCTGCTCTCCAAGGGCCTGCAGCCCCTGGTCCCGGGCAAGAAGCCGCGCACCCAGGGTGGTTCGGTCGCCCGCGCGGCCTGCGAGATCGCCGACTTCCTCGGCGGCAAGGGGCTGATCGCCTTCACCCAGTCCGGCGACACCGCCCGCCGGCTGTCCCGCTACCGCGCGGCCCAGCCGATCCTCGCCTTCACCACCGACGAGGGCACCCGCAACCAGCTGACCCTCAGCTGGGGCGTGGAGCCCCACGTCGTCCCCTTCGTCAACACCACCGACGAGATGGTGGACATGGTCGACCAGGAGCTGGCCAAGCTGGGCCGCTTCACCCCCGGCGACACGGTCATCATCACCGCCGGCTCACCCCCCGGCGTCCCCGGCACCACCAACATGGTCCGGGTCCACCACGTGGGCGGCGAGACCAAGTAACGCTCCCCGCCAGGACCTTGTACGACAGTGAGGGCGCCCCCTGTGGCAGGGGGCGCCCTCGGTGTTTCATCCGTCAGTCGACGGTGCCCGACTCCACGGGGTAGTCCGGGGGCCAGGGCTTGGAGGTGTCGTACAGCTCCTCCCGGTCAGCCATCAGCTTGTACTCGGCCTCGCGCCAGCTCGGGTTGCTGCCGATGACGAAGCTGTCGCCGTTCGGCTCCAGCATCCAGGTGTACTCCGCATCGCCCGGTTCGAGCCCGTGCCGTTCCCGCAGGACGGCGAACTCGTCGGCGGTGGCCCGGCGGATGTGGAGGCCATCGGGGTAGATGGGCTTGAGGAACATCAACCGGACATGTCCGATGTAGACCTCGACCTGTGAAGTGGTCCGGTCGACGGCGAGCGGCTCGCTGGTCAGGAACAGCTGCCGGTGGGAGGGATGGAATCCCACGACTCTGAACAGCCGACCCCCGCGCATGAAATCTGCCATGGCGGCAATCCTCCCTTCTACTCCGGCACCGGTTCGCCGTTGGGGTACTTGAACCGTTCCGGGAAGACCCTCACGACCTGGCCCTCCTCGTTGGTCATGTACCACTTGATCGAGGACCACGGGCGCTTCTCCAGGCGCACCGCACGGCGCAGTTCGGTCATCTCCCACGCGGTTCCGTAACCGGACTTCGTTATGGTCGCCCAGTCGCCTGGGGTGATCGTCTCACCTCGGGCCAGCAAGGCGTCGAGTGCCTCGTTCGCTGTGTTGGCACCCTTCACACCGTCCAGCGTCACCGAGATCTCGACGTTCGGGTTCGGCACGGCTTTCTCGACGCCGAGCGTCCAGAGCGGTCGTTGGCCCACGCCCATGTCGGCCGGGATCTCCATACCGAACGGGTCGCCGTTGAACGTCCGCGCGGTGGTCTCCTTCAGGGTCTTGGTGGCCAGGCTGTCGGAGAACGGATTGACACCCAGAACGATGTGGTCGCCATCGTGGACGAGATCGTCCATGAGCGCCTTGATGCATTCGTTGTGCACCAGGACCGGCGTCGACCCCGCGTACACGTAGTACGTGTGGTTCTCGGCGACCTCGAAGTTGAAGACGCGGACGGGTCCCTCGACCACAGACGTGCCGAGGACCCGCGTGGAGCCCCCGTCCCGGGTCTCGAAGGTGTCTCCGGCCCGCAGCTCGCCCGCCTCGACCCAGCCGCGCTCGCGCACCCAGAAGCGGTGCGTGTCGGTGGCCTTGACCTCGCCGTCGGCGGTTCTGATCCGGACCAGGGACGCCACGGTGCGGTGGAACAGCTTCAGCACCGGCTGGAGGGACTTCTTACCGGTCGCCTGGTCCTCGGACCAGACGCGATCACCGACCTTGATGTCCTCGATGGGTTTGGGCCCGTCGGCTGTCGCGACCTTGGTCCCGGCGGGGAAACACTTGGACAGCAGGGCCTTGCCGCCGAGCTTCTCCAGCTGCGCGATCGCGGCCCCGGCCAGTCCCGAACCGCGCAGCCCCCACAGTGCCGCGCTGATCCTGGTGCCGTCCCGCATCGCCATGCGCACCGCGATCGCGGCCTCGGCCATCTTCCCGAGCAGACCGGGGATGACGATGCTCCCCACGAGCCACGCACAGCTGCTGATCTTGCCCTTGGAGCAGCCGACGATGTCGTCGATCGCGGCCATGGCCACGGACTTGAGGATCTGCTCGGTGAGCTTGTAGCCGTTGATGTGGAATTTCTTCTCTTCGAACTTCACATCGAGCGGCACGCTCGTCAGGTAGTCGTGCTTGAGGCCGGCACCACACTTGCTGCGCTCGACCCCGGGCAGCGAGCAGGTCTCCAGATAGAAGTCCATCTCGCCGTACACGTGGAACTTGAGGTCGATCTCGCAGCCCGCTTCGCCGCCCGAGTGCGTTCCCACGCAGTCGCTCTGGGGATCGATGTCGACCAGCGTGTCACCGCTGGGCCGCATCACGACCCCCTCGACGCCCGTGCCGCCGCCGTCGGCCGTGCGGCCCCGCTCCTCCGCGTCCTCGAAGTCGGCCTGCTGGGTGCGGATGGCGTCCTGGGCGGCCTCGACGGCGAGATCGCGAGCCTTGGCCGCCGCCGCCTCCGCGGTGGCCGCGTCCTTCTCGGCCTTGTCGGCGACGTCCCGCGCACTGGCGGCGTCGCCCTCCGCGTCACTCGCGGCGCTGCGGGCTCTGGCCGCGTCCCGCTCGGCGTCGTCGGCCTCCGCGTCGGCCTGGGTGGCGTAATCGCCGGCGGAGTCGGCGGCCTTCTGGGCCGCCTCCGCGTCGTCCTTGGCCTGCTTGTCGTACTCGACGGTGTTGGCCTCGGACTTCTTCGCCGCCTTCGCGGACGCGGCCGCCGCGTCGGACGACGCCTGGGCGTCCGCCGCCGAGTCGGCGGCCTGCGCCGCGTAGTCGGCCGCGTTCGCCGCGGCCTCGGCCGCGGCCTTGGCGTCGGCGTCCGCCTTCGCGGCCTGCGCCTTGGCGTCGGCCGCCGCCTTGGCCGCCTGGGCCGCCTTGGCCTTGGCCAGCGCCGCCTGCTGTTCGGCGGCGGTCTTCGAGGCCTGACCGGTCAGCACGGCGAGACCCGCCGAGGAGTCGGTCTCGGCGTACGGGGAGCCGAGTTCGATGGCGTCGTTGGCCGGCTTGACCACCCGGGCCGCCGAGTCACGGGCGGCCGCCGCGGCCTGCGCGGTGGCGTAGGCGTGGCCTGCGGCGCGGATCGAGTCGGCGCCCGCGAGGTTGGCCTCGGAGCGGGACACCGTGGCGTCGCCCCGGGCCTTGGTGGCCGCCTTCTGCGCGGCCTCCGCCTCCGCCTTGGCGGCGATCGCGTTCCACTTGGCGGCGGCGGAGGCGGCGATGGCGTCGGCGGCGGCCGCGTGGGCCTTCTTCACCGCTGCCTCGGTCACCTTGACGTCCGCCTTGGCGTCGTCCGCCGCGGCCTGCGCGCGCTTGGCGGCCCCTTCTGCCTTGGTGGCCGCTTCTCTGGCGTTGGTGGCCGCCTCGGTGGCGTCGTCGGCCGCACTGCGCGCCTCGGTCGCCGCGGCGGTGGCGTCGTCCGCCGCCTTGCGGGCCTTGGTGGCCGCGTTGCGCGCCTCGATGGAGTCCTCGGTGCTGTCCACGGCGGCCAGCAGGGCCTCCGCGCTATCGGCCTTGGCCACCAGGCTGTCGCGGCGCTGCTCCGCCCTGTGCGCGTCGGCCCGGGCCACGGCGGCCCTGCCCTCGGCGGCGACCGCCGCGTCCTTCTTGTCGGCCGCCGTCGTTCCCGCGGCCTGTGCGTCGGCGAGCTTGTCGGCCGCGACCGAGCGCTGTGACTGGGCCCGCGCGTCGGCGTCCTTCGCCTTCTGCCGCTCGGCGGCCGCGAGGTCCTTCTGCGCCTTGGCGTAGTCGCGTTCGGACTCGGCCTTCTGCCGCTTGGCGGCGGCGTCGGCGGCCGCGTCCTTCGCGGTCTTCTCGGCGGCCGCGGCCTTGTTCTCGGCGGCCTTGGCGTCGGAGGCGTGCTGGGCCGCCTCCTTGGCCTGTGCCGCGGCGCCCTCGGCGGCGGCCTTCGCCTGGGCCTCGGCCTCCTGGGCTGCCTTGCGCCGGAACTCGGCCTTCGTGGCGTGCGCCTGGGTGTTGGCCAGGTCGTTCAGCGTCTTGCTGTCACCGGCCGAGGCACGGGTGGCCTGGAAGGCGGTCTCGGTCGCCTTCGCGGCGGCCTGGGCCGCGGCCGCGGACGCCTTGGTGATCTGGGCGGCCTGCTGGCCGTACATCAGACCCCGGCCGCGCGGCAGTCCGGCCTTGTCGGCGATGTCGTACGCCTCGTCCTGCGCCTTGGTGACGTCGGCGGCGGCGTTCTTGGCGTCGAGGGCGGCGCGGGAGGCCACGAAGAGACGGCCGGAGGCGCGTCCCTGCGCGTCCGTGATCCACTTCTTGACCTTGTCGAACTCCGCCTTCGACGGGTAGTCGTTCGGGTGGTCGGCCGGCTTCTGCTTGGTCCAGTACGCCTGCCAGTCCGTGAGGCGACCGGCGATCAGGGACTGCCCCAGCGCCTCGCCGAGCGCCTGCGAGGCCGCCTTGAGGTCGGTGGCCGCCTGCGCCTCGGACACCAGGATGGCGTTGCGCTGGGCCTTCTGGCCGTCCAGCTCGCTCTGCCACTCGGTGGCGGCGACGCCCAGCTCCTCGGTCAGCACGCCATGCGGGTCCGCCGGGTTGCTCCAGGTGCAGGAGGCGAACCGGGACTTGAGGTTCTCCACGTCGATCCGGAACTCCATGGAGTCCGGGTCGGGCGCAGCGGTCGGGAAACCGCCGTACTGGAGAAACAGACGTGCGTCGTCGGCGTACAAGCCGTGCATGTGCTGCAGGAAGTACCAGGCCTCGCGGTCCTCGTAGTCGTCGTGACTGTCCGGCGAGTAGCGGGCGTTGTAGACAGCCGTGGCTGCGTCCACGGAGTCCTTGTTGGCCGTCGCCTGGACGTCGACGTAGAAGTCGTCCTCCTGCTTCCAGTACTGGTCGCCGATCCAGCCGCTGAGGCCGATCTTGTCGAACGGCGTGGGGGGCTCCACCCACTGGAAGCCGGTGTACGTGTAGGGCGGCGGCGGAGAGGTGACCGCGAGGGACTTCTCCCACACGTCGGCGCGGGCGCCCAGCTCGGTCGCCTTCGCGTCCGAGGCCGCCCGATCCTTGTCGAAGGCGGCGGAGAGCGGGGTGTCGGTCCAGTACTCCCTGTTCGCTGCCGTGTGCAGTTGCTCCGGGGTGCCGGCGAGGCCTGTACGTGCCACCTCCTTCATCGCCGGACCGCCCTTGCGCAGGACGTAGTTGAGGCGGCACTGGTCCTCGCGAAGCTGTGCGGCCTGCTTGAGGTCGACGGGGGTGCCCGGGGCATCCGCCGCGGCCGCGACGGGCTTGACCATGTCGGGAAGGTGGCCGCCGGTGACGGCGATGACGGCGGCGGTGCCCAGCGCGGTGGCCGTGGTGAGCACACCGCTCCAGATGCCGGGAGGCCTGGCCCCGTTCCGGCGTCTGCGCCGGTTCTGAGACGCGTGTGAGCGCATGCGGAAATCAGCCGTTCTGCTGAAGAGTGAAAGAGTGAAAGGAGGGTGACGGCCGCTCAGAAGAGCAGGTTGTACGTGGTCCAGGGCATCAGACCGATCTTCGTCCGCGCGGCGAAGGGGGCCGAGGCCTTCCCCGTGCCCTTGTACAGCCACAGCGTGCCCAACTTGTCCAGGGCGAACAGGTCCGGCTTGCCGTCACCGTCGTTGTCACCGACGGAGACGACATCGCCGTAGGTGTTCCACGCCGTGCCGCCGACGGCCGCGACCGTGACGCGGGTGCCGAACACGGCGTCGGCGGTGGCGTTTCCGGTCCCCGGGTAGAGGTAGAGCGTTCCGGTGCTGCTGCGCGCCAGGATGTCGGCCTTGCCGTCACCGGTGTAGTCGCCCCGGCCGGTGATGTCGCTCATGGCGTCCCAACCGGACGCGCCCGCACGGACCTTGGCGGCCAGGGTGCCGTCGGCCTTGCCCTGGTAGAGCCAGAGCGCGCCGTCCTTGTCGCGGGCCAGCAGGTCGGGCTGGGCGGTGCCGGCCAGGCTGTCGGCGGAGACGAGGAGGTCGTAGGCGCCCCAGCCGGTGCCGAGCACCTTGGTGTCGGCGCCGCGCTCGGCCGTGTAGTAGAGCGTGCCGTCGATGACGGCGTACAGGTCGGTGCCGGTGAGGTTGCGGGAGATGTTGGCCTGGGCCAGGGCGGTCGCGTCCCCGTAACCGCCGCCGAGGTCGAATCTGGGCTCGAAGCCTCCGGTGCCGCTGGGCTCGTAGTCGTAGAGATGGCCGTCCTTGGCACGGACGAGGAGCGGGAACATCCCGGTGCCGGTGCCTGCGGCCTGCTGGAGGAGCGGGGCCCGGTCGGGGCGGGCCGCGTGTACTGCCGTTCCCGGTGCGGTGGGCGAGGTCGGTGCGACCTTCGCCGTCGTCATCGCGAGGACGGCGGCCGCGGCGAGCACCGCCGCGACCGAGGCCGCCCGGCGCACCGGGCGGCTGACATGACTGAACATGGAGCGCGAGGTCCCCCTCACTGGATAGACGGGGGATTTGCACGCCTGTAAGCCGTAACTTCGCGTTACGGCAGTGATGTTCCTGGTGTGGTACCCCCGCACCGGGGCTGGTCATGCCCACGGCAAGAGCACACTATGAGGAACGTGTGAAGGCTGTAAAGGGCCGGAAACGGCCGTGGCCCGGTCCTTCACGAGTGGAGGACCGGGCCACGGCGTGCGGCTCCCGAACGGGTCGAGGGGTGCTCAGTCGGTGGTGTACACGTGCATGCCGGGCACGTGGAGGTCGCCACCGAACTGGGCTGCCTGCGTCACCTTCACGTTGGTGAAGTAGATCAGCGGGATGTTGAGCGGCGGCGGGCTGTCGGGGCTGAACGTCACCGGGATCAGTCCGAACAGGTTGCCCGAGATGCTCTGGGTGTACATCACGGTGTCGCCGTTGCGGATGGTGGACGTCGAGCCCTTCTCGGCCTGCACGTGGTAGACCTTGCCGGACTGCTTGTCGTTGACCGTCTGGTGCAGGTCGCCGATGTCGGTCCCGCCGGAGATGACGTACTTCAGCACCTTCTTCTTGGTGCCGCCCGCCGTCTTCACCTCGACGATGCCCTGGTAGTCGGCGCCCTTCAGCAGCAGCGAGCTGGCGTTCAGGTACCAGGGGTCGTCCGCCACCGGCACCTTGTTGTCGACACCGCTGACGTCGTCGGTGGCCGCCACACAGTTGTCCGGAGCCGTCGAGGAGCTCGCGGAGGGGCTGGGCGTGGCCGACTCGGCCGCGTCCGTGACCGCCTGGGTGGTGCTGTCGGCCGTCTTGGAGACCGTGTCGGTGGTGTTCTTCACCGTGTCCGTGACCGTCGTGGCGGCCTTGGTCGCGGTGTCCTTGACGGTGTCGGCGGCGCTGTCCGTGTCCGAGGAGCCGGACGAGGACGACGTGGCCGGCGACGAGGACGCGGACGGCGTCGGGCTCGCGGACGTACCGGAGTCCTTCGTGCCGCCGGTGAGGACGTCACCGATGTCACCGATCGTGTCGCCGATGGTGTCCAGGATGGTGCCACCGCTGCTCTGGGACGCCGACGGGGTCGGCGTGGCCGTGCTGCCGCCACCGGAGTCCGAGGAGCCGGAGTCCGAACCCGAGCCGGAGGAGCCGGAGGTCGCCGTCGGCGTGGGCGTGGCCTGGTCGCCGGAACCTGAATCCGACGAAGAGGTCTTGCCCGTGGTCTTGCTGTCCTGGGTCTCGGCGGACGCCGTGGGGGTCGGCGTGGGCGTGGCGGTGGACTCGCTCGCGGACGGCGACGGCGAGGCCGAGGCGTCCTTGGAGCCGTCCAGCGCCGCGACGCAGTCCTTGTAGTCCGCGGCCTTCTGGCTGTTGGACGTCGACGGCGTGCTGCCGTTGTCGGCGAGGGCGAGGGTCGAGGTGAAACCCATGCCCACGATGACCGCCGTGGGCATGGCCACGGAAGCGATCGCCTTGCCGCCCGGCATATGGAACCTGGTGAACAGCGGCCTCTTGGGTGCCGCGTGGCGTGGCCCGGTTCTCGCGCGGGACCCGTCCACGTCGGTCCCGTGGGCCACCTCGTCAGCCGGCACTGTGCCTCCCGTTCGCCTCGTTGGCCGGGCTCGTCCCTGACAGGTCGTACGACTTGCTCACCTCGTCCGCGGCCTGCGGCGGCAGCGGCGCGGCTTCGGGGGCTGCGCCCTCACCCGGACCGGGCCCGGCCGGCGGCTCCGGCTGCGGCTCCGCGGCCGGCGCCCACGCCACGGCCATCGCTCCGCCGACGAGGGCGAGCAGGAAGCCCATGATGAAGCCGCCGAAGTTGGAGACGGGGAGCGACACGAGCGCCAGCAGGATCGCGGCGACTCCCGCGAACGTACGTACGTGCTTCTGGAACCAGAGGCTGACGCCCAGCACGATGAGCAGCACGCCGATGATCAGGGAGCCTGCTCCCGCCGTGGTCGCCATCGCCAGCGTCAGGTGACCGAGCTGGAGGTGGAAGTACGGGAAGTACATGATCGGAAGACCGCTGAGCAGGACGTAGAGCCCGGCCCAGAACGGACGGGTGCCCCGCCATGCGCGGAACTGCAGCCTCCGGTGGGTGAACTGGCCGGGTTCGGCGGCAGGAGTCTCGGCGCTCATGGAAAACAGCTCCCTGGTGCGGCGTTGCTGTGGTGGTGATGTGTACCGCGCGTGAAGACGCGGCCGGAGTGCGGGTCGGGCGGGGGTGCCGTCGGCTCCCCCGCCCGATCACCGAGTGCCTAGTAGCACTCGATGCCCTTGCCGTCGCCCTTGTGCAGCGACATGTGCAGACCGCTGAGCTTGAAGGTGCCGGCGGTGGTGGCCCACGCCGTCTGCTGCACCCCCGTCAGGTCCGCCGAGTCCGCCTGCTGGGCGAAGCCGAACGGGTTGGCCTGCTCGCCGTTGCCCTTCATGCCCGGACCCTTGCTGGCGTCCTTGGCGGCCACACCGATGTCGATGCCGTTGAAGGTCGCGTCGGCCTGCAGGTCGTCAACATCGATGTAGAGGTTGTGGGCCTGGACCTTGTCGTGACCCGCGCCGCCAGCCTCCAGACGGAGGGTGACCGACCCGAGGAACGGCACGTTCGGGGTAACCACGGACTGGCACATGTTGGTGATCGTGGCGTCGTTGAACGACGAGACGGCGACCGCGTGGGCCGTCTTCTTCCCGTCGAGCGTGTAGCCGCTGTCGACCGCCCCGTACTGGGCGAAGCCCTCACCGTGGAGGCTGTCGGCCGTCACCTTGAACTGCTGACCCGAAACGCTGAACGAAGCAGCGAGAGCGCCCTGCGCGAGGGCGACACCTATCGCGGCCGTAGCGGCGACGCTGGGCACCATGACCACAGCGAACCGCTTCCATCTGGTCCCGCCACGCACCTGGGACTCCATATTTCCTCCTTCTCGGACGTACATCTCCTGGCCCGGACTCGCCCCAGTCGGCGGCTCAGCCAGGCAGGGATGGGAGAAGTGCTACGTCCTCGGGAAGGAGAGCGCCCGTACCCGGAGGCGCGAACCGCGCCCGAATCACCGGCGATCACCCCCGAGCGACAACCACTGGTCGCGCCTGACACACATCACGCACAACCTCTGGACAGGCTTCGCCGGTAAGGCGAAGACCCCCCTGCCCTAGAGCCGGCGCCACTGCCGCCGGCTCTGCCCGGTGGGGACCCAGAGTCTCCCGCGACCCGACCGGCTGTCGGGGTACGGGAATGGACCGAGCGTCGCCGATCGTGGTGCATTCTCGCGCCGGGCACAAGGGGGTTCGTTACTCGCTAGTAACGGCCGGATAACCGAACAACGACCCGCTGGTCTCGGAGTGCCACCCTGGGTGGCTTCCGGGGGTAGAGCAATGCCATTTATTTCAGGACAAAACCAGACAGGTCAATGGCCCTGATTTACTGCGAGTAACAGCGGCCGCGATTACCAAGATTTGGTAAAGCGCGGCCGCCCTGACGCCTCGTCGGCAAATCTTTCACCCCGGCGTCACAAGCCGTGGCGTTTAGTAACTGGTCAGAACAGGGCTCGGGCCAGCGCCCGGCGCGCCCCGACCACCCGCGGATCCTCGGGTCCGACGACCTCGAACAGCTCCAGCAGCCGACGCCGCACCGCGTCCCGGTCGTCACCCACCGTGTGCTGCACGGTCTCGATGAGCCGCCCGAAGGCGTCCTCCACATGACCGCCCACCAGGTCCAGGTCGGCGGCCGCGATCTGCGCGCCCACGTCGCCCGGCTTCTCGGCGGCCTCCTTGCGCACCTGCTGCGGGTCCATGCCCTGCACCCGCTGGAGCAGCTCGGCCTGCGCGAGACCGAGGTTGGCCTCCGTGTTGGCCGGGTCGTCGGCCAGTACGTTCTTGTACGCCTGGATGGCCCCACCCAGGTCGCCCGCGTCCAGCGCCTGTACGGCGGCCTCCAGCAGGGAGTCGTACGGGCCGGCCGGCACCTCGCGCTCGGCGGCGGCACCCGGCTGCGCGTCCGGGTCGACGGTCAGGCCGGTCAGCCCGAAACGCTGCTCGGCGACCTGCACCAGCTGGTCCAGGGTCTGCCGGATCTGCTGCTCCCCGGCGGCCCCCTGGAAGAGCGGCAGCGCCTGCCCGGCGACGACCGCGAACACGGCGGGGATCCCCTGGACCCCGAACTGCTGCATCAACATCTGGTTGGCGTCGACGTCGATCTTGGCGAGCAGGAAGCGCCCGTTGTACTCGACGGCCAGTCGCTCCAGGACCGGGCTCAGCTGCTTGCAGGGCTGACACCACTCGGCCCAGAAATCGATGACGACGGGGACTTCGGCGGAGCGCTGCAGGACATCGCGCTCAAAACCGGCTTCGTCGACATCGATGACGAGATCGGCCGGAGAGACGGCCCCCGCCCCGCCCTGCCGGGCGGCTTCGGCGCGCGCCTGCTCGGCCTTGCTCTTGGCCTCCTGGGCCGCCTTCACCGCGGCGAGGTCGACGACGCCGCTCATGGACATGTTCCGTGGCTGCATGCGTCTATCCTCCCCCGTTCCCGCGTATGAATGAAAAAGCGTTGCGGTTGGCGTCGGGGTCCCCACCCCACGCCGGTGACCGTCGCCCGTGTACGTCCCTCACGAGCTTTCGCTACGAGTCGTAGCGTAATGGCAGAGGGGGTCGCCGCGACACCACGCCCCGGTGATCTCCCTCACGGCATCACAGAAACGGCCGGTTATGGTCGTGGGATGCAGAGCCGCACCCCCGCCAGCCGTACCGGACGCCCGCGCAGCGCCGCCGCTGACGCCGCGATCCTGGCGGCCACGCGTGCGGCGCTGGTGGAACTCGGCTGGTCCAAGCTCACCCTCGGAGACGTGGCGACGCGGGCCGGGGTTGCAAAGACGACGCTGTACCGACGCTGGGCCGGCAAGCACGAACTGGTGGTCGACGCGGTCGCCGAACTCTTCGACGAACTGGAGCTGCCCGACCGCGGCAGCCTGGCCGCCGACATCGAGGGCGTGGTCCTGCAGTTCGCGGCGATCCTGGACCGCCCGGAGGCCCGCAGCGGCCTGATGGCGGTGGTCGCGGAGTCGACCCGGGACGACGCCCTGCGGGAACGTATCCGCGCCTCCATCGTGGACCGCCAGATGCGCCTGGTCCTGGAGGGCCGCGC
Source organism: Streptomyces sp. NPDC001410 (assembly GCF_042895235.1). Lineage (NCBI taxonomy): Bacteria > Bacillati > Actinomycetota > Actinomycetes > Kitasatosporales > Streptomycetaceae > Streptomyces > Streptomyces sp. NPDC001410. Next base: position 26,890 of record NZ_JBIAWE010000005.1, read on the forward strand.
CCGCGCCCAGTGCCGCGGCGAACTGCCCCCGGAGCCGGACCCCGTGGAATCCGCCCGAACGGGGGACCTCATCTTCGACATGGTCGCGGGTGCGGTGGTCCACCGCACCCTGGTGAGCGGCAAGCCGGCGGACGAGGAGTGGGTCCGAAGCTTCACCCGGGTACTGCTGACGGGCCTGGCGTCTCAGCAGTAGGCCGGCCGGCACAGGCCGGGGGTCCAGGGGGCGGAGCCCCCTGGTACGCCCGCACGAGGCAACGGCACCTAGAAGCCCGCAGGCTCCGTGTACACCCCCCACTCCTCCCGCAGCACCCCGCAGATCTCACCGAGGGTCGCCTCGGCCCGTACCGCGTCCAGCATCGGCTCGATCATGTTCGCCCCGGAGCGGGCCGCGGCCAGCATCCCGTCCAGCGCCCCCCGGACCGCCGCCTCGTCCCGCGCGCCCTTGCGCGCACCCAGCACCCGGACCTGCTCCCGCTCCACCTCATGGCTGACCCGCAGGATCTCCAGGTCCCCGGTCACCGACCCGGTGTGGACGTTGACGCCGACGACCCTCTTCTCACCCTTCTCCAGCGCCTGCTGGTACCGGAACGCGGACTCCGCGATCTCCCCGGTGAACCAGCCGTCCTCGATCCCGCGCAGGATCCCGGACGTGATCGGCCCGATCGGGTGCCGCCCGTCCGGGTGAGCCCTCAGCCCCCGCTCCCTGATCTGCTCGAAGATCTTCTCCGCGTCCGCCTCGATCCGGTCCGTCAGCTGCTCGACGTACCACGAACCACCCAGCGGATCCGCCACGCCCGCGACCCCGGTCTCCTCCATCAGCACCTGCTGCGTGCGCAGCGCGATCTCCGCGGCCTGCTCGCTCGGCAGCGCGAGGGTCTCGTCCAGGGCGTTGGTGTGCAGCGAGTTGGTCCCGCCGAGCACGGCGGCCAGCGCCTCCACGGCCGTACGCACCACGTTGTTGTACGGCTGCTGCGCGGTCAGCGAGACACCGGCGGTCTGCGTGTGGAACCGCAACCACTGTGCCTTCTCGCTCTTCGCCCCGTACACGTCCCGCATCCAGCGGGCCCAGATGCGCCGGGCCGCACGGAACTTGGCGATCTCCTCGAAGAAGTCGACGTGGGCGTCGAAGAAGAAGGACAGCCCCGGCGCGAACACGTCCACGTCGAGCCCGCGCGAGAGCCCCAGCTCCACGTACCCGAACCCGTCCGCGAGCGTGTACGCCAGCTCCTGTGCGGCCGTGGCCCCGGCCTCGCGGATGTGGTAGCCGGAGACGGAGAGCGGCTTGTAGGCGGGGATGCCGGCGGCGCAGTACTCCATGAGGTCGCCGATGAGGCGCAGATGGGGCTCCGGCTGGAAGAGCCACTCCTTCTGCGCGATGTACTCCTTGAAGATGTCGGTCTGGAGGGTCCCGTTGAGCACCCCCGGATCCACACCCTGGCGTTCGGCGGCGACCAGGTACATGCAGAAGACGGGTACGGCGGGCCCGCTGATGGTCATCGACGTCGTGACGTCGCCGAGCGGGATGTCCTTGAACAGGACCTCCATGTCGGCGGCCGAGTCGATCGCCACCCCGCAGTGCCCGACCTCGCCCAGCGAGCGCGGGTCGTCGGAGTCGCGGCCCATCAGGGTCGGCATGTCGAAGGCCACGGACAGACCCCCGCCGCCGGCGGCGAGGATCATCTTGTAGCGCTCGTTGGTCTGCTCGGCGTTGCCGAAGCCGGCGAACTGGCGGATCGTCCAGGTGCGTCCTCGGTAGCCGGTCGGATGGAGCCCGCGCGTGTAGGGGTACTCCCCGGGCCAGCCGATCCGCTCGAATCCCTCGTACGTGTCCCCCGGTCGGGGTCCGTACACCGGCTCCACGGGATCGCCGGAGAGCGTGGTGAAGTCTGCGTCGCGCTTGCGCGCGGCGTCGTATCGGGCCTGCCAGCGTCGGCGGCCTTCCTCGATGGCGTGAGCGTCCATACCATCGAATTTACTTGGACGTCCTAGTAAATGTCGATGCCCGCCGCGCAAGCGGCTGATGTGATGGCCCGCCGTACGGGGGTCGTACGGCGGTGAAACCTACGCCTTGGCGACGGCCGGGGCCGGCTCGGCGACCTTGCCCTCCAGCTCGCGGCTGATCTTCCGCTCGACGAAGAAGGCGGCCGTCGGGATCGTCCCCGCCAGCAGCACCCACAGCTGCTTGCCGACCGGCCACTTCGCCTTGGAGCCCAGGTCGAAGGCGAAGACCAGGTAGACGACGTACAGCCAGCCGTGCGCGATGGCGACGACCCGGGTGAAGTCGGCGGCACCGTCGACGTCCATCCCGTACTTGGCGATCATGCTCAGGCACAGCAGGACCAGCAGCACGCCGGTGAGGTAGGCCAGGACGCGGTAGCGGGTCAGCACGCTCTTCTTCATGCGGTCGAGCGTAACCGTCCGTTCCGGGAGATCTTGCCCCGGGTCACTCCTCGTCGAAGTCGTGTGCCGAGATCCGCAGCGGGCGCAGCATCGCGAAGATCTCCGCGCACTCCTCGGCGTCGTACGCCCCGAGGCCGAAGTCCATCGCCATCAGGTCGCGGGTGGCCGCGTCGACCACCTCACGGCCCTTGTCGGTGATGACGGCCAGCGTGCCGCGGCCGTCGTTGGGGTTGGGGCGCTTGGCCACCAGGCCGGACTTCACCAGCCGGTCCACGGTGTTCGTCACGGACGTGGGGTGCACCATCAGCCGCTCGCCGATCTTGGACATCGGCAGCTCACCGGCCTTGGAGAAGGTGAGCAGCACCAGCGCCTCGTAGCGCGCGAAGGTCAGTCCGTACGGCTTGACCACCGCGTCGACCTCGGCCAGCAGGATCTGCTGGGCCCGCATGATCGAGGTGATCGCGGCCATCGAGGGCACGTTTCCCCAGCGCTGCTTCCAGAGCTCGTCGGCACGGGCGATGGGGTCGAAGGGGAGGCTGAGAGGCTTCGGCACGTCATCAGACCCTACCGGCCGGTCATATGCCGGTCAGCCCCGTCTCGGTCTTCGGTCGTTCGGCGGCCACTTCGGTGAGGTCCGTCACGACGATCTGGCGATGACTCGTCACGTTTAGTTATGGAAAGCGACGGAATGGGTGTCTGGTCTCCAGTGTCAGCGGCGGCCGGTGCGGCGCAGGTGGTGGCGGATCGCGCGCTGGGCGACCGGGCCCAGCTCCTCCAGGGCCGCGACCAGCGCGCCCAGCTGTTCGAGGGCTTCCAGGGCCGCGTGTGCGCCGGCCTCGTCCACGCCCTCGTACAGCTCCATGCCGACGAAGGAGGCGGCGACGGCGCGGGCCAGGCCCGTCGGGTCGGCGAACCCGGCTAAGGGGGTCGAGGCGAGCACCCTGCGCAGCACCTGCTCGATCTCGGCGATCCACAGGTCGAGGCCTGCGGCCGTGGCCGGGCCGAGTGCGGCGTGGGTCTGGGCGCCGGCCAGGAGCTGGCCGAGGAGGGTGACGTGCCCGCCGGCCCGTTCCTGCTCGTGTATCTCCCGGCCGACGGCGAGCAGCTCGGAGAAGCAGGTGACCGAGGCGAGCCGCCCGCGATGCCGTGCCACGGACTTCTCGGCGCCGTAGCGGCAGGCGGCGGCGAGCAGCTCGTCGACCGAGCCGAAGTGATAGAAGACCAGCGCCTGGTTGACCCCGGCAGCCGAGGCCACCGTACGGGCCGACGTCTTGGCGATGCCCTGCTCGGTGAGCGTGCGCAGTGCGCCCTCCAGGAGGCGGGTCTTGGTCTCCTGGGCCTTCACCGTCTCCGGGCTCACGCACGCGCCTCCGCCCGCACGTCGAGGCTGCGGGCGCCCCTGGGGCCGAGCACGGTCCGGGCGTCGAAGCCGCTGGAGCGGCCGGGCAGGTCGAAGATGCGCACGAAGGTCACCGTCTCACGGCCGAGGGGGTCGGTGTACGGCACGTTCCCGATCATGAAGGAGACGTCCCGGCCGGTGCGGATCTCCCCGCTCGCCAGGCCCGTCGAGGGGCGGCGCGCCGGGATCACCCGTGCTTCTCCAGGGCCAGCGTGCGCAGGAGGCGGGGGGTGCATGCCTGGGTGACCGGGGCGCGCAGGCAGCGGCGGGCGGCCGGGGTGCAGGCGAGCGGCGCCTTGAGGAGGGCGAGCGAGAGCGCGACCATCAGCAGCAGCGGGCACAGGAAGGCCGCGGTGGCCGCGAACGGGCCGAAGACGCGGATCCCGGACTCCAGCCCCAGACCGGCCAGGCACGCCGTGAGCACCAGCGCGCGCACGGCCAGCTCGGTCAGCCAGTTGACCAGGGCCCGCTCGGGGGTGATGCCCCGCTCCAGCCACAGCCGCAGCCGGTCGAAGGACCAGGCGGTGGCCCAGCCCATCAGCGGCCGGAACACCAGCCGGTCGGCGAGCGCGCCGAAGGCGCCCCAGCGGGGGCGGTAGTCGTAGCCGGTGAGGAAGCGGACGCCTTGCGCGTCGGGCACGTAGCGCCAGTAGCCGCTGCCCTCGGCGGGCAGGGAGAGGGGGTGCGGGGAGGCGAAGCGCAGGGCGGCGGTGCGGGTGCCGTCGGGGCACTCCTTCTCGCCCGCGGCGACGCCGGAGCCGGACACCGTGAGGAACGGCAGCACGCGTGCGACGTACCGGAAGCGCTGCGGTTCGCCCTCCGCGCGGGGGAGGTAGTCGATCTCGCTGACCCGCAGGTCCCAGCGCAGGTGCTGGGCGGGGTCCTGCGTGCGCGCCCAGAGATCGTCCAGGTCGGTGTGGATATGCGTCTCTATGTAGAGACCCATGGTGTTCCCCCACGTCAGAGTGGCACTTGAGCGACTGCTCAAACTGTCTGGCTGGGAAAGTACCCCCCTTTGAGCGACCGCTCAAAGAAAGCGGTTGACAAAACCCCGGCCCTTGAGGGCCGGGGTTTTGTGTGCGAGTCGGCCGGTGCTCACCCGGCCAGGTGCCGCTCGACGGTCTCGACCTTGGAGGTGAGCCCGTCGGTCACGCCGGGCCGGATGTCGGCCTTGAGGACGAGCGACACGCGGGGCGCCCGCTCCTCGACGGCGGCCACGGCCCGCTTGATCACGTCCATGACCTCGTCCCACTCCCCCTCGACGGAGGTGAACATCGCGTCGGTGCGGTTGGGCAGGCCCGACTCGCGGACGACACGGACGGCGTCGGCGACGTGCTCCCCCACGTCCTCGCCGACACCCAGCGGTGTCACGGAGAAGGCGACGATCATGCGTTCACGACCCCTTCCTTGCGGGCGCGGGCCGCGATGACGGCGTCCTCGGCCTCACGGCGCAGCGCGCGCTCGATGATGAAGCCGCCGCCCGGGATGATCGAGTACGCGAAGTAGAGGGCGGCCTTGCCCTTGGCCCACTTGGTGCGGTTCCAGGCGTCCGCCCAGAAGAGCACGTAGAGGATGAACAGCACGCCGTGGATCGGGCCCAGCACCGGTGCGACGTCGAAGCCCGAGGCGACCGTGTACTTGATGATCGTGCAGGTCGCGAGAATGATCCAGGAGATGCCCTCCGGCACGGAGATCAGACGGAGGCGGCGGATGGCGGATGCTGTCTTGAGGTCCACGGGTCACCTTCGGTGGGAGTGTCGCTGAGGGCGCGGTCACTTGGCGATCGGTTTGCTGATCGGCTTGCCGATCGACTTGGCGATCCGCTTTGTGAACGGAAGCACAAGGGTTCGCCCATTGTGGCAAACGGTGCCCCTAGGGGTGCGCTCAGGGTCGTTCTCCACCCACGGGCCCTGTTCCGCCCACCCGCGGCGCCGCTACTTTCGCAGCGTGGCGACGTTCCGGCTCCAAGGGAGCAAGGTGCTCGCCGTCGACATGACCGGGGACGCCGTGAAGGCGAAGAACGGCTCGATGGTCGCGTACGACGGGCAGATGGCCTTCAAGAAGCTGAGTGGTGGTGGCGAGGGGCTGCGCGGGATGGTGACCCGGCGGCTCACCGGCGAGCAGATGACGGTGATGGAGGTGAGAGGACAGGGGACGTGCTGGTTCGCGGACCGGGCCTCGGAGATCAACCTGGTCGGTCTCCAGGGGGACAAGCTCCACGTCGAGTCGAGCAACCTGCTCGCGACCGACGCCGGGCTGCGGACGGGCACGACGTTCACCGGACTGCGCGGCGCCTCGCAGGGCAACGGGCTGTTCACGACGACCGTCGAGGGACACGGCCAGGCGGCGATCATCTCCGACGGCCCGGCCGTGGTGCTCCGGGTCAGCCCGCAGTACCCGCTGATCGTCGACCCGGGCGCCTACATCGCCCACCAGGGGAACGTACGGCAGTCCTTCCAGTCCGGTGTGACGTTCCGCACGCTCTTCGGGGAGGGCGGCGGCGAGGCCTTCCAGATCCGCTTCGAGGGCGACGGGCTGGTCTATGTGCAGCCGAGCGAGCGGAACACGATCGCGGGGGACCTGTGAGATGAGCTTCCGGGAGATCAACTCCAAGATGGTCGAGGCGACCGTGCTGCCCGGCCGTCGGCTGTTCAGCCAGCGCGGCGCGATGCTCGCCTACCAGGGGGACGTGTCCTTCACGCCCAACCTCCAGGGCGGCCAGGGCGGGCTGGTGTCCATGCTCGGGCGGCGGGTGGCCGGCGAGGCGACCCCGCTGATGACCGTCGAGGGCAGCGGCACCGTCTTCTTCGGGCACGGCGGCCACCACGTGCACGTCATCAACCTCTCCGGCGACACCCTGTACGTCGAGGCCGACCGGCTGCTCGCCTTCGAGGGCACCTTGCAGCAGGGCACGATGTTCATGGGCGCGCAGGGCGGGGTCATGGGCCTGGTCCGGGGCCAGGTCACCGGGCAGGGCCTGTTCACCACCACCCTCCAGGGGCAGGGGTCGGTGGCCGTGATGGCGCACGGCGGCGTCTTCGAGATCCCGATCACACCCCAGCGCCCGGTCCATGTGGACCCGCAGGCCTACGTCGCCCACCACGGCGACGTGCGCAACAAGCTGTCCACCGCGCTCGGCTGGCGCGACATGGTGGGCCGCGGCTCCGGTGAGGCGTTCCAGCTGGAGCTGAGCGGCAGCGGCACGGTGTACGTCCAGGCCTCGGAGGAGAAGCTGTGAGCGCGTACGGACCCCCCGGCGGCCCGGTGGTGTACGACCCGATGACGCTGCCCGTCGACGACAACGTGAACAAGTACACCTTCTGCGTCGAGCTCAAGAGCGGGCAGTGGTTCCTGCAGAAGGGAAAGATGATCGCCTACTACGGGGCGATCGAGTTCAACGGCATCGGGCACGGCCGACTCGACCGACTTGTCCGTACGTCTTTCCATTCGCCACTGCACGCGAGCGACTGGGTCGTGGCGCAGGGCTCGGGCAAGATGCTGCTGGCCGACCGGGCCTTCGACGTCAACTCCTACGACCTGGACGACGGGAACTTGACCATTCGCGCGGGCAACTTGCTCGCTTTTCAGCCAAGTCTCGCGCTCAAACAGTCGATCGTGCCAGGTTTTCTGACCCTTATCGGAACCGGAAAGTTTGTGGCCGCATCTAACGGTCCGGTGGTGTTCCTGGAACCTCCGATCCGGGTGGACCCCCAGGCGCTGGTCGGGTGGGCCGACTGCCCGTCACCGTGTCATCACTACGACCACGGGTACCTGACGGGCGTGATGGGCGGTCTACGTGCGATGACGGGCCTGGGCGGAGCTTCCGGCGAGGAGCACCAGTTCGAGTTCGTGGGAGCCGGGACGGTCCTGCTGCAGTCGAGCGAGACCCTGATGGCCGAACCGGCGACGGGGGCGGTTCCGCCCGAACCGGGGGTGCCCGGCGGTGGCGGAGTGGCACCGTCCGGACACGGTCCGCAATCGTCGGGCGTACCGCGCCTTCCCGGACAGCTGGGGGACCTCCAGCGTCGCTTCGGGCTGTGAGCGGTAGTCTGCGGAGTGTGACGTCGAACGCGTGCGCACAGTCACACCACCCGAAGTAGTTCGTCATTCAACTTCTTAGGTAGACTTCATTCATGGAGACCGAGACGGCCACGCGCTGGCTGACCGATGCGGAGCAGTGCGCCTGGCGCACCCACCTGGAGGTCAACAGGCTGTTGACGTACCAGCTCGAAAAGGATCTGCAGCCGTTCGGCCTGACTATGAACGACTACGAGATCCTCGTGAACCTGTCCGAGTCGGAAGACGTGCGGATGCGGATGAGCGATCTGGCCTCCGCGACGCTGCAGTCCAAGAGCCGGCTCTCGCACCAGATCACGCGGATGGAGAACGCGAACCTGGTGCGGCGCGAGAACTGCGAGTCCGACCGGCGGGGGTTGTACGCCGTGCTGACGGAACACGGCATGGAGACGATGAGGAAGGTCGCGCCGCATCACGTGGCGTCGGTGCGGAAGCACTTCATCGATCTGCTGTCGCCGGAGGCCCTGATAGAGCTGGACAAGGGCTTGAAACCGATCGCCGAGCATCTGAGGGGGCAGCGGGGGCGCCCCTGAGGCTCTCCGAGAACCTCGGGCAGCAGCAGCTGGGCCGGGCGATGAGGGCGCCCGCGCAGGCCATCGCCGCCGTCAGGGCCCACAGGTTCGCTGCCAAGCCCGCCTCAGCGATCGTCAGACCGAGACCCACCGCGAAGCGGCACAGCCGTACCCGGGCGGGCGTACGCCACCGCGCTGCCCGCCGAGAGCGCACCCAGCACCCAGGGGACCAGGGCGGTGTCGTACGACCGTTCGGCGGCGAAGGCCGGCACCAGCAGTTCGATGCCGCTGAGGGTCGGTCCCCGGCAGCAACTCGGCCGAGTTGAGGAGCTTCAGCCCTCGGTGAGCCCCGTCACCAGTTCGTCCGCCGCGCGGTACGGGTCCAGTTCGCCTGCCACGATGCGTTCCGCGAGGGCGCTCAGGCGGCGGTCACCGTGGAGGTCGCCGATGCGTTCGCGCAGGGCCGTGACCGCGATGGTCTCCACCTCGCGGGCCGCGCGGGCCCTGCGGCGCTCGTCGAGGACGCCGTGCTCCTCCATCCAGGCGCGGTGCTTCTCCAGGGCCTCGACCACCTCGTCGACGCCCTCGGCGCGGGCCGCGACCGTCTTGACGATGGGCGGGCGCCAGTCGCCGGGACCGCGGGCCTCACCCAGGCCCAGCATGTGGTTCAGCTCGCGGGCGGTGGCGTCGGCGCCGTCCCGGTCCGCCTTGTTGACGACGTAGACGTCGCCGATCTCGAGGATGCCGGCCTTGGCCGCCTGGATGCCGTCGCCCATGCCGGGGGCCAGCAGGACGACGGAGGTGTCGGCCTGGGAGGCGATCTCCACCTCGGACTGGCCGACGCCGACCGTCTCGACCAGGATCACGTCGCAGCCCGCCGCGTCCAGGACGCGGATCGCCTGGGGGGCGGCCCAGGCGAGGCCGCCGAGGTGGCCGCGCGTGGCCATGGAGCGGATGTAGACGCCGGGGTCGGAGGCGTGGTCCGACATGCGCACCCGGTCGCCGAGCAGGGCGCCGCCGGAGAACGGGGAGGACGGGTCGACGGCCAGGACGCCGACCCGCCTGCCCTGTTTGCGGTACGCCGTGACGAGGGCGGAGGTGGAGGTCGACTTGCCGACACCGGGCGAGCCCGTCAGACCGACCACGTAGGCGTTGCCGGTCAGCGGGGCCAGCGCCGCCATGACCTCCCTGAGCTGCGGGGACGCCCCCTCCACCAGGGAGATGAGCCGGGCCACGGCCCGCGGCCGGCCTTCCCTGGCCTGGGCCACCAGAGAGGAGACGTCCTGCATCAAACAGCTCCGTTCACTTCACAGACGTAACTGAAACTCAGGCCTTCGGTACCCGCACGATCAGGGCGTCACCCTGGCCGCCGCCACCGCACAGCGCGGCCGCGCCGACGCCGCCGCCGCGCCGCTTGAGCTCCAGCGCCAAGTGCAGCACGAGCCGGGCACCGGACATACCGATCGGGTGACCCAGCGCGATCGCGCCACCGTTGACGTTCACCTTTTCCGTGGATACGCCGAGGTCCTTCATTGACTGCACGGCGACCGCGGCGAAGGCCTCGTTGATCTCGATGAGGTCCAGGTCGGAGACCTCCAGGCCCTCCTTCTTCAGGGCGTGCTGGATGGCGTTGGAGGGCTGGGACTGCAGCGAGTTGTCCGGCCCGGCCACGTTGCCGTGGGCACCGATCTCGGCGAGCCACTCCAGGCCCAGCTCCTCGGCCTTGGCCTTGCTCATCACGACCACGGCCGCCGCACCGTCCGAGATCTGCGAGGAGGTACCGGCGGTGATCGTGCCGTCCTTGGCGAAGGCCGGGCGCAGCTTGCCCAGGGACTCCACGGTCGTGTCGCCGCGGATGCCCTCGTCCTTGCTGAAGACGACCGGCTCACCCTTGCGCTGCGGGATCTCGACCGGGGTGATCTCGGCCTCGAAGACACCGTTCTTCTGCGCGGCGGCGGCCCGCTGGTGGGACAGGGCGGCGATCTCGTCCTGCTCGGGACGCTGGATGCCCAGGCGCGTGTTGTGCTTCTCGGTGGACTCGCCCATGGCGATGCCCTCGAAGGAGTCGGTCAGACCGTCGTACGCCATGCAGTCGAGCATCTCGATCGCCCCGTACTTGAAGCCCTCGCGGGACTTCGGCAGCAGGTGGGGGGCGTTGGTCATGGACTCCTGGCCGCCGGCGACCACGATGTCGAACTCGCCGGCGCGGATCAGCTGGTCGGCGAGGGCGATCGCGTCCAGGCCGGACAGACACACCTTGTTGACGGTGAGCGCCGGGACGCTCATCGGGATGCCGGCCTTGACCGCGGCCTGGCGGGCCGGGATCTGGCCCGCGCCGGCCTGGAGCACCTGACCCATGATCACGTACTGCACCTGGTCGCCGCCGATTCCCGCACGGTCGAGGGCAGCCTTGATCGCGAAGCCGCCGAGGTCGGCTCCGGAGAAGGACTTCAGCGAGCCCAGCAGCCGCCCCATGGGCGTGCGCGCGCCCGCGACGATCACCGAACTGGTCGTTCCAGAAGACATGAGCTGCGATCCCCTTCCAGCTGCAAAAGAGCCGAGGAGTGAACGAGGGTTTACTTCGAATGTACTGAGTGGCACTCCGTGCCGTCACCGGGCCGTCGGTGTGATCGCGCGCACGTTGCGTAACCACCTCCGTAGCGCTGCACTGAATCCATGCTGACGCGAATCGACCACATCGGGATCGCCTGTCACGACCTCGACGCGACCGTCGAGTTCTACAAGGCCACCTACGGCTTCGAGGTGTTCCACACCGAGGTCAACGAGGAGCAGGGCGTGCGAGAGGCCATGCTCAAGATCAACGAGACGTCCGACGGCGGCGCCTCCTACCTCCAGCTGCTGGAGCCGACCCGCGAGGACTCCGCGGTCGGCAAGTGGCTGGCGAAGAACGGGGAGGGCGTCCACCACATCGCCTTCGGTACGGCGGATGTGGACGGGGACTCCGAGGAGATCCGCGGCAAGGGCGTACGCGTTCTGTACGACGAGCCACGTCGCGGCTCCATGGGGTCGCGGATCACCTTCCTGCACCCCAAGGATTGCCACGGAGTCCTGACAGAACTGGTCACTTCGGCCCCTGTTGAGTCGCCCGAGCACTGACCCCCGTACATAAGGGCCGGTAGGGTTGGGGGCGGTCGTCCCTGTAGGCGGGGGTCGGCCGCATGCCGGGGTCCGGGTTTCGGGGGACGAGCGTCGGGGCAGCAGCCCGTGCTCCGCCGTTGATCTGACACCATTCCCCGGGGGCCCCGTTCGGCGGATGGACGGAGCTCGTTGGAGAAGCTGACCAGGGGACGGATGGGACCGCGCAGTGCGGGGCTACGAGAGCCAGGAGCGAGAGCCGGCGGCTGACGTCGACCACCTCTCTCGGTTCGAGGCCGAGATGAAGCGGCTGAAGACCGAGCGGGAAAAGGCGATCCAGCACGCCGAGGACCTCGGCTACCAGGTCGAGGTGCTGCGCGCCAAGCTGCACGAGGCGCGACGCACCCTGATGACCCGGCCCGCCTATGACGGCGGTGACATCGGTTATCAGGCCGAGCAGTTGCTCCGTAATGCCCAGATCCAGGCCGACCAGCTGCGCCAGGACGCCGAGCGGGAGCTGAGCCAGGTCCGGGCGCAGACCCAGCGCATCCTGCAGGAGCACGCCGAGCAGGCCGCCCGGCTCCAGGCCGAGCTGCACCAGGAGGCGGTCACCCGCCGCCAGCAGCTGGACCAGGAACTGGCCGAGCGCCGGCAGACCGTCGAGTCGCACGTCAACGAGAACGTGGCGTGGGCCGAGCAGCTGCGCGCCCGCAGCGAGTCGCAGGCCCGCCGGCTCCTCGACGAGTCCCGCGCCGAGGCCGACCAGGCCATGGCCGCCGCCCGGGCCGAGGCCGAACGACTGACGGGCGAGGCCCGGCAGCGGCTGCAGAACGACGCCGAGGCGGCACGTGCCGAGGCCGAGCAGATCCTGCGCCGCGCGCGCACGGACGCCGAGCGGCTGCTGAACGCCGCCTCCACGCAGGCGCAGGAGGCCACCGACCACGCCGAGCAGCTGCGCAGCTCCACCGCCAGCGAGTCGGACGCCGCCCGCCGGCAGGCCACCGAGCTGAGCCGGGCCGCCGAGGAGCGCATGGCGCAGGCCGAGGAGGCGCTGCGCAAGGCGCAGGCCGAGGCCGAGAAGCTGGTCACGGAGGCCGAGCAGGCCGCCGCCAAGACGCTGTCGAGCGCCGAGGCCGCGAACGAGACCCGTACGCGTACGGCCAAGGAGCAGGTCGCCCGGCTGGTCAGCGAGGCCACCAAGGAGGCCGAGACCACCAAGGCGGACGCCGAGCAGCTGGTCGCGGACGCCCGTGCCGAGGCCGAGAAGATCGTCGCGGAGGCCTCCGAGAAGGCCCGCACGATCACCGCCGAGGAGAGCGCGACCCAGCTGTCCAAGGCCGCCAAGACCGCCGAGGACGTCCTCAACAAGGCCTCGGACGAAGCCAAGAAAACCACCAAGGCCGCAGCCGAGGAGGCCGAGCGGATCCGCACGGAGGCCGAGGCCGAGGCGGACCGGCTGCGCGCCGAGGCGCACGACATCGTCGAGCAGCTCAAGGGCGCGGCGAAGGACGACACCAAGGAGTACCGCGCCAAGACGGTCGAGCTGCAGGAGGAGGCCCGCCGGCTGCGCGGCGAGGCCGAGCAGCTGCGCGCCGACGCGGTCGCCGAGGGCGAGTCCATCCGCGCCGAGGCCCGCCGCGAGGCCGTGGTGCAGATCGAGGAGGCGGCCAAGTCCGCCGAGGAGCTGCTGGCCAAGGCCAAGGCGGACGCCGACGAGCTGCGGCAGAAGGCCACCACGGACAGCGAGAAGGTCCGCACCGAGGCCATCGAGCGGGCCACCGCGCTGCGCCGGCAGGCCGAGGAGACCCTGGACCGCACCCGCAAGGAGGCCGAGCGGCTCCGCGAGGAGGCCGGTGAACAGGCCGAGGCGGTCAGGTCGGACGCCGAGCAGGCCGCGCGTGAGCTGCGTGAGGAGACCGAGCGCGCGGCCGAGGCCCGTCGCGCCGAGGCCGCCGAGGAACTGACCCGGCTGCAGACGGAGACCCAGGAGCGGCTGGTCGCGGCCGAGCAGGCGCTCACCGACGCCCGCGAGGAGGCTGCCCGGATCCGCCGGGAGGCCGCCGAGGAGACCGAGCGGCTGCGCGCCGAGGCCGCCGAGCGGATCCGTACGCTCCAGCAGCAGGCCGAGGCCGAGGCCGAACGGCTGCGCACGGAGGCCGCGTCCGACGCGTCCGCCTCGCGCGCCGAGGGCGAGGCCATCGCCGTACGCCTGCGTTCGGAGGCCGCCGCCGAGGCCGAGCGGCTCAAGGCGGAGGCCCAGGACACCGCCGACCGGGTCCGTGCGGAGGCGCAGGCCGCCGCCGAGCGGCTCGGCACGGAGGCGTCCGAGACGCTGGCCGCCGCGCAGGAGGAGGCCGCCCGGCGCCGCCGCGAGGCCGAGGAACTGCTCGGCGCCGCGCGCTCCGAGGCCGACCAGGAGCGCGAGCGGGCCCGCGAGCAGAGCGAGGAGCTGCTGGCCTCGGCGCGCAGGCGCGTGGAGGACGCGCAGACCGAGGCGACCCGGCTGGTCGAGGAGGCCGACCGGCGCGCCACCGAGATGGTGTCCGCCGCCGAGCAGCACGCGCAGCAGGTGCGGGACTCCGTCGTCGGGCTGCACGAGCAGGCGCAGGAGGAGATCACCGGGCTGCGCTCGGCCGCCGAGCACGCGGCGGACCGTACCCGCCGGGAGGCCGAGGAGGAGGCGGACCGGGTCCGCGCCGACGCCTACGCCGAGCGGGAGCGGGCGAGCGAGGACGCGTCGCGGGTCCGGCGCGAGGCGAACGAGGAGGCGGAGGCCGCCAAGGCGCTCGCCGAGCGTACGGTCGCCGAGGCGCTCGCGGAGTCCGAGCGGCTGCGCTCGGACTCGGCCGCGCACGCACAGCGGGTGCGCACGGAGGCGTCGGACGCGCTCGCCGAGGCCGACCAGGCCGCGGCGCGCACCCGGGCGGACGCCCGCGAGGACGCCAACCGCATCCGCTCGGACGCGGCGACGCAGGCGGACACGCTCATCACCGAGGCGCGCAGCGAGGCGGAGCGGCTGCAGAACGAGACGGTGGCCGAGGCGGACCGGGTCCGTGCCGAGGCCGTCGCGGGCGCCGAGCAGCTCATGGCGGACGCCACCGACGACGCGGAGCGGCTGCGCGCCGAGGCCGCCGAGACGGTCGGCTCGGCCCAGCAGCACGCGGAGCGGCTGCGCATCGAGGCCCAGCGGCTGCGGGCGGACGCGGAGGCGGAGGCCGAGCGGCTCGTCAACTCGGCGCGCGAGGAGTCCGAGCGGACCCTCGACGAGGCCCGCAAGGACGCCAACAAGCGGCGCTCGGAGGCGGCCGAGCAGGTCGACACGCTCATCACGGAGACCACGGCCGAGGCGGACAAGCTGCTCACCGAGGCCCAGCAGCAGGCGCTCAAAGCCACCGCGGACGCGGAGTCGCAGGCCGACACGATGGTGGGTGCGGCCCGCAGCGAGGCCGAGCGGCTCGTCGCCGAGGCGACCGTCGAGGGCAACTCGCTGGTCGAGAAGTCCCGTACCGACGCGGACGAGCTGCTGGTCGGCGCCCGCCGGGACGCGACCGCCATAAGGGAGCGCGCGGAGGAGCTGCGCGACCGCATCACGACCGAGATCGAGGACCTGCACGAGCGGGCCCGCCGCGAGGCCGCCGAGACGATGAAGTCCACCGGCGACCGCTGCGACGCGCTGATCAAGGCGGCCGAGGAGCAGCTGGCCAAGGCGCAGGCGAAGGCCAAGGAGCTGGTGTCGGAGGCCAACTCCGAAGCGGGCAAGGTCCGGATCGCCGCCGTCAAGAAGGCGGAGGGCCTGCTCAAGGAGGCCGAGCAGAAGAAGGCGTCCTTGATCAGGGAGGCCGAGGAGCTGAAGGCCGAGGCGATCCGCGAGGCTCGGCGCTCGGTCGAGGAGGGAAAGCGCGAACTGGAAATCCTGGTGCGCCGGCGCGAGGACATCAACGCCGAGATCTCCCGTGTCCAGGACGTGCTGGAGGCGTTGGAGTCCTTCGAGGCGCCGTCGGCCGGCAAGGACGGCGGAGTCAAGGCGGGCGCCACCGTGGGCGCCCCTCGATCGGGTGGCAAGCCGTCGGACGGCTAGCGGGTGGCACGGGTTCCGGTGTCTTCTGGGTGCTTTGTCCTGGTCTTTGGCAAGCCGTCCCGCGGTCAGCCACCCAAAAGAGGTGTCATTCTCCAGATCAAACACGTATCCGCTCGATGACACACCGCTTCGGCCCCTAGGATTCCCCCTATCACCTCACCGGTCTCTTTCGACAGGAACCCCATGAGCGACACTTCCCCCTACGGCTTCGAGCTTGTGCGGCGTGGGTACGACCGCGCTCAGGTGGACGAACGAATCTCCAAGCTCGTCTCCGACCGTGACAGCGCTCTCGCCCGCATCACCGCTCTGGAAAAGCGCATCGAGGAGCTCCACCTCGAGACGCAGAACGCCCAGGCCCAGGTGACCGACGCCGAGCCGTCGTACGCCGGTCTCGGTGCGCGTGTCGAGAAGATCCTGCGCCTCGCCGAGGAGGAGGCCAAGGATCTGCGCGAGGAGGCCCGGCGCGCGGCCGAGCAGCACCGCGAGCTGGCCGAGTCGGCGGCCCAGCAGGTGCGCAACGACGCAGAATCGTTCGCTGCGGAGCGCAAGGCCAAGGCCGAGGACGAGGGCGTCCGGATCGTCGAGAAGGCCAAGAGCGACGCCGCCCAGCTGCGTTCCGAGGCGCAGAAGGACGCGCAGTCCAAGCGCGAGGAGGCGGACGCCCTCTTCGAGGAGACCCGCGCCAAGGCCGCGCAGGCCGCCGCCGACTTCGAGACGAACCTCGCCAAGCGCCGCGAGCAGTCCGAGCGCGACCTGGCCTCCCGCCAGCAGAAGGCCGAGAAGCGCCTCGCCGAGATCGAGCACCGCGCCGAGCAGCTCCGCCTGGAGGCGGAGAAGCTGCGCACGGACGCCGAGCGCCGCGCCCGCCAGACGGTGGAGACGGCCCAGCGCCAGGCCGAGGACATCGTGGCCGACGCCAACGCCAAGGCCGACCGCATCCGCTCGGAATCCGAGCGCGAGCTCGCGGCCCTCACCAACCGCCGCGACAGCATCAACGCCCAGCTGACGAACGTCCGCGAGATGCTCGCCACGCTGACCGGCGCCGCGGTGGCCGCGGCCGGCTCCCCCGCCGAGGACGAGCCGATCTCCCGGGGCGTTCCGGCGCAGCAGTCCCGGTAGGCACGGGTAGTCGTACGACGCCGTGAGGGGCGGTGGGACTCGGTCCCACCGCCCCTTCCGCATGCACTAGCGCAGTCCCAGCAGGGGCGGTTGGCTCGTGCCGTCGCCGTTGACGACGACCCAGGTGTCGCCGGCTCGCAGCAGTTGGGCGCCGGTGGCGTACCGGTCCGTGCGCACCGTCGTCCCGTCGTCCTCGCCGATGCGGTGGCCGTGGGCCGTGTCGAGCGTCCACAGCCTGCCGTTCCCGAGCAGGCCGCTCCCGAGCACCGCCACCCGGCCGCGGCCCGCCGGAGCCAGCGCGGCGACCTCACCCAGGTCGGCGTGCCACAGGTGCCGGCCGTCGCGCAGCGCGTAGCCCGAGACCCGGTCGGCAGAGGTGGCACCCGGCTTGGCCGCGGCGACGACGAGTGTGTCCCCGCTGACGGTCGCCCAGAGCGCCGGCCGCGCCTCGAAGGTGTCGTAGGCGCCCGGCAGCGGCTTGAGGTCCTCGTCGTCGCCGGTGAGCGGGATCTGCACCGGGTCGCCGTGGGGGTCGGGGTAGGCCAGGACTGCCGCGACACCGCGCCTGTCCCGTTCCTTCAGCAGGAGGGTGAAGGGGTCGGCGCAGAGCACCATGACCATGTCGGCGGGGCTCTCGATGGGCAGGGCCAGGCTGCCGCGCTGCTTGCCGGTGGTGTTGTCCAGGGTCACCAGCCGTCCGCTGCCGCCGTCCGCCGTCGCGCACGTCAGCACGACCGTGGTGGTGCCGCCGGTGGCGGAGACGACGCTCGGCGCGCACGCCTCGCCGTCGCGGTGCTTCCGGTCCAGGTCGGCGCTCCAGCGCGGTCGGCCGTCGGCCAGGCCGTACGCCCGGACGCCCGTGTCGGTCAGCGCGACGGCCACGTCCCGGTCGGCGGCGAGCAGGCTGTCGCTGCCGGAGGTGAACTGAGCGACGCCGTTGATGTGCCGCTCCCACAGCTTGCGGCCGGTGCGGGTGTCGACACCCCACACCGTGTCGCAGGGCTTGTTGTAGCGCGCGAAGGCGACCAGCCCGACGCCGTCGACGACGCGCTCACTCATCCCGCACACCGACTCGCGTACCGGGGCGCGCAGCGTCCAGCGGCGGTCACCGCCGTGGGCGTCGTAGGAGACGAGCGCGTCGTCGCGCACCCGGACGACGGTCGGGGCGTCCCGGCCCACGGTCCACACGCCCTGCGCCCGCACGGTCGCCGGCCGGTCCGGCGCGGCCTGCCAGGAGGCGTCGAGAACCGGGCCGCGCATCCACAGGTACGCCTGCCGGCCGGGCCAGAGCGCGAGCAGCACGCCCGCCACGGTGAGGACGGCGGGCACGGCCTTGCCGGGACGCCGCTCGGTGAACGACTGGATCGCGCGGGCCAGGACGCCGAACCCGACGAACGTCAGCAGGAACGCCAGAAGGAGAGTGGGGACGGTGCCTTCCGGGCAGTCGTCGCCGCCGCACTCGCCGCCGGGAATGGACGTCCACCCCAGGACATGGAACTCCACCGCGAGCCCGACCGCGGCCCCGGCCGCGACGACCGCCAGCCCCGCCCACACCGCGCCCCGCCCCGTGCGCGGTCTGCTGTCCTCAACCACTTCCGCCCCCGCCCGTGTTCTGTTTTCCGGCGCTCCCCAGCACCGCCCCCGTTGCTCAGGGGAGCTGGAGCATAACCCGCCGGTAGGGGCGCACGGACTCCCTCCGACCGCTCAAGTGGCAGGCGCCCAACACCCGTCTTAGCGTGGCCGCATGATCGAGCTGGCGGGGCTGACCAAGCGGTACGGCGAGAAGCTGGCGGTCGACGGCCTCACCTTCACGGTCAGGCCCGGGATCGTCACCGGGTTTCTCGGGCCGAACGGCGCCGGCAAGTCCACGACCATGCGGATGATCCTCGGACTGGACCGGCCCACCGCCGGGGACGTCCGGATCGACGGGCTGCACTACGCCCAGCTGAAGGACCCGCTGACGTACATCGGGGCCCTGCTGGACGCGAAGGCCGTGCACGGCGGGCGCACCGCGTTCAACCATCTGCTGTGTCTCGCGCAGAGCAACGGGATCCCGAGGCGGCGGGTGGACGAGGTGCTCGACGTCGTCGGGCTCACCGCCGTGGCGCGGAAGAAGGCCAAGGGGTTCTCGTACGGGATGGGCCAGCGGCTCGGGATCGCGGCCGCGCTGCTCGGTGATCCGCGGATCCTGATGTTCGACGAGCCCGTCAACGGGCTCGACCCCGAGGGCATCCACTGGATCCGGAACCTGATGAAGTCGCTGGCCGCGCAGGGGCGGACCGTGTTCGTCTCGAGTCATCTGATGAGCGAGATGGCGCTGACCGCGGATCACCTGGTGGTCATCGGACAGGGGCGGCTGCTCGCCGACACCTCCATGACGGACTTCGTCCGGGAGAACGCACGCAGTTATGTACGGATCCGTTCTCCGCAGCGTGAGCGGCTGCTGGACGTGCTGCACGAGGACGGCATCACCGTCGTGGAGGCGGGCGGCGACGCGCTGGAGGTGGCGGGCGGCAAGGCCGAGCGGATCGGGGAGCTGGCCGCGCGGTACGGGATCGTGCTGCACGAGCTGAGCCCGCAGCAGGCCTCGCTGGAGGAGGCGTTCATGCAGCTGACGGCGGAGTCGGTGGAGTACCACGCGCACGCCGCGCCCGCGCCCGCCCCGCAGGACTGGGGCGCCGGCTGGAAGGGGGCCTGAGGCCCATGGCAGCCCGTCAGGTCATCCGGTCGGAATGGACCAAGATCCGGTCCGTCGCCTCCACGGTGTGGACACTGTCGCTCGCCGTGGTGGTCACGCTCGCCATCGGGACGCTCATCTCCGCGCTGTCGAAGAGCCAGTACGCGAACATGCCGCTGCGGGAGCGGCTCTCCTTCGACCCGACGGTCATCAGCTTCGCGGGCATGACCCTCGGCCAGCTCGCCATGATCGTGTTCGGGGTGCTCGTCGTCTCCAACGAGTACAGCACCGGCATGATCCGCGTCTCACTGGCCGCCGTGCCGCGGCGCGGCACCTTCCTGTTCAGCAAGATCGCCGTGGCCGGCGCGCTCGCCCTGGCCGTCGGCATGGTCACCAGCTTCGCCGCCTTCTTCCTCGGGCAGGCGATGCTCGGCGACCTCGGCACCCGGATCGACGATCCCGGTGTGCTGCGCGCGGTGATCGGCGGCGGGCTCTACATGGCCCTCATCGCGATGTTCTCCATGGGCATCGCCACGATGCTGCGCTCCCCCATGCTGTCGCTCGGCATCCTGATGCCGTTCTTCTTCCTGATCTCCAACATCCTCGGCAACGTCGACGCCACGAAGAAGGTCGGCCGCTTCCTGCCCGACCAGGCCGGCAGCCGGATCATGCAGGTGGTGCCGAGAGTCGGCGACGACACGCCCTACGGCCCCTGGGGCGGGCTGGGGATCATGGCGCTGTGGGTGATCGCAGCGGTCGCGGGCGGTTACGCCCTGCTGAAGCACCGGGACGCCCAGTAGGCATCCGAGCCACGTTTCGCGCCGCCTTGGCTTTACTTACTCTTGGGCGGAACCGTCAGCGCCCGGATATCCTCCTAACCCTTACGGGGGCGTGTGCCCCGCTGTCCTGAACCTTTCGATGGGTGCGGAGCATGATCGAGGCTGTAGGCCTTACCAAGCGCTACGGCGACAAGACCGCCGTGTACAACCTTTCCTTCCAGGTGCGACCGGGAGCCGTGACCGGCTTCCTCGGACCCAACGGATCGGGCAAGTCGACGACCATGCGGATGATCCTCGGGCTGGACAACCCGACGTCCGGCACGGTGACCATCGGCGGCTACCCGTACCGCAAGCTGCCCAACGCCCCCCGCCAGGTGGGCGCCCTGCTCGACGCCAAGGCGGTGCACGGCGGCCGGGCCGCCCGCAACCACCTGCTGAGCCTCGCCCAGCTGTCGGGCATCCCGGCCCGGCGGGTGGACGAGGTGCTCGGGGTCGTCGGCCTGCAGGAAGTGGCGAGGAAACGATCCAAGGGCTTCTCGCTCGGCATGGGCCAGCGCCTCGGCATCGCCGCCGCGCTGCTCGGCGACCCCCAGGTGCTGCTCTTCGACGAGCCGGTCAACGGCCTCGACCCCGAGGGCATCCTCTGGGTGCGCAACCTGATGAAGGCCCTCGCGGCCGAGGGCCGTACGGTCTTCGTCTCCTCGCACCTGATGAGCGAGATGGCGCTGACCGCCGACCACCTCATCGTGATCGGGCGCGGACAGCTGCTCGCCGACATGAGCGTGACGGACTTCATCTCCGCCAACTCCGCCGACTTCGCGCGGGTGCGCACCCCGGACACCGAGCCCCAGCTGCGCGAGAAGCTGTCCTCCGCGCTCACCGAGGCGGGCGGCCACGTGCTGCCGGAGCAGGACGGCGCGCTGCGCGTGACCGGGCTGCCGCTGCCCCGGATCAGCGACCTCGCGCACGAGGCGGACGTACGCCTGTGGGAACTGTCCCCGCACCAGGCCTCGCTGGAGGAGGCGTACATGCGGATGACGCAGGGCGCCGTCGACTACCGCTCGACCATCGACCAGAAGGCGGGCCTGCAGCAGCCCCTGCCGCCCGGCGCCCAGCCGCCCATGCCGGTTCCCGGCCAGGGCCAGCCGGGCTGGTACGCCCCGCCGCCGCCCCAGCAGGGCGGCGGACAGCCGTTCGCGATGCACACGCCGCCCGCGGGGCCGTACGGCGCCGCGCCCGCCGGCGCGCAGGGCGCTCCGGGCGCGGGTGCGCCCAACCCGTACGCGGCCCCGCAGGGGCAGCCTCCGGTGGCCGCTCCCGCGGCCCCGGCCGCAGCACCGTCCCAGCCCGCTCCCGCGGCCCCGGCCGCCGACCTGACCAAGTCCGAGGACGCCCGATGAGCACCCACCAGCCCCCGATGCCGCAGGCACCCGCAGCCGCGCCCGAGTGGCAGGCGGCGCCCGGCGCTCCGTACTCCGGTTACAACTCGCCGATCCCCGTCGTGCGCACCCACCTCGGGCACGCGCTGGCGTCCGAGTGGACGAAGATCAAGTCGGTGCGGTCGACGATGTGGACGCTCGGCGTCTTCGTCCTGCTCGTGGTCGGCATCGGCCTGCTGGCCGGTCTCACGGTGCAGAGCTCCAGCTCCGACCTGGACGGCGAGAGCCCGCTCATGCTCGGCTTCTTCGGTCTGCTGATCGGCATCATGTGCATCATCACGCTCGGCGTGCTGACCACGGCCTCCGAGTACGGCACGGGCATGATCCGTACGACGATGACCGCGTGCCCGAGCCGGGGCCGGGTGCTGGCGGCCAAGTCGATCGTGTTCTTCGTGATCGCCTTCGTGGTGACGCTGGCCACCGTGTCGTTCGTGGCGATGGTGCACGCGTCGATGCTGAAGGGCCACGGCGCGGGCACCCCGTCCAGCAGTGAGTGGCTGAAGGCCACGGTCGGCATCAGCCTCTACATCGCTCTGCTCGGGCTGCTCTCGCTGCTCGTCGGCTCGATCATCCGGCACTCCGCGGGCGCCATCACGATCATGATCGGCGCGGTCCTCGCCCCGCTGGTGCTCGCGCTGTTCATGAACGCGGAGTCGCTGCAGAAGGTGCAGAAGGCACTGCTCGAGTACTCGATCCCGAGCCAGATGGGCGTCTTCTACAACAACACCCTGAGCGAGTCCGGCCCGACGGGCTGGGACCCGCTGTGGATCATCCTGGGCGTGACGGCGGCCGCGTACGCCGGCGCCTACGCGCTGCTGCAGAGCCGGGACGTGTAGCTCAGCTCAGAACTTCGGCGCGTTGCGGGACCGCTGCACCCGGGTGGTGCGGCGGTCCTTCGCGTTCCAGCACGCCTTGTGCCAGTGGCGGCGCTCGTCCACGCCCGAGTGCTCCGGCCAGGCCACCACGTGCGGGACACCGGAGGGGATCATCTGGTCGCAGCCGGGGCAGCGGTAGGTCTTGCCCTCGGCGCTCGCCCCGGCGACATGGCGCACGCTCCACTCCTCGCCCTGCCAGCTCTCGGTGGAATGCCATCCGCCGTACCGGCCGGCCCGGTCGTCCTCGGCCCTCCGGCCGGACGACCCGGCTGCCTTCGGTCGGTTGTGACGCGGGGACACGGGACACCTCTCGGGGCTATACAGGAAGCACGGGCTGCGTCCAGCCTACGCGGCCCCGAGGGGGGTACCCGTAGCATGCCAACCCGCACAAGTCCCCCTCCCGGGCGGCTCATTCTGCAGACAATCCGCAAATCTCCCCGCCAGGCCGTGTCCTAGGCACGTGTCAGACGGTTATGCCGGTTGGGGGAGCTCCGGTCGGAGCCAAGGAAGCAGGAAGAGCGATGCACGTAGGAAGTTTTGTGCTGGCGGCCCAGTTCCCGGGCCAGGGGCCGGGGGAGGCCCTTTACCGGGCGGTCCGCTCGGCGGAGGTCTCCGAGGAGGCCGGGCTGGACGCGGTGTGGCTGGCCGAGCACCACTTCGTGCCGTACGGCACATGCCCGTCGGCGATCACCCTGGCCGCGTTGCTGCTCGGCCGCACCCAGCGTATCCGGGTCGGCACAGCGGTCAGTGTGCTGCCCACCGCGCACCCGGTCGCCCTCGGCGAACAGGCCGCGCTGCTGCATATGACGAGCGGCGGCCGGTTCACGCTGGGCGTGGGGCGCGGCGGTCCATGGGTGGACCTGGAGGTGTTCGGCACGGGCCTCGACGCGTACGAGCACGGGTTCCCGGAATCACTCGATCTGCTGGTGCGCTGGCTGCGCGAACCGTCGGTGTCGGCTTCGGGTAAACGGTTCTCCTTCCGTGAGGTGCCCGTCGTACCGCGCCCGTCGGAGGCGCTGACGGAGACACCCGGGCCCGAGGTCCTGGTCGCCTGCACCTCGCCGGCGAGCGTGCGGCTGGCCGCCGAGCGCGGGCTGCCGATGCTGCTCGGCATGCACGTCGGGGACGAGGAAAAGGCCGAGATGGTCGCCCTGTGGCGGCAGTTCGCGCGGGCCGCGGGACGGCCGGCCGAGGAGATCGCGGGTGCCGCCCATGTCTCGGCCGGCGTCTGCCAGATCGCGGACCGGCGCACGGACGCGGCGGAGACGCTGCTGAAGGCGATGCCGGGGTGGCTGAAACAGGGCCTCGACGCCCACATCACGGTCGATGGCCGGATGCGTGCGATGCGCGATCCGCTCGCGTACACCGAACTGCTCTGCGGGCTGCACCCGGTGGGCACCCCGCGGCTGGCCGCCGACCGGCTCGCGGCCACTTCGGAGCGGACCGGAATCTCCCGGTTCGCCCTGCTCGCCGAGGGGTCGGGCGACCTCGCGGCGACGGAGGAGAACCTGCGGCGACTGGGCGCCGAGGTGCTGCCCCAGCTGCGCTGACCGGCCGCCGACTCCCTTCTGCCGTAAGGCGCTTGCCGCCCCAGTACGAACGCACCTCCCCGTGGGTGGAGCGGCAAGCAAGCGGCTCACCGAGCCGGGAGCACGGGAGCCGCGCGTCAGCAGTCCCGAAGCTCCGGCGACTGGTTCAGCAACTGGCTGCGCACCGAGGTGAAGCGGGCCAATGTCTCGTCCACCGAGGCGTCCAGAGGGAACACCGCCACCCGATGGCAGTTCTGGAAGGCCAGCCGCACACCGAAGTGCCGCTGCAGCGCACCGCGTATGGCGTCACTCGCGAGCGCACGCAGCAGCTGACCGCGTGCCTGCTCGTCCGGCGGGGGCGTCTGGTTGTCGGCGAAGGTTCCGCCGTCCACCTTCAGCTGGGCCACCAGGGAGCTGATCATCTCCCACGCATAGGGCAGGGAGGTCCGGACGCAGTCGACGAAAGCTGCTTCGTCGACCTCGCCTCGCTCGGCCTGTTCGAGTAGGGCCGGTGAGACGTCGAGCGACATGGGTTCTCCTCTCGCACCCCCGACGAGCAGGGGTTGCCTGACAGAAAAGGAAGTTCGCGATATCGAACACGCTCAGTACACAGATCGCGACCTCCCGTTTACTACGGTAAGCAGCGGTCGGTGACCACACCAGCAGAATGCGTATATGGAACGGCCCCTTTAGGCACACAATCGGCCAGGGATGAACAAGAGTTTCCAGGATGAATGGGGTGACCCACCGGGTCCATGTTGACGGTGGGGGCGGGCGGTGAGGAGGGCGAATCGCGTCTACCCGTGGGTGTCGAGTAGCGTTGCCGACCATGCGTCTCGTCATTGCCCGATGCTCGGTCGACTACGCCGGCCGGCTCACCGCCCACCTGCCCTCGGCGCCCCGTCTGATCCTGGTCAAGGCGGACGGCAGCGTCTCCATCCACGCGGACGACCGGGCCTACAAGCCCCTCAACTGGATGTCGCCGCCGTGCACCCTCAAGGAGGGCACGGGCGAGGACGAGGGCGTGTGGACCGTCGTCAACAAGGCGGGCGAGAAACTGATCATCACGATGGAGGAGATCCTCCACGACTCCTCGCACGAACTCGGCGTGGACCCCGGTCTGATCAAGGACGGCGTGGAAGCGCACCTGCAGGAGCTGCTCGCCGACCGCATCGAGACGCTCGGCGAGGGCTACACCCTCATCCGCCGCGAGTACATGACCGCGATCGGCCCGGTGGACATCCTGTGCCGGGACGCGGACGGGCAGACGGTCGCGGTGGAGATCAAGCGCCGCGGTGAGATCGACGGCGTGGAGCAACTCACGCGCTACCTCGACCTGTTGAACCGCGACCCGCATCTCGCCCCGGTCCGCGGCATCTTCGCGGCCCAGGAGATCAAGCCCCAGGCCCGGGTCCTCGCCACGGACCGCGGCATCGGCTGCCAGGTCCTGGACTACGACGCGATGCGCGGGATCGAGGACGACAAGCTGCGGCTGTTCTGACCGGTTTTCCCGGTACGAGCAGAAGGGCGGGTCCGTGCCGGACCCGCCCTTCTGCCGTGCGCGCCGGACGTCACATCACGACGGCCGGACCGCTGCCCACCGGCGCGCTCGCCGAGTCGCTGGAGGTGGGGGACGACGAACCGGTCGTCGTGCTTCCGGTCGTGCCGGCGTCGGTGCCGCCCGTGGTGGTTCCGCCGGTGGTTGTGTCGCCGGTGGTGCCGCCCGTGGTCGTACCGCCGGTGGTCGTACCCCCGCTGGTGCCGCCCGAAGTCGTACCGCCGGTGGTCGTACCCCCGGTGGTGCCGCCCGTGGTCGTACCGCCGGTGGTCGTACCCCCGGTGGTGCCGCCCGAAGTCGTACCGCCGCTGCCACCGGTCGTGCCGCCCGGCGAGCTGGACGAGCCCGACGGCTTGGGCGTCCTGGACGGCGAGCCCGAGGTCTTGCCGCCGGTCGGCTTGCTGCTGCCGGAGGGCCGGGTGGTGGCCGACGGCGACGACGGGTCGGCCGAGGTGCCGTCGGTGCCCGGGTCCGTCGGGGTGTCGGAGGGCGTGCCGGCGCTGCTGGTCGAGCCGCTGTCCTTCTTCGGGTCCGCGCCCAGGCCGCCGTCGTCCAGTCCCTGGCTCGCGGACGGATTGACGCCTACCTGTCCGGCCGGGTTCTTGTCCGCGCTCTCGTGGGACGTCATGCCGAGCGTGACCACCGTGCCGAGGACGGCGACGAGCAGGGCGCCGGAGCCGGCCGCGACCATGTTGCGGCGGGCGAGACGGCGGATGCCGCCCAGCGACTTGAGGGACGGGGGCTGGTGGGTGACCAGGGTGTCGTCGGCTGGGGCGTACGACGCCGGGTAGAGCGCCGGCACCCCACCGGGGGGCGACGCCGACTCCTCGTGGCGGGCGTCCGGTATCTCCTCGCCCGCCATCGGCCCGGGCACATCGCCCGCGAGGTCGGCGACCAGGGCCAGGGCCCGGCGTCCGGCGACGGTGCCCCGCTTGTCGGCGAGCGCCGCGCGCAGGCCGCCCGAGGACTCCAGCTCGGCGCGGGCCCGGTCGAGCTGTCCGCCGCAGAGCGCGAGGATGCCCAACTCGTGGTGGAACCAGGCCTGTTCGGCGACCTCACCGGAGAGCCGGGCGGCCTCGGCACCGGACCGCAGCGCCCGTTCCCAGGCGCTCCAGTGCAGCCCGGCGGCGAAGGCGGGCGCGGCCGTACGGGCGAGCCGTACCGCGACGCTCTCCTCGCCCTCGACCGGAGGCACGGTGTCCGGCACCACGACCGCGAGCGCGGCGAGGACCGCGTCGGCCTCGACGGACACCCGCTCGGGCGTGACCGAGGGGTGCCCGGCCCACCAGGCGTAGTGCTCGGCGGCGGTGAGGGCCCGGGCGGGGGCGTCGTCGGCGTAGCCGGCGGCCTCCAGCTGGGCCGGCACGCCGGCCGCGAGACGGTAGCGGGAGCCGACCGGGGAGACCAGTGCGCAGCTCACGAGTTCACCGAGCGCGGCGTCCGCGTGGGTGTCGCCGACCAGCGCGGGCAGGTGCGCCTGGTGCGGCACCTCGCCGCCGAGGGCGACGGCGAAGCGCAGGGTGGCGCGGGCGGAGGCGCTGAGCCGGGAGGCGAGCAGCGGCGCGGGCGCGGCGGCCTCGCCGAGGGACGGCAGCGGGACGTCCTGCGCCTCCGCCGGGTCCAGGGGTGCCTCGACGGGAACGCGTACGTCCTCGAAGACGCCGTACTCGTCCACCGCGCCGGTGCTGGCGCGCAGTTGGTCGCGCTGCCGGAGCAGGGCGCCGGCCTGGACGAACCGCAGCGGCAGGCCCTCGGACTCGAACCACAGGTCACCGGCCCAGTTGGCCTCCTCCTCGGTGAGGACCCGGCCGACGGCCTGCTCCAGGATCTCGACGCCGGCCGCGCGGTCCAGGCCGGTGAGGAAGACCTCCTCGACGTCGGAGTCGGCGGCGGGCGCGGGGACGTCCGGGGTGGCGCCGAGCAGGAAGGCGCACTCGGGGGTGGCGGCGAGCAGCTCGTCCAGGGCGGCGCCGCCCAGCTCCAGGTCGTCGACGACCACGACCGCGCCGATCTCGGCGACCAGTTCGAGCAACTCGTCGCGTTCGGGCCGGTGCAGGGGGGCGTCGTAGACGGCGTGGAAGAGGTCGTACAGGAGATCGGTGGCCGTGCGGCGGAAGCCGGTGAGGTGGACCACGCCGTCGGGGGCGAGGTCCAGGCAGTCCTCGGCGACCAGGTCGAGCAGGGCGGTGCGGCCGGAGCCGGCGGGGCCGGTGAGGCGCACGGAGCGGCCGCGGGCCAGGAGGCGGACCAGGCGTTCGCGGTCGTCCTGGCGCTCCAGGAGGGCGAGCGTGGGCTGCGCCGGACCCGGCGGCACGGGCGGCCGCGCGGCGCGCTCGGTCTCGGCGCGCTCGGCGGCGGTGCGCTTGCGCGGCCGGCCCGGCCGCTCGTGCGGCGGGCAGGGTTCTATCTCGCTGCCGTCGACCGGATTGACCGTCAGCAGGAAGTCGCCGGAGACCAGCTGCGCCGTGCGGGCGAGCGCGGGCGTGCTCTGGCCGAAGTCGGAGGTGAGGGATTCCCGGGGCGGGCGGCGGCTCGGAGCCTGGCCGTGCTCCCCGGGTCCCGGAGTGATCGGGTCCATAGGTTCAAGCCCCCCAAAAGCGTCGTGTGCCCTGGCAAATACCGGCCCTCCCGGCCTGCTGCACACCGCGCTGTCGCTTCTGGTCCGGGCCCGCTCGATCGAGGGTTGCGAGGCAGCGGGCGACCGAACCCTAAACCTTCGCACAGTATCTACGACAGGGCGGGGTGCCGCGCGGTCCGAAGCATCACAGTCCGGTGAGGATTGCCCTCGACGTGCGTTTCGGCAGCTGCGTCCGGGTCTCCCCCGTCGCCCGGTTCACACCCGATCGGGGTGTTCACCCGGGACGCGTCACACGCGGGGCAGCGACTCCACCCCGATGCCGCCCTCGATGGCGAGGATGCGGTGCAGCCGGGTGGCCACCAGCAGGCGCTGCATCTGCGGCGGGACACCGCGCAGCACCAGACGGCGGCCGCAGCGGCCGGCCCGCCGGTGGGCGCCCATGATCACCCCGAGTCCGGTGGCGTCCCAGGAGTCCAGTTCGGACAGGTCGAGCACCAGGTCGCCGACTCCGGTGTCGACGGCCGAGTGCAGGGCCGTACGGGCGTCCGCCGCGCTGCGGACGTCGAGGCGGCCCCCGACGACCAGCTCGGCGTGGTCGCCCCTGATGTACATATGCGCTCCCCGTTGAGTGCGGTGTGGCGTACTCCGTGACGGTTCTGGTGCTGGTGCTGTGCAACGTCTGACTGCCTGGGCGGCAGCTCGGTTGCTGCTTGTAAGCGAACCGATACCGAATTCACCCCCGGGAGTGACGCTCCCGGGGTGTGCGTCCGGTCGTGTACGGGTCAGTACTTGTAGAAGCCCTGCCCGCTCTTGCGCCCGATGTCACCGGCGTCCACCATCCGGCGCATCAGCTCCGGCGGGGCGAACTTCTCGTCCTGGGACTCGGTGTAGATGTTGCTGGTGGCGTGCAGCAGGATGTCCACGCCGGTCAGGTCCGCGGTGGCCAGCGGGCCCATGGCGTGGCCGAAGCCCAGCTTGCAGGCGAGGTCGATGTCCTCGGCGGTCGCGACGCCGGACTCGTAGAGCTTGGTCGCCTCGACGACGAGGGCGGAGATGAGCCGGGTGGTCACGAACCCGGCGACATCGCGGTTGACGACGATGCAGGTCTTGCCGACGGACTCGGCGAACTCCCGCGCGGTGGCGAGGGTTTCGTCGCTGGTCTTGTAGCCGCGGACCAGCTCGACGAGCTGCATCATCGGCACCGGCGAGAAGAAGTGCACGCCGACGACCCGCTCGGGGTGCTCGGTGGCCGCCGCGATCTTGGTGATCGGGATGGCGGAGGTGTTGGAGGCGAGCACGGTCTCCGGGCGCACGATCTTGTCGAGCGCGCGGAAGATCTCGTGCTTGACCTCCAGCTTCTCGAAGACGGCCTCCACGACGATGTCGGCGTCGGCGACGGCGTCCAGATCGGTGGTGGCGGTGATGCGGGCGAGGGCGGCCTCGGCGTCCTGCGCCGCCAGCTTGCCCTTGCCGACGAACTTGTCGTACGAGGCCTTGATGCCGTCGGTGCCACGCTTGATTGCCTCGTCGGTGACGTCGCGCAGAACGACGTCCCAGCCCGCCTGTGCGGCGACCTGGGCGATGCCGGATCCCATGAGACCGGCCCCGATGACGGCGAGCTTCCGTGCCACTCCGACTCCCTCAACGCTGTTGACGTCTGGCTCTTCGGCGGACCATAGCGCTCCGGAGCCGCTGTGTGACCGGTAAGTAACGCGCGTCACGTCTCAACGCGTGAGACGCCCATCACGTCTCAATTGACGGACTTGGCGATCCTCCCGCCGACCGAGGCCGGAGGGATCGCGACCTCACGGCCGCAGTGCTAATTCCTTGCGGGTTCGCACTGGTTGGCGCTTCACGGACCGGCCTACGCCGAGGTCTCCACGCCCTGTGACCCGCATGCCCGCGGGCCAGAGTGTTCTTCGCGCCTACGGTGTCCGCGTGCTCCCGATGGCCACAGGCGGTACAGACGAACTTCGCTTGGCTCTTGCGATTGTCCGGGTGCACATACCCGCAAACAGGACACGTTACCGATGTGTTGGCGGGATGCACCGTGCGTACCTCCGCACCCGTATGCCGCGCGCGGTTGCGCACTGCCAGTTCGAAGGAATGCCATCCCTTGTCGAGGATGGCACGGTTCAGGCCGGCTTTCTGCCGGACACGGGTTCCGGGATGAGCGATGGTTCCCTTCGCGCGGGCCGTCATGCTCGCGACGTTCAGGTCTTCGAGGACCACGAGGGCGTTGCCGTCGACGACCTGACAAGCGGTCTGTGCATGGAAGTCCTGTCGGCGGTGGCGCACCCTGCCCATGATGGCCCGCATCTTCGTCCGGCATGCCTGCCGCCGCTTCGACCCTTTCCGGGTACGGGCGTGCCGTTGCTGAAGCCGCCGATATCGCTCGGCCTCGCCGACGGTGAGGAAGGCGCGGTCGAAGAACCGGCCGTCGCTGGTGGCGGCGAGCGTAGCCACTCCCCTGTCCACACCGACACGGCCGCGCTTCAAAGAAACCGTGGTCTCCTTCGCGCCGGTCTCCACCAGGAAGCTGATGTACCAGTGCTTACCTTCGCGGGACACCGTGGCCGACTTCACGGGACCGCCGAGGGGGCGGGACCATCGGAAAATCACCCATCCGAGCTTCGGCAGATGGACCCTGGCGCGCTTGCGTCCCGTGCGGACGACCGAGAGGTGACGTGGATCGGGGAAACGGAACGATGGTTCCCACCGCGACTTCGCCTTCCACCGCACGCCGAAGGTGCCATGCGTCCGGCACGCCTTGTCCAGATCGCGCAGGGTCTGCTGGAGGATGTGGGAGGGTGCGACCCTGAGCCATGGATGGTCGGCCTTGGCCTCGGCCATCTCCCGGGCCTGCTGCGCATAGCCGATCCACGCGCCGCGACGCCGATATTCGCGGCGCTGCTCCAGCCCGACATTCCAGACCGCCCGGCACACACTCGCATACTCCTCCGCCGCAGCAGCCTGCTCAGGCGTGAACGTAAGCCGATACTTCCTGCCGACCAGCACGACCCACCTCCCTCCGCCGAAGACTGGCCACCTTCCAACGGGACAACGATGCCTCTCACCCTGAGGACACGGGTGCGACAACAGAACTGATACGCGAGAGCGGCGTGGTGTTTTCCGCACGCTGTGCCCTGGATTTGCCTGCCTGACGCGGCGCAGCGAGGAGCGTCCGGCTCCACCGTTGAAGGCGTCAGCCGCGATGCCTTCCTCGACCAACTGGTTGAGCGTTGCCACCAGTCTGCCGATGGCCCGCACGACCTGCCGCGACTCCGCCGCAGGCAACAACGGCCACGCGGCCGGGCCGGCCCCGTGTTCGCCTACGTCAGGGATGAGGTGGCCCGCGACCGTACGATCACACAGAACGCCACTTTGCGTACTCGGGGTCGGCGAAGCCGGCCAGATGCCCCCTGGAGGCCCGGGCCGTGCGGCGCGGGCGGGGGCGCGCCGCAGGTACTGACCCGGGGGTCCCGAACTCCGCATCGATGGACCACCTTGCGGATCACGACCTCCACGCAGGTCAGGACGCGCCACGGACCGCGTAGTTGAGGACCTTTTCGCTCAACAGGTCCTCGATGTCGTCGAGGAGAACGAGCACCTCTCGTGACACTTCGCACGGTTCGCGCCCCTTGACCATCTCGCGTGAGATGACCGCCATGACCGTACTGTGCACCCAGCCGATCTGACCCGCCATCAGGGTGGGCAGTTCGTCGCCGTCGGCCGCGCCGGTCTCCTCGCGCAGCGCCTGTTCCAGGTTGGCCTGGACCTCCTGGGCGATGGCCCACAGCCGGGAGCGCAGCGCGGGGGTCTCCTCGATGACCCGCAGGAAGCTCGCGTACCCGGGGATCAGACCGACCCGGGGTGAGACCGCCTCGACCTCCTCGCGCAGCTCGCGCAGGACCGCGCCGACCGCGGACTCGCCGACGGGGCGGCCCCGCACCCAGCGGGCGAGCCGGTCGACCATGCCCGCGGAGCGGTCGAAGAAGAGGTCCTCCTTCGCCGGGAAGTAGTTGTAGACGGTGTTGACGGAGACGTTCGCGGCCTCGGCGATCTCCGCGACCGTCACGGCGTCGAAGCCGCGCTCCAGGAACAGCCCCGTGGCGACATCGGAGATGTACTGCCTGGTCTGCCGCTTCTTCCGCTCCCTGAGTCCCTCAGCCATGTCCGCATCCTAACTTCGCTGGGATCATTGAAAACTTGGGGTCATTGCAAAATTTCAGGGACTCTGTTTTTCTGTGGGCATGGCAGCAGTCATCAGCGCGGCCGGACTGGCCCGCACCTTCCAGACGAGAACCGGCCCCGTGGAGGCCGTGCGATGCGTCGACCTCACCGTCCGCGAAGGCGAGATCCTCGGCTTTCTCGGCCCGAACGGCGCCGGCAAGACGACCACCCTGCGCATGCTCACCACCCTGCTGAAGCCGACCGGCGGCGCGGCCACCGTCGCCGGGTGCGACCTGGCGACCGACCCGGCCGGGGTGCGCCGGGCCTCCGGCTATGTCGCCCAGTCCGGCGGGGTGGACCCGCAGATCACCGTCCGGGAGGAGCTGGTCACCCAGGCCCGGATGTACCGCCTGCCGAAGGCCGAGGCCGTCGAGCGCACCGCGGAACTCGCCCGGGAACTGGACCTCGCCGAACTGCTCGACCGGAAGACGGGCGCCCTCTCAGGCGGACAGCGGCGCCGCCTCGACATCGCGATGGCGCTCACCCACCGCCCGAAGGTGCTGTTCCTGGACGAGCCCACGACCGGACTCGACCCGGGCAGCCGGGCCGACCTGTGGGACCTGGTCCGCCGGCTGCGCGACGAGCACGGCACCACGGTCTTCCTGACCACCCACTACCTGGACGAGGCCGACGCCCTCGCCGATCGGCTGGTCGTCGTCGACCGGGGCGTCGTCGTGGCCGACGGCACGCCGAGCGCGCTCAAGCTGGCCCACGGCGGCTCGATCGACGCCACCCTCCAGGACACCTTCCTCGCCATCACCGGCCGCGGCCCCGCCCCGGCCGACACCGCCCCCGTCGCCGTATAGGACCGCTCACCTCGGACCGCTCACGGAATCAGAGAGATGCTTCTTCACGACACCGGCCTCGTCTACGGCCGTTACCTGCGCCAGTCCCTGCGCTCCCGCTTCGCGCTGCTCTTCGGCGTGCTGACCCCGCTCCTCTATCTCCTGTTCTTCGGCCCGCTCCTCACCGACCTGCCGCTCGGCGGGAGGGGCAGCTCCTGGCAGGTCCTCGTGCCCGGACTGCTGCTCCAACTCGGCTTGTTCGGGGCACTGTTCGCGGGCTTCACGATCATCATGGAGAACACCCAGGGAGTGGTGGAGCGGATGCGTGTGACGCCCGTCAGCCGGCTGGCCCTGCTCCTGGGCCGGGTGCTGCGGGACGCCACGGTCTTCGTCTTCCAGGCGGTGCTGCTGGTGCTCGCCGCGGTGGTGATGGGCCTGCGCGCGCCCCTGCCGGGCATCCTC
Organism: Streptomyces sp. NPDC001410; assembly: GCF_042895235.1. NCBI lineage: Bacteria > Bacillati > Actinomycetota > Actinomycetes > Kitasatosporales > Streptomycetaceae > Streptomyces > Streptomyces sp. NPDC001410. The sequence continues at coordinate 60,486 of NZ_JBIAWE010000005.1, forward strand.
ATCGGCTTCGGGTTCGTCGCCCTGCTCACGCTCTCGCTGGCCTCTCTGTCGTACGCGCTGGGCATGCGGGTCCGCACCCCGCAGGAGTTCGGTCCCCTGATCAACGCGCTGTCGATGCCGTCGATGCTGCTGTCCGGCCTGATGCTCCCGATGACGCTCGCGCCCACCTGGCTCGACGTGCTCTCGCACTTCGTCCCGTTCCGCTATCTGGTGGACGCGGTGCGCGACGCGTACGTCGGCCAGTACACGAGTGCGCACATGCTGTACGGCGTGCTCGTCTCGGTCGGCTTCGCGGGACTCTCCGTGACAGTGGGCACACGGGTGTTCCGGACGGCCGGAGCGTAACTACGCTGGTCACATGGTCAATCTGACGCGCATCTACACCAGGACCGGCGACCAGGGCACCACCGCGCTCGGTGACATGAGCCGGGTCGCCAAGACCGACCTCAGGATCTCGGCGTACGCCGACGCCAACGAGGCCAACGCGGTGATCGGCACCGCGATCGCGCTGGGCGGCCTGGACGAGGAGGTCGTCAAGGTCCTCACCCGCGTCCAGAACGACCTGTTCGACGTGGGCGCGGACCTGTCGACGCCGGTGGTGGAGAGTCCGGAGTTCCCGCCGCTCAGGGTCGAGCAGTTCTACGTCGACCGGCTGGAGGCGGACTGCGACCGCTTCAACGAGCGGCTGGAGAAGCTGCGCTCCTTCATCCTCCCCGGCGGCACCCCCGGCGCGGCCCTGCTGCACCAGGCCTGCACGGTGGTCCGGCGGGCCGAGCGTTCCACCTGGGCGGCGCTGGAGGTACACGGCGAGATCATGAACCCGCTCACCGCGACCTACCTGAACCGGCTCTCCGATCTGCTGTTCATCCTGGCCAGGATCGCGAACAAGGCGACCGGGGACGTGCTGTGGGTGCCGGGCGGGGAGCGTTAGCGCTCCTGATCGGGGGCCTGGGCGGTCTTGGACGCCTTGGGGAGTCTGGGGAACAGCGTGTAGCTCGCGGCGATCACCACGTTGATCCCGATCACCCACACCATCCTCAGCTGCCACGCCCGCAGCGAACCGGTGTCGCCGTCGCCGCCGACGTACCAGACCGCACCCTGCAGCAGGGCAACAGCGACGAGCGCGGCCAGGATCCAGCGGCCCGCGACCTTCCACTCGTGGACGGCGCGGGCCGTGCCGTACTTCGGGGGCTCGACGGGCGGCGGGCCGCCGGCGAAGCGGTGGGCGACGCGGGCGTCCGCCCACTTGACCGTGGAGTGGCCGAGGCCGACGGTGAAGCCGATGTAGACGGCGGCGAGGCCGTGCCGCCAGTCGGGTTCCGCGCCGTTCTTGAGGTCGATCGCGGTGACCACGAACAGCACCACCTCCAGCAGCGGCTCGCACAGCAGCAGCGCCAGGCCCGTGCGGGGCATGCGCCACAGATAGCGGAAGGCCAGCCCGGAGGCCAGCAGCACCCAGAAGGCCACCTCACAGGCGACGATCAAACCGACGATCAACGTTCTCCCCCTTCGCTCACCCTTCCAGGCTGCCGTCGGCCGAGCCGCGGATCATCGTCGGCGCGGGCGAACCCGCCGTAAGCGAAAGTTGCAGTTCGGGACCCTTCCCCAGGGCCAGGCGCGGCGGCCGCGGGCCGTGTTGGATGGGGTCATGCCCCTCGCACTCACCCGCCCGCACCGCGACGACCTGCGCATCACCGTGGGCGGACTGCTCGGCGGGGTGCTGCTGTGGGTGCTCGGGATCCACCCGCGCGTGGCCTCGGACAACCTCGTGCTGTGGCAGGCGCCCTGGGCTCCGCTGGTGCCGCTCGCGGTGACCGCCGCCTGTGAGCCGCTGCGCCGCATCCGGCCGCGCGTCGGCCTGTTGGTCGGCACCGTCGCGCTGACCCTGGACACGGTGACCCTCGGCAGCATCGTGACGATCGTGCTGTACACCGACCTGGTGTACGCGGCCGTCCTGTACGGCAGCCCCACCGCCGCCCGGCGGATCCCCTGGATCACCGGGATGCTGACGGTTCTCGGCGGAGTCGTGCCCGCCGCCCTCTGGCGCGACCCGCAGGGGCTGTTGATCGGTGTGGGCGTCGGCGTGGTCGCGTTCGCGCCGGCCTCCACGGGCTGGGTGGTCCGCAACCACCGCGACGCGGCCGAGGCGGCCCGGCTGCGCGCCGAACAGACCGCGCTGCTGGCCGAGATGGACCGCACCCAGGCGGTCACCGCCGAACGGGCCAGGTTCGCCCGGGAGTTGCACGACATGGTGGCCAACCACCTGTCGGCGATCGCCATCCACTCCACGGCCGCGCTCTCCCTGGACGACCCGAAGACCTCCATGGACGCGCTGGCGGTCATCCGGGAGAACAGCGTCGAAGGGCTGGCCGAGATGCGGCGGCTGATCGGGATCCTGCGGGACGGCTCCGGCGACCGGGAGCCCGCCGCGTCGCCCACGCTCGACGGCCTCGGCGCCCTGGTCGACGGTGCCCGCTCGAACGGTCTGGAGGTGACCCTCGACGCCGGCCATGACAGCGTGCCCGTGCCGGTCGAGCTGGCCGCCTACCGGATCGTGCAGGAGTCGCTGACCAACGCCCTCAAGCATGCGGCGAGGGGGCGTGTCCATGTCGCCCTGCGGCAGGAGGACGGCACCCTTCAGGTGCGGGTGACCAGCCCGTACCGGCCCGGCGACAGTCCTCGTGCCCCCGGCTCCGGCGCCGGTCTCACCGGGATGCGGGAGCGGGCCGCGCTGCTCGGCGGCAGCTTCGAGGCCGGGCCCGAGGGCGGCCGCTGGGCCGTACGCGCCGCCCTTCCGCTCACCGAAGGAGACCCCGTATGAACCGCGCCGTCCGGGTCCTCGTCGCCGAGGACCAGTCCGCCGTCCGCGCCGGTCTGGTCCTCATCCTCGGCAGCGCGCCCGACATCGAGGTGGCCGGGGAGGCGGCGGACGGGCAGCGGGCGGTGGAACTGGCCCGGGAGCTGCGACCGGACGTGGTGCTGATGGACGTGCAGATGCCGCGCCTGGACGGGGTGTCGGCGACCCGGCAGATCGTCGCGGAGGGGACGGCGGACGTCCTGGTGCTGACCACCTTCGACCTCGACGAGTACGTGTTCGGGGCACTGCGGGCGGGGGCGGCCGGGTTCCTGCTGAAGAACACCGAGGCGCGCGATCTGCTGGAGGCCGTGCGGACGGTGGCCCGCGGGGAGGGGATCGTCGCACCGGCCGTCACCCGGCGGCTGATCGCCGAGTTCGCGGCGAAGCCGGTGCGCGAGCCGACGGCCGACCCGGCCGTGCTGGACGGTCTCACCCGGCGTGAGCGCGAGGTGCTGTCGTGCATCGGCGAGGGGCTGTCCAACGCCGAGATCGCGGCGCGGCTGGCGATGGCGGAGGGCACGGTGAAGACGCACGTCAGCCGTCTGCTGGCGAAGCTGGAGCTGCGCAGCCGGGTCCAAGCGGCGGTCTTGGCACAGGAGTTGGGGATCTAGCGGGCCCGTCGGGCAAGTGGTCCAGACCTATTGACCTGTGGTCCAGACCTTTCTATTCTCGCGGCACCGTGGGCGTGAAGGCTCAGTCATGCCCCTGACACCCCCGATACAAGAGGGAGGCGCAGCATGCGCTTCAGACACAGAGCCGCGGCAGGGTTCGCGACCCTGTTGCTCCCCCTGGCCGGTCTGGTCGGTCTCGCGAGCCCCGCCCAGGCCGCGACGAACGCCACCGCCACCTACGCCAAGACCCAGGACTGGGGTACCGGCTTCGAAGGCAAGTGGACCGTCAAGAACACCGGTACCACCGCGATCAGCTCCTGGACGATCGAGTGGGACTTCCCCTCCGGTACGTCGGTCACCTCGGCCTGGGACGCGGACGTCACGTCCTCCGGCACCCACTGGACCGCCAAGAACAAGTCGTACAACGGATCCATCGCCCCCGGTGCCTCCGTCTCCTTCGGCTTCAACGGCGCCGGTCCCGGCTCCCCGTCCAACTGCAAGCTCAACGGCGACAGTTGCGACGGCACCACGGTCCCCGGTGACGCGGCCCCCTCCGCGCCCGGCACCCCCTCCGCGTCGAACATCACCGACACCTCGGTGAAGCTCGGCTGGAGCGCGGCCACCGACGACAAGGGCATCAAGAACTACGACGTCCTGCGCGACGGGACCAAGGTCGCCACCGTGACGACGACCTCGTACACCGACACCGGCCTCACCGCCGGCACCGACTACTCCTACACCGTGCAGGCCCGCGACACCGCCGACCAGACCGGACCGGTCAGCGGCGCCGTCGCCGTGCACACCACCGGCGGCGGCACCACTCCCCCGCCCACCGGCGACAAGGTCAAGCTCGGCTACTTCACCGAGTGGGGCATCTACGGCCGCAACTACAACGTCAAGAACCTGGTGACGTCCGGCTCCGCCTCGAAGATCACCCACATCAACTACGCCTTCGGCAACGTCACCGGCGGCAAGTGCGCGATCGGCGACTCCTACGCCGACTACGACAAGGCGTTCACCGCCGACCAGTCGGTCAGCGGCGTCGCGGACACCTGGGACCAGCCGCTGCGCGGCAACTTCAACCAGCTGCGCGAGCTGAAGGCGAAGTACCCGAACATCAAGGTGCTGTGGTCCTTCGGCGGCTGGACCTGGTCCGGCGGCTTCGGTGAGGCCGCGAAGAACCCGGCCGCGTTCGCGCAGTCCTGCTACGACCTGATCGAGGACCCGCGCTGGGCCGATGTCTTCGACGGCATCGACATCGACTGGGAGTACCCGAACGCCTGCGGCCTGAGCTGCGACACCAGCGGTGCCGCGGCCTACAAGAACCTGATGGCCGCGCTCCGCGCCAAGTTCGGCTCGAACAACCTGGTCACCTCGGCCGTCACCGCCGACGGCTCCTCCGGCGGCAAGATCGAGGCCGCCGACTACGCGGGCGCCGCGCAGTACGTCGACTGGTACAACGTGATGACGTACGACTTCTTCGGCGCCTGGGACGCCCAGGGTCCGACGGCCCCGCACTCCCCGCTCACCTCGTACAGCGGCATCCCGAAGGCGGGCTTCACCACCGCCGACGCGATGGCCAAGTACAAGGCGATCGGCGTCCCCGCGAGCAAGCTGCTCATCGGCATCGGCTTCTACGGCCGCGGCTGGACCGGCGTGACGCAGGACGCCCCGGGCGGCACGGCCACGGGTCCGGCGGCCGGCACGTACGAGCAGGGCATCGAGGACTACAAGGTGCTGAAGACGTCCTGCCCGGCGACCGGCACCGTCGCGGGTACGGCGTACGCGCACTGCGGCAGCAACTGGTGGTCGTACGACACCCCCGCCACCATCGCGACGAAGATGGCGTGGGCCAAGAACCAGGGCCTCGGCGGCGCGTTCTTCTGGGAGTTCAGCGGTGACACCAGCAACGGCGAGCTGGTGAGCGCCATCAGCAACAACCTGTAAGAAACCTCAGGCGACGTTGACGCTCCCCCGGACTTCGTCCGGGGGGACCCCCACCCAGCGAGTGAATGTGGCTACGCCACATTCACTCGCTGTCCGGGCGGGGCTGCTTCCAGCCACGCGAGGAAACCGGTCAGCGCGTCTTCGCTCATCGCGAGTTCGAGGCGCGTGCCCCGGTGGGTACAGGCGAGGACCACCGCGTCGGAGAGCAGCGCCAGCTCCTCCTCGCCCTCGGGCAGCCGGCGGCCGGCCACCTCGATGGCGGCGCGCTCCAGGGTGCGGCGCGGGCGGGGGGCGTAGGAGAAGACGCGGTACCACTCGATGCGGTCGCCGTTGTAGCGGGCGACGCCGTAGCTCCAGCCCTTGCCGTTGGTGTCCGGTTTCTCGGGCACGTCCCAGCGCAGCGAGCAGTCGAAGGTGCCGCCGGAGCGCTGGATCAGTCTGCGGCGCAGTCCGAACAGGAACAGTCCCACCACCACGAGGGCGATCACGATCCCGCACACAGTCAGAGCGAGGACCATCGGCACCGACCTCCTCGTCTCCTAGGCGATGAAACTGGGTAATGAAAAGGAAAAAACACCCACATCTGCCTCAGCCGCGACCGGCACCGGATTGCTCCGGGCCGGCCGCGGCTGAGTGACGTCATACTGCGCGCTGGATCAGCGCGCCGCGGTCGCCGCCCGCAGGCGGACATCCGCACGACGCTCGGCTTCGGCGTCGTCCTCCGCCCTCGCGCGCTCGAGCTCGCGCTCCGCGCGCTGGACATCGATCTCGTCCGACAGCTCGGCGATCTCGGCCAGCAGCGACAGCTTGTTGTCGGCGAACGAGATGAAACCGCCGTGCACCGCGGCGACGACCGTTCCACCATCACTCGTACGGATGGTCACCGGGCCCGACTCCAGCACACCGAGCAGCGGCTGGTGACCGGGCATGACGCCGATGTCGCCGGACGTGGTGCGCGCGACGACCAGGGTGGCCTCACCGGACCAGACCTGGCGGTCGGCGGCGACCAGCTCGACGTGCAGCTCAGCAGCCAAGGGTGGCTCCTCGGGTCACCACCCGGCGGTAGTGCCGGGTGTTGGGGTCAATTCTAAGGGGCGTGGAGAGAGGCGCCGGACACACCCCGGAAGGGTGGGCCCGCGCCCCTCTCAGATGAGCGCGAGACTCAGGAGACGCCCAGCTCCTTGGCGTTGGCCTTGAGGTCCTCGATGCCACCGCACATGAAGAACGCCTGCTCGGGGAAGTGGTCGTACTCACCGTCGCAGATCGCGTTGAACGCGGCGATCGACTCGTCGAGCGGCACGTCCGAGCCGTCCACGCCGGTGAACTGCTTGGCGACGTGGGTGTTCTGGGACAGGAAGCGCTCCACACGACGGGCACGGTGGACGACGAGCTTGTCCTCCTCGCCCAGCTCGTCGATACCGAGGATCGCGATGATGTCCTGGAGGTCCTTGTACTTCTGCAGGATCGTCTTCACGCGCATGGCCGCGTTGTAGTGATCCGCAGCGATGTAGCGCGGGTCCAGGATCCGGGACGTGGAGTCCAGCGGGTCCACGGCCGGGTAGATGCCCTTCTCGGAGATCGGACGGGACAGAACCGTCGTCGCGTCGAGGTGGGCGAAGGTGGTGGCCGGGGCCGGGTCGGTCAGGTCGTCCGCGGGGACGTAGATCGCCTGCATCGAGGTGATCGAGTGACCACGGGTCGAGGTGATGCGCTCCTGGAGGAGACCCATCTCGTCGGCCAGGTTCGGCTGGTAACCCACCGCGGAGGGCATACGGCCGAGCAGCGTGGAGACCTCGGAACCGGCCTGCGTGAAGCGGAAGATGTTGTCGATGAAGAACAGCACGTCCTGCTTCTGGACGTCACGGAAGTACTCGGCCATGGTGAGGCCGGCCAGCGCGACGCGCAGACGGGTGCCCGGGGGCTCGTCCATCTGACCGAAGACCAGGGCGGTCTTGTCGATGACGCCCGACTCGGTCATCTCCTCGATGAGGTCGTTGCCCTCACGGGTGCGCTCACCGACACCGGCGAACACGGAGACACCGTCGTGGTTGTTGGCGACGCGGTAGATCATCTCCTGGATGAGCACCGTCTTGCCGACGCCGGCACCGCCGAACAGACCGATCTTTCCACCCTTGACGTACGGGGTGAGAAGGTCGATGACCTTGACGCCGGTCTCGAACATCTCGGTCTTCGACTCGAGCTCGTCGAAGTTCGGGGCCTTGCGGTGGATGCCCCAGCGCTCGCCCTCGTACTGCTCGTCGACGTTCAGCACCTCACCGAGGGTGTTGAACACCTTGCCCTTGGTGAAGTCGCCGACGGGCACCGTGATGGAGTTGCCGGTGTCGGTGACCGGGGCCTGGCGGACCAGACCGTCGGTGGGCTGCATGGAGATGGTGCGGACCAGGCCGTCACCCAGGTGCTGGGCGACCTCCAGGGTCAGCGTCTTCTTCTCGCCGGCGTTGGCCGGGTCGGCCACCTCGACGTGAAGGGCGTTGTAGATGTCCGGCATCGCGTCGACGGGGAACTCCACGTCGACGACCGGGCCGATGACCCGGGCGACGCGGCCCGTAGCCGTCGCGGTCTCAACAGTGGTGGTCATTATCGGTCACTCCCCGCGGTCGCGTCGGCCAGGGCGCTGGCGCCACCGACGATCTCGCTGATTTCCTGGGTGATTTCGGCCTGGCGGGCCGCGTTGGCAAGACGGGAGAGCGTGTTGATCAGCTCGCCCGCGTTGTCGGTGGCCGACTTCATCGCGCGCCGCGTGGCGGCGTGCTTCGAAGCGGCCGACTGGAGCAGCGCGTTGTAGATACGACTCTCCACGTAGCGCGGCAGCAGGGCGTCGAGGACGTCCTCCGCCGAGGGCTCGAAGTCGTACAGCGGAAGGATCTCGCCCTGCGGCTTGACCTCCTCCGCGACCTCTTCGAGGCGCAGCGGCAGCAGCCGTGCGTCGAGCGCGGTCTGCGTCATCATCGAGACGAACTCGGTGTAGACGATGTGGAGTTCGTCCACACCACCCTCGGCCGTGTCCTTCTCGATGGCCTCGATCAGAGGCTCCGCCACCTTCTTGGCGTCCGCGTACGACGGCTCGTCGGTGAAGCCCGTCCACGACTCCGAGATCTTGCGCTCACGGAAGTTGTAGTGGGCGACACCACGGCGGCCGACGATGTACGTGTCCACCTGCTTGCCCTCGCGCTCCAGGCGCTCGGTCAGCAGCTCCGCCGCCTTGATGGCGTTGGAGTTGAAGGCGCCGGCCAGACCGCGGTCGCTCGTGAGGAGCAGGACCGCGGCACGGGTCGGGTTCTCCGCCTCCGTGGTGAGCGGGTGCTTGGTGTTCGAACCCGTACCGACCGCCGTGACCGCGCGCGTCAGCTCGGTCGCGTACGGCGTGGAGGCCGCCACCTTGCGCTGCGCCTTGACGACGCGCGAGGCGGCGATCATCTCCATCGCCTTCGTGATCTTCTTGGTCGCGCTGACGGATCGGATGCGACGCTTGTAGACCCGGAGCTGGGCTCCCATGAGTCAGGTCCCTTCCTTACGTCACTTGGCGGCAGCGGCAGGAACGTCCTCGCCGAGCAGCTTGCCGTCCGAGGTCTCGAACTGCTTCTTGAACTCCGCGACGGCGTCGTCGATCGCCTGGATCGTGTCGTTCGACATCTTGGCGCCCTCGCGGATCGAGGTGAGCAGGCCCGACTCCTTGCGGTGCAGGTAGTCCAGCAGCTCCTTCTCGAAGCGGCGGACGTCGACGACCGGAACGTCGTCCATACGGCCGTTGGTGCCGGCCCAGACGGAGACGACCTGGTCCTCGGTGGACATCGGCTGGTACTGGTCCTGCTTCAGCAGCTCGACCATGCGCTGACCGCGCTCCAGCTGGGCCTTGGAGGCCGCGTCCAGGTCGGAACCGAAGGCGGCGAACGCCTCCAGCTCACGGAACTGGGCGAGGTCCACGCGGAGACGACCGGAGACCTGGCGCATCGCCTTGTGCTGCGCGGAACCACCGACTCGGGAGACGGAGATACCGACGTTCAGCGCGGGGCGCTGACCGGCGTTGAACAGGTCCGACTCCAGGAAGCACTGGCCGTCGGTGATGGAGATGACGTTGGTCGGGATGAACGCCGAGACGTCGTTGGCCTTGGTCTCGACGATCGGCAGACCGGTCATCGAGCCGGCACCCATGTCGTCGGAGAGCTTGGCGCAGCGCTCCAGCAGACGGGAGTGCAGGTAGAAGACGTCACCCGGGTAGGCCTCACGGCCCGGCGGGCGGCGCAGCAGCAGGGACACGGCGCGGTAGGCGTCGGCCTGCTTCGACAGGTCGTCGAAGATGATGAGGACGTGCTTGCCCTCGTACATCCACTGCTGGCCGATGGCCGAACCGGTGTACGGCGCCAGGTACTTGAAGCCGGCCGGGTCGGACGCCGGGGCGGCGACGATGGTCGTGTACTCCAGGGCGCCGTTCTCCTCCAGCGCGCGGCGCACGCCGGCGATGGTGGAGCCCTTCTGGCCGATGGCGACGTAGATGCAGCGGACCTGCTTCTTCGGGTCGCCCGAGCGCCAGTTGTCGCGCTGGTTGATGATCGTGTCGACGGCCAGGGCGGTCTTGCCGGTCTGGCGGTCACCGATGATCAGCTGACGCTGGCCACGGCCGATCGGGGTCATCGCGTCGACGGCCTTGTAGCCCGTCTCCATCGGCTCGTGCACCGACTTGCGCTGCATGACCGTGGGGGCCTGCAGCTCAAGGGCGCGGCGACCGGACGTCTCGATCTCGCCGAGGCCGTCGATCGGGTTGCCGAGCGGGTCGACGACACGGCCGAGGTAGCCCTCGCCGACCGCGACGGAGAGGACCTCACCGGTACGCGTGACCGGCTGACCCTCCTCGATGCCGCTGAACTCACCGAGGACGATGGCACCGATCTCGCGCTCCTCGAGGTTGAGGGCGAGGCCGAGGGTGCCGTCCTCGAACTTCAGCAGTTCGTTGGCCATGGCCGAGGGCAGGCCCTCGACCTTCGCGATGCCGTCGCCGGCAACGGTGACCGTACCGACCTCCTCGCGCGAGGCCGCGTCCGGCTTGTACGACTGGACGAAGTTCTCCAGCGCGTCCCGGATCTCCTCCGGCCGGATCGTGAGCTCCGCCATCTGGGTTCCCTGCTCTCCTTGTTGGGCCCGAAGTTTCACTTTGGGGGTCTGGGGGCGACCCCCAGGAATCCTCTGCACGGCCCAACCAGGGCCGTAAGTACGTACTGCTTTTCTCGAATGCCGAGGTGCTGCTAGCTCGCCATGCGGCGGGCCGCGTCCTCCAGCCGGTCCGCGAGGGAACCGTTGATGACCTCGTCACCGACCTGCACCCGGATCCCGCCGACGACCTCGGGGTCGACGTCCAGGTTGAGGTGCATCCGGCGGCCGTAGAGCTTGGTCAGGGCGGCGCCGAGGCGCTGCTTCTGCCCGTCACTCAGCGGCACCGCAGAGGTGACGACAGCGACCATGCGGTCCCGGCGCTCGGCGGCGAGCTTGGACAGGGACTCCAGTCCCGCTTCCAGGCTACGTCCACGCGGCGCGGTCACGAGGCGCGTCACCAGACGCTCGGTGGCGGGCTTGGCCCGGCCGCCGAGGAGCCGGTGCAGCAGCTCGATCTTGGCCGAGGTGCTCGCGGAGCGGTCGGTGAGCGCCGCACGCAGCTCGGTGTTCGAGGAGACGATCCGGCCGAACCGGAACAGCTCGTCCTCGACGTCGTCGAGCGTGTCCGTGTTCTGCGCCGCCGTGAGGTCGGCGATGCTCGCCAGCTCCTCCAGCGAGTCCACCAGGTCACGGGGCTGCGACCAGCGGGAACGGACCATGCCGGACACCACGTCGAGCGTGGTCTCGCCGACCTGGCCGCCGACGAGGCGCCGGACCAGCTCGGCCTTGGCCTCACCGGGCTGCGCCGGGTCGGTGAGGACCCGACGCAGGCTGGGCTCGCGGTCGAGCAGCGCGGTGACGGCCGCCAGCTCGTCGGCGAGCTGGACGGCGTCCACGGACGTGGAGTCCGTCAGCGCGTCGAGACGCTCACGTGCGGCTGCCAGGGCCTCGCGGCTCGCTCCGTTCATCGCGTGGCCTCGGCCTTCTCCTCGAGCTCGTCGAGGAAGCGGTCGATCACACGGCTCTGCCGGGCGTGGTCCTCGAGGGACTCACCGACGAGCTTGCCGGCCAGTTCGGTGGCGAGCTTGCCGACGTCCTGACGCAGAGCGCCTGCGGCGGCCTTGCGGTCGGCCTCGATCTGGGTGTGACCGGCGGCGACGATCTCCTCGCGCTGCCGCTGGCCCTCGGCCCGCATCTCGGCGATGAGGGCGGCACCCTGCTCCTGCGCCTCCTGGCGCAGGCGCGCGGCCTCGTGCCGGGCCTCGGCGAGCTGGGCCTTGTACTGCTCGAGGACGCTCTGGGCCTCGGTCTGCGCGGCCTCGGCCTTCTCGATACCGCCCTCGATGGCCTCGCGACGCTCTTCCAGAACCTTGTTGATGGTCGGGAGGAGCTTCTTGGCGAGGAAGATGAAGACGATGGCGAAAGCAATCAGGCCGATGACAAGCTCTGGGATCTCGGGGATCAGAGGATTCTGCTCCTCTGTCGCCGCCAGCGTTACCAGGGCGTTCACATCAGTGCCTTCCGTCTAAGGGAGTTGCGTCGAAGCGTCAGCTACGGAAGAGGAAGCCCATGACGATACCGATCAGCGCCAGGGCCTCACAGAAGGCGAAACCCATGATCTGGTTGGCGCGGATCAGACCGGCAGCCTCGGGCTGGCGGGCGAGAGCCTGGGTGCCGTTACCGAAGATGATGCCGACGCCGATGCCGGGGCCGATCGCAGCGAGGCCGTAGCCGACCGAACCGAGGTTGCCGGAGAGGCCGTCAGCGGCGAGGGTCTGGAGAGCGGACATGCCGGTTCTTCCTTCTCTTTACGCGTACCGGTGGGGGTTGGCCACCGGTCAGTCAGGTTGGACAGGGAGGGCGAGGAGGCTCAGTGGTGCTCGGCGAGAGCGCCCTGAACGTAGTTGCAGGCGAGGAGTACGAAGACGTACGCCTGAACGGCCTGGATGAAGAGCTCGAACGCCGTGAGCAGGATGGTCATCACGAACGAGGCGCCAGCGTAGACGATGCCGACTCCGTTCAGCAGGTACCAGCTGCCGATGGTGAAGGTCAGCAGCAGCAGGTGGCCGGCGAACATGTTCGCGAACAGTCGGACCGCGTGGGTGAACGGGCGGATCAGCACGTTCGAGAAGAAGTCGATGATCACGATCACCGGCAGTACGGCGCCGAGCGACTTGTCGTAACCGGTGATGTTCTTCAGACCGCCGGTGAACCCGTGCTTCTTGAACGTCAGGAACATCCACAGGATGTAGACGATGGCCGCCAGACCCGCCGGGAAGGCGATCATGGACGTCACGGGGAACTGTGCCAGCGGGATCACGGACCACAGGTTCATGATCCAGATGAAGAAGAACAGCGACACCATGAGGGGCACGTACTTCTCGCCCTCGCGCTTGCCCAGCGTCTCGTAGACGATGCCGCGGCGCACGAAGTCGTACCCGGCCTCACCGATCATCTGGAGCTTGCCAGGCACGAGCTTGGGCCTGGCGAACGCGGCCCAGAAGAAAGCGACGATCGCTACCGTGCCCAGCAGGGCCAGCAGCATCGGCTTGTTGAACTCGAACCCGCCGACAGTGAAGAGCGGCTTGAAGACAAAGGAGTGCAGGCCAGGAGCCGGGAATCCACATCCGGTGAAGATGTGACAGTCGGACTCGAAGGCGAGCACCTGCGTCGGGTCAGCACTCACCGCGGGCTCCTCCATCGTGGCGCATAGATACGGCAACCTCGTTGTGTCGGCGCGGCGCGGGGCCGCGGTTCGGCACGGGACTGGTGTTACGGATGTGGGGGCGGCTGTGGGGCATCTCGCCTCGCGATTGAACAGGCGTCAGCTCAGATGCCCGCGCCCGCGATGCCGCAGTTGGCACCGGACGATAGCAGCATCTCTCGCGAGCCTTTATCCCGGCCCTACCTCTCACCGCGAGTGCCCTGTCTTCTCGGGCTTGTCGCCCTTCGACGAGGCATCAGGTTCGACGTAGAGGATCTTGGCCTTCATGTGGGCACGGGTCTGCGCGACGATCCACGCCAGAGTGGTGACCACGAGAACGATGGCGAAGACACGGGGATTGAACAGGTTCGTGTCCTTGAACACGGCGACGAAGACGACCAGCAACAGCAACTGGGCCGTGTAGAGCATCAGGCCCATGCCCTGGAAGAGCTGCGGAAGCGATTTGGCGATGCGCTGCAGGACATAGAGACCGGACCCCATGAAGAGGCACACGACCACCGTCGCGACGACAGCACCGATCGCTCCCTTGCCGCCCGCGGCCACTGCACTGACGACGGCGGCAAGCGCGCCGACGACAGCCGTGGGTACGGCGGCCTGGGCCAGGATCCGGGCGTCATTGGACGGCATGGCGGCAACTCCGCTTTCACAGGGGGCAGGGTGTCGTCATGGACGAGCGTAGTCCCGGGCTGAGTGATCGAGACCTCACGCCATCGGACCGACGCACTTCGGTCCTTCGGCTCTATCCGGGGTTCTCGTGAACCGTATCACAAACTATTTGATGAGGTCTTTACCTGGTAGGTGTGCGCGCCGTCACACATGAGAGTGACGGCGCGCGTCTGTGCAAAAACCGGGGCGCCTTGTCTGGTATTGGGACCCTTTGCTCCCCCACGACTTGGCAATGCTCTAGTCAGATTCTTACCTTGCCTGCCAGCTTGAGGGCCTCCTCGATCAGGGTCTCCGCGATCTTGGATTCGGGCACGGTCCGTACGACCTCGCCCCGGACGAAGATCTGTCCCTTGCCGTTTCCGGAGGCCACGCCCAGGTCCGCCTCCCGGGCCTCGCCCGGGCCGTTGACCACGCATCCCATCACGGCGACCCGCAGCGGGACGTCCATGCCCTCCAGGGCGGCGGTCACCTCGGCGGCCAGGCGGTAGACGTCCACCTGGGCCCGGCCGCACGACGGGCAGGAGACGATCTCCAGCTTGCGCGGGCGCAGTTCCAGCGCCTGCAGGATCTGGATGCCGACCTTGACCTCCTCCACCGGCGGCGCCGACAGCGACACCCGGATCGTGTCGCCGATCCCCTGCCGGAGGAGGGCGCCGAAGGCCACGGCCGACTTCACGGTGCCCTGGAACGCGGGGCCGGCCTCGGTGACGCCGAGGTGCAGGGGGTAGTCGCACGCCTCGGCCAGCAGTTCGTAGGCGCGGATCATCACCACCGGGTCGTTGTGCTTCACGGAGATCTTCAGATCGTGGAAGTCGTGCTCCGCGAAGAGGGACGCCTCCCACAGCGCGGACTCCACCAGCGCCTCGGGGGTCGCCCTGCCGTGCTTGGCCAGCAGGCGGGCGTCCAGCGAACCGGCGTTGACTCCGATCCTGATCGGGGTGCCCCGGTCCTTGGCCGCGCGGGCGATGGCCGCCACCTGGTCGTCGAACTTCCTGATGTTGCCCGGGTTCACCCGGATCCCGGCGCAGCCGGCGTCGATCGCGGCGAAGACGTACTTCGGCTGGAAGTGGATGTCGGCGACGACCGGCAGGGACGACTTGGCCGCGATGACGGGCAGCGCCTCCGCGTCGTCCTGCGAGGGGCACGCGACCCGGACGATGTCGCAGCCCGCCGCCGCCAGTTCGGCGATCTGCTGGAGGGTCGCGTTCACGTCGGCCGTGACCGTCGTGGTCATCGACTGCACCGAGACGGGGAAGTCGCCGCCGACGCCCACGGAGCCCACGTGCAGCGCGCGGGTCCCGCGGCGCTCCCCCAGGGTCTGCGGCGGTACGGCGGGCATGCCGAGCTGGACCGTCATTCTCCTCGTTCCCTCCTGGTCGGCGTGGTGACGCTGGTGTCACTGGTCACTGTGGTGGCCCTGATGTGAGTTGGTGCCCGTGGTGTCCGTGCCGTCTGTGGCGTCCGTGCCGTCTGTGGCGTCCGTGCCGTCTGTGGCGTCCGTGGTGTTCTCGTGGCGGCCCAGCGCACGCAGGGCCGTGCGGAGGATCCCCTCGGCCGTCAGGCCCGCGCGGGCCAGGATGTCCTCGCGCCGGCCCTGGGCCAGGAAGTGCTGCGGCAGGCCCATGACCTGGACCGGGCGGCGGGCGCCGGCGTCCGCGAGCGCCTGGGCCAGGGCGGCCCCGGCACCGCCGGACCGTCCGCTGTCCTCGACGCTCAGCACCGCCCGGTGCGCGAGGCCCAGGTCGATCAGGGCGGGTGCGACCGGCTGGATCCAGCGCGGGTCCACCACGGTGACGCCCACGCCCCGCTCACGCAGCAGCTCCGCGGCGGCCAGGCAGACGGGGGCGAGCGGGCCGACGGACACCAGCAGTACGTCGGGGTCCGCACCGGAGCGGTGCAGCACGTCCAGGCCGGCGACCGTGTCGAGGGCGGGTACGGGGTCGGCCGCCGCGCCCTTGGGGAAGCGCACCGCGGTGGGCGCGTCGTCGACCGCGACGGCCTCCCGCAGCGCACGGCGCAGGGTCTCGGCGTCGCGCGGGGCGGCCACCTTCAGCCCGGGCACGATCTGGAACAGGGACAGGTCCCACATGCCGTTGTGCGACGGGCCGTCGTCGCCGGTGGCCCCGGCCCGGTCCAGGACGAAGGTGACCGGCGCGCGGTGCAGCGCGACGTCCATGAGCAGCTGGTCGAAGCCCCGGTTGAGGAAGGTGGCGTAGACGGCCACGACCGGGTGCAGGCCGCCGAGCGCGAGTCCGGCGGCCGCGGTGACGGCGTGCTGCTCCGCGATACCCACGTCGAAGGTCCGCTCGGGGAAGCGCCGGGCGAAGGTGGTGAGGCCGGCCGGCTCCAGCATGGCCGCGGTGAGGGCGACGAGGTCGGTCCGGCGCTCGCCGAGGTCGGCAAGCTCCGCCTCGAACACCGAGGTCCAGGACGGCCGGGGCGCCACCGGGGCGGCGCCCGCGGCGGGCCGGGCGCGGACCACGTGGCAGCGGTCGGCCTCGTTCTGCTCGGCCGGGGCGTGCCCGCGTCCCTTCTGGGTCACGCAGTGCACGACCACCGGCCGGCCCAGCGCGGCCGCACGCCGCAGCGCCTCCTCCAGGGCCTCGACGTCATGGCCGTCGACGGGACCCAGCTGGGCCAGCCCCAGGTTCTCGAACAGGCCGGGCAGTCCCGGGTCCCGGTCGCCGGCCCGGCGGGCCGCGAGGTGCTCGGCGATGCCGCCGACGGTCGGCGCGTAGCTGCGGCCGTTGTCGTTGAGCACGATGACGACGGGGCGGTGCGGTGCCGCCGCGATGTTGTTCAGCGCCTCCCAGGCCATACCGCCGGTGAGGGCGCCGTCGCCGATCACCGCGACGACCCTGCGGTCGGTGACCCCGCGCAGCGCGTGCGCCCG
The DNA here is from genome assembly GCF_042895235.1 of Streptomyces sp. NPDC001410. NCBI lineage: Bacteria > Bacillati > Actinomycetota > Actinomycetes > Kitasatosporales > Streptomycetaceae > Streptomyces > Streptomyces sp. NPDC001410. The sequence continues at coordinate 77,294 of NZ_JBIAWE010000005.1, forward strand.
GGCCAGACCGTCGGCGTACGACAGGACGGTCGAGGCGTGGGAGTTCTCGATGACGTCGTGCGCGGACTCCTCGCGCGAGGGGTATCCGGACAGGCCCTCGGGCCGGCGCAGCGCGTCGAAGGCGCCGGCCCGGCCGGTGAGGATCTTGTGCACGTACGTCTGGTGGCCGGTGTCCCACAGGAGGGTGTCCCGGGGCGAGTCGAAGACGCGGTGCAGGGCGAGGGTCAGTTCCACCACTCCCAGGTTGGGCCCGAGGTGGCCTCCGGTGCGGCCGACCTTGTCGACGAGGAAGCCGCGGATCCACCCGGCGAGTTCCTCGACCTCCGCCGTGGACAGGTCGCGCAGGTCCGCGGGGCCGCGCAGCTCGGTGAGCGGGGCGAGAGGGCGTTCGATGCTGGTCGTCATGGGGGTCCTCACCGGTTCTCGTCGGCCAGCGGCGTGCGCGGGGCCCGCCCGGTGACCGGGTCGGCCAGCCGCGAGGGCATGGCGAAGACCACGTCCTCCGGGGTCCCGTCGTCCGTGCGGACGTCGGCGAGCCCGAGTTCGGTCAGCCGGTCCACCAGGCCGCGCACCAGGATCTCCGGCGCGCTGGCGCCGGCGCTGATGCCGACCGAGCCGACCGACTCCAGCCAGCGCTCGTCCAGATGCGTCACGTCGGGGACCAGATGGGCGGGGCAGCCCTCGCGGCGGGCGACCTCGACCATCCGCAGCGAGTTGCTGGAGTTCTCGGAGCCGACGACGAGCACCAGGTCGCAGGAGCGGGCCAGGGACTTCACCGCGTTCTGCCGGTTCTGGCTCGCGTAGCAGATGTCGTCGCCGTGCGGGCCGACGATGTCGGTGAAGCGCCGGTGCAGGGCCTCGACGACCTCGGCGGTCTCGTCGAAGGACAGGGTGGTCTGGGTCAGGTACGCCACCGGGGTGTCGTCGGGAAGGTCCAGCCGCTCGACGTCCTCGGCGCTCTCCACGACCAGGGTCCTGGCGGGCGCCTCGCCGCGGACCCCCTCGACCTCCTCGTGGTCCTCGTGCCCGACCAGCAGGATGGTGCGCCCGTCGCGGTCGTACCGGACCGCCTCCTGGTGCACCTTGGACACCAGCGGGCAGGTGGCGTCGATGACGTCGAGCCGCCGTGCGGCCGCGCCCGCCCGCACCTGCGGGGAGACGCCGTGGGCGGAGAAGACGCACACCGCGCCCTCGGGCACCTCGTCCTCGCTGTCCACGAAGACCGCGCCGCGCCGCCGCAGTTCACCGACGACGTGGTGGTTGTGCACGATCTCCTTGCGGACGTACACGGGCGCGCCGTACAGGTCCAGGGCGCGTTCGACGATGCCGATGGCGCGCCGTACGCCCGCGCAGAAGCCGCGGGGTTCGGCCAGGAGGACGCGCCCGCGGGGCGTCGTCTGCTCGGTGGTCATAGGGGCCTTCCTTGCGTCTGGAGTTCTGTCCGGGGGTGCGCCTCGTGGGCGCGCCAGAGGGCGGCGTAGTGGCCGCCCAGCGCGAGGAGTTCGGTGTGCGTTCCGTCCTCGCACACGCGGCCGTCCCGCAGGACGAGCACGCGGTCGGCGCGGGCCGCCAGGGCGAGCCGGTGGGTGATGACCAGCGTGGTGCGCCGGGTGGCGAGCCGGTCGGTGGCGGCGTCGACCATGGCCTCGGTGGCGGGGTCCAGGGCGGACGTCGCCTCGTCGAGGAGCAGCACGGCCGGCGCGGCCAGCCGGGTCCGGGTGAGGGCGATCAGCTGGCGCTGGCCCACGGAGAGGTTGCCTCCGCCCTCGGTGATCCGCTGGCGGTAGCCGTCGGGCAGCGCGGTGATGAAGGAGTGCGCGCCGGTCAGCCGTGCCGCCGCCTCGACCTCGTCGTCCGTGGCGTCGTCACGCCCGTAGGCGATGGCGTCCCGGACGGTTCCGGCGAACAGGTGGGGCTCCTGGGGGATCAGGCCGAGCCGTTGCCGGTAGGCGCTCAGGTCGAGTTCGCGGACGTCCTGCCCGTCGACGAGGACGGCACCGGCGGTGGGGTCGTAGAACCGCGCGACCAGCTTCAGCAGGGTCGACTTTCCGGACCCGCTCTCGCCGACGACGGCCACCCGCTGACCTGCGGGGATCCGGACGCTCATGCCGGTCAGCGCGGCCGCCGGACGTGCCACGCGGCCCGCGGTGTCCTCCGCGGTGTCCGCGTACCGGAAGTGGACGTCGTGGAGGACGATCTCGCCGCGCAGCGGGCCGACGGGGCGGGGACGCGCGGCCTGCGGTGTGCCGGTGGGCAGCCGCAGCAGCTCGTCGATCCGGTCGAGGGAGACCCGTGCCTGCTGGAAGGTGTCGTACAGCTGGGAGATCTGCTGGACGGGGAGGAAGAACAGCTCCAGGTACAGCAGGTAGGCGACGAGTGTGCCCGCGCTCATGGAGCCGTCCCGGACGTGGTGCGTCCCGAAGCCCAGCAGGCCGGCCGCGCAGACGGCGGCCAGGCATTCGATGAAGGGGAAGTACAGGGCCATCAGGTACTGCGAGCGGATCCGCGCCCGCCGGACGGCGTCGCTGTGTGCGGCGAACCGGCTCAGGAACGCCTCCTCCTGGCGGAACGCCTGGATGACGGGCATGCCCTGCGCGCTCTCCTGGAGGGCGGCGTTGACCGTGGCGGTCCGCTCCCGCGCCAGCCGGTAGGCGACCAGCGACCGGCGGCGGAACACGGCCGTGGCCAGGTACAGGGCGGGCAGCAGAAGCAGGGCCGCCAGGAGCAGGACGGGGTTGGCGACCAGCAGGACGACCAGGACTCCGGCCATGGTCAGCAGGCCGGCGAGGAAGCCCGTCAGTCCTGTCTGCAGGAACCCGGAGACGGCGTCCACGTCGGTGGTCATCCGGGTGAGGGTCCGGCCGTCGGCCTCCCGCTCGTAGTGGTCCAGGCCCAGGCGGTGCAGCTGGGCGGCCATGCGGACCCGCAGGGCGTACAGCAGGCGCTCGCCGGTGCGTCCGGTGACCAGCAGGGAGCCGCGCTGGACCAGCCAGCGCAGCAGCGTGACGGCCAGGGCGGCGGCGCACGCCGCCGACAGCGCGGCGGGAGCTGCCCCGTCGGTGATGCTCTCGATGCCCCGGCGCACGGCGTAGGGCTGGGCGAGACCGCACAGGACGTCGGCGAACACCAGGGCCAGGCCCGCCGCGAGCGGCAGCCAGAAGCCCCGGGTGAGCCTGCGGAGCCCGAACGTGCCGCCGACGTCACGGGCCAGCGCGTCCTCGTCCACCGCCGGGTCCTCGTCGACGGCCGGGGGCCCGGGCGGGGACGCGGAGGCAGGCGCGGGGGCGGACGCGGACCGCGTGTGCGGGCCGGGCGCGGGGCCGATCGGCGGTGCGGGGGTGCCGGACGGCTCGGCCGGGGCCGCGTCGAAGTGGGCACGGTAGAGGGCGCAGCGGGCGTGCAGTTCGTCGTGGGTGCCCAGGTCGGCGAGCCGGCCGCGGTCCAGTACGGCTATGCGGTCGGCCAGGGCCAGGGTCGATCTGCGGCGTGCGACCACGAGCGTCGTACGGCCGTCGGCGTGGACGCGCAGGCCCTCGTGGATCGCCGCCTCCACGGCCGGGTCCACCGCGGAGGTCGCGTCGTCGAGGATCAGCAGACGGGGTTTCAGGAGCAGGGCGCGGGCCAGGGCGAGGCGTTGGCGCTGGCCGCCGGAGAGGGTCCGGCCCCGCTCGCCGACCTCGGTCAGGTAGCCGTTCGCCAGGGCCGAGACGAAGCCGTCGGCCTGGGCGAGCCGTGCTGCCTCGCGGATCTCCTCGTCGTCCGCGTCGGGGCGGCCCAGCGCGATGTTGTCGCGGATGCTCCCGGCGAACAGGAGGCTCTCCTCCGGCACCAGGGCGAGGGAGGCACGCAGCGATTCCAGACTCAGTTCGCGTACGTCCGTGCCGCCGATCCGGACAGCGCCCGTCCGCGCCTCGTGGAACCGGGCCGGCAGCAGGGCGAGCGTGGACTTGCCGGACCCCGGACCGCCGACGACGGCGACCGTCTCGCCGGGTTCGATGCGCAACGACAGGTCGTCGAGCACGGGGCGGTCGGGCGTGTACCGGAAGCCGACGTGGTCGAACTCGACGGCCAGGGGCCCCTCGTCGGGCAGCCGGGCGGCACCGTCCGCGCGCCGCGGCGCTACGTCGGTCAGCTCCAGCACGCGGGCGACGGCGGCCGTGGCCTGCTGGACGGAGTTCGCCAGGCCCGCCAGGATGCCCAGCGGACCCGCGAGTTGGATGAGGTACATCGAGAAGGCGACGAACGTGCCGAGGCTCAGCCGGCCCCCGGCCGCCGCCCAGCCGCCGAGGGCCAGGACGGCGATCTGGGCGAGCGCCGGTACGGCCTGCAGCGGCGGCTGGTAGCGGGCGACCAGCCGGGTGACGCGCATGCGCGCGGCGTACAGCCGCCGGGCCGCCTCCGTGTACCGGGCCGTCTCCCGCTCCTCGCGGCCGAAGGCCTTGACGAGCTGGACGCCGGCGACGGAACTCTGCACGACGCCCGCGGCGGTGGCCGCCCGGTCCTGGGCCTGCCAGGTGGCGGCCAGCAACTGCGGGTGGCTACGCCGGGCCAGAGCCCACAGGACGGGGACCATGAGCAGGCTCACCGCCGTCAGCGGCAGGGAGAGCACGGCCATCACGGTGAGCACCCCAACGACGGTGGTGATGTGGGAGACCAGGGCCGGCAGCATGGCGACCAGGCTGTGCACGCCGTTCAGGTCGACCGTGGCCCGGCTCATGAGCTGTCCGGGCGCCAGGTCCTGCTGCCCGGGACCGTCCGGGCGGGACACCGCCCGGAACAGTGCCACGCGCAGATCGTGCTGGACGTCGGCGGCGAGCCGGCTCGCGTGGAAGCGGCGCAGAAAGGTCAGCGCGTACCGGGCCGCGGCGACGGCCAGCAGCAGGGTCGTCCAGGGGAGCAGGGGGCGCGCGCCCTCGACGACCACGTCGTCCAGCACGATCTGGGTGATCAGCGGCACCGCGACGCTCGTCGCCGTGGCACCCACGGCGCCCACGAGCGACTGCGCCAGCGCCCCGCGGTGACGGAGACAGTGGCCGAGCAGGCGCCGCAGTGGACGGCCGCGGGGGGCTTCCGCGTCAACAGCGGATGGCGCCACGTCGGTTCCTTTCCTGAGCTTGCGTGTGGTCGTCACTGGAACGCGGCCGCCCGCCAGTCGCCCGGGTCCGCGACGAGCGGGGCCGCGGGCCGGCCGCTCACGGCGATGGACAGCACCGCGCGGGTGCCGCCGGCCGGGGTCACGACCGTGGTCACGGTGTCGGAGCCGTAGTCGGCATCGGGCGGGAACGGCAGCCGGCTGCCGGACGGTCGCGTGGACGGCCAGTCGGTCGGCACGGCGACCGGCCGGGTGAGTCCGCCGCGGCGCAGGCCGTGTCCGCGGGCCTTGCCGATGGCCTCCTTACGGGTCCACAGCGCCAGGAACGCCTCGTCGCGCTCGTGCCGGGGCAGGCCGGCGATCCAGTCGGCAGCGGTGTCACCGAGCCACCGGCGAGCCAGTGCGGTGGCGGGCAGCGGCCGGACGATCTCGATGTCCACGCCGAGGGCCGCCGGACCGTGGGAGAGGGCGACGGCGAAGACGCCCGCGGCGTGGCTGAGGCTGACCTGCACGCCGGCGGCGGGCCCGGTGAGCCGGGGGCGCCCACCGGGGTCGTGTGCCACCCGGATCAGGTGGGCCGGGCTGCCGGTCAGTTCGGCCGCGGAGGCGACGAGCGCGGCATGGGTGGCAGCGCGCTCGTCGCCCTCGGGGGCAGGCCCCCACCGGACGGCCGGCCGCGTGGGGTCCGGCGGGCCGTCGGTGCGGGGGAACGGGACCTGCCTCCTCATCCCGCCATCTGGCGGACGAGGCTCTTGGGCCGCATGTCGGTCCAGTTCTTCTCGATGTGGTCCAGGCAGGCCTGCCGGCTGTCCTCCGCGTGGGCCACTTCCCAGCCCGCTGGGATCTCGGCGAAACCGGGCCACAGGGAGTGCTGGCCCTCGTCGTTGACGAGCACCAGGTACCGGCCGTCTTCGTCCTCGAAGGGATTGGACATCTCATCCTCTTTTCTTGGTTGTTGCTCTGGGTTCTGGTCAGGAAACGATCTTCTCGAGCATCCGGACCGCGTTCTCGGCCCCGTTCTCCACGGACGTCAGCCGGGCCAGGCGGTCGACCGCGCGGGCGATGCCCGGGTCCTTGAGGGCCTGATCGACCGCTTTCGTGAGGGTGTCCGCGGTCAGGTGCCGGTGCGGGACGGGCGGCGGTGCGACGCCCAGGCCATGAAGGTGGTCGGCCCACATCAGCGCTTCCTTCTGGAAGGGACAGATCACCTGGGGAACGCCGGCGCGCAGCGCCGTGTTGTGCGCTCCGGTTCCGCCCGGGTGCACCACGGCACGGACCCGGGGAAACAGCCAGTCGTACGGTATTTCGTCCTCCACCAGGACGTTTTCCGGAGGATTCGGAATGGACGCGCCACCCCAGCCCGTGACGACGATCGCACGGACCCCTGTTCTGCGGACGACCTCCAAAACGATGCGGCCGACTTCCTCGGGGTCCGTGCCCATGTGACTGCCGAATCCGAAGAACACCGGTGCATCGCCGTCGTCCAGGAATTGCAGCAGCCGTTTCGAAGGCTGCCACCGCGCGCTGCTCGGAAGCATCCAGAATCCGGTCGTGTGGACCCATTCGGGCCAGTCGTCCGCCGGCTCGATCACGTGCGGGCTGAAACCGAGGAGCACCGGCGCCGGCGTTCCGTCGGCCCGGAACCTGTTGTCCAGGGCGCCCTCACGGGGCGGAAGTCCGAGGACGTCGGCCCGCCAGCGGCCGAACATCTCGGCGAGCGGCCCCTTGATCGGGTTGTCGTTCACCCGGGCGTGACGCTCCAGGTTGTCCGGCCGCTGCTCGAAGGTGCCGACCTCGGGCGGGTAGCGCCGTGAGGCGACGAAGTGCGGGTAGAGGCTGGCCAGTACGTGCGGAACCCCGAGTTTCTCGGCGATCTGGTGCACGGCCTGACGCGACGAGTGGGAGTGGATCACCACGTCCGCACCGTCCGCGGCGGCGTCCCACATGTCCTTCAGCATGATCGGGTACAGCCGGGGGAATATCTCCGCGAATATGCGTTCCCGGGCCTTGTCGTACGCGTCGCCCTTCCCTTCCGAGTTGACCAGGATCTCCCGGACGTCGGGCCGCTGATGGAGTCGCACGGCCTCGTCCTCCACCGGCGCAAAGTCCACTCCGTATTCCGCGGCCATCGGGCCGTAGAGGCGGGGACCGACGAGTGTGGCCGAATGTCCGGCCTGATTGAGCGCGAAGGCCAGCGCCAGATAGGGCTGCATATCCCCACGAGTGCCATGGGAATAAATCAGTGCTCGCACCGCTTCGGACCCTCCCGTTCCTGACGAGTCGGGCGCGACACCAGCGGCATGGCCCGAGGAAGTACCTTCGGCACGTTAGGGCCTGGCGTAATCGAGCGGCTCTAGGAAATCTGTACAGGACAAATGCCTCTTGCGGACGGTGCGACGGAATGGAAACAGTTGGCCGTTCCGACGCGTACGGGAGGCGAAACGTTGAAAGTCCTGGTCTACTGCTACGGAAATAGAGGCGACGTCCAGCCATATCTGGCACTGGCCTACGCACTGCGCCGTGCGGGACATGAGGCCGTGCTTGCGGCGCCTCGTCTCTTCGCACCGCTCGCCGACCAGTACGGCGTGCCGTTCGCCCAGCTGGACGACGCCGCCGTCACCGTGCGCTCCCGGGCGGACATCCGCCGCCTCCAGGCGCACAGCGACCGTCCGACCGCTCGGATCGAGGAGCAGCGTCGGGAGGTCCGCCGGCAGATGGTTCCGCACTACGCGGCCGTACTGCGTGATCTGTGGGAGGCGGCGGCCTGCGGCCCCGACGTGATCGTTCACTCGCACGCGTTCCGTGAGGTGATTCCGCAGATCGCCGAGCGGCTGAAGGTTCCGCACGTCCTAGGCTCCCTCTATCCCAACTTCGTGGTCTCGCGCGACTATCCGGCGTTCGGCATGCTGTCGGACGTGTTCTCCGGCAAGGAGGACACGAGCCGGACGGACGTACGGACCTATCTGCCGCCCGCCGTCATCGACGTGGTGGACCGGTGGCGCGCGGACACCCTCGGGCTTCCGCCGCGGGAGGGCTACCTCGACTTCCGGTTCTCCGCCGACGGCGCGCCCGCACCCGTGCTGCACAGCTTCAGCCCGCATGTCCTCACCCCGGGCTCCGACTGGCCCGACTCGGTGCACACCGACGGCTTCTGGCACCTTCCGCCGCCGCCGGGCTGGCAGCCGCCGGAGCGGTTGCTGCGCTTCCTGGAGGAGGGCGAGAAGCCGGTTCTCATCGGGTTCGGCAGCGCTCTTGGGACCGACCCCGAGCGGACCACCGCCCTGGTGCTGGACGCCGTGCGGGAGAGCGGCCGGCGGGCGGTGGTCGTGGCCGGCTGGGGCGGCCTCGACGTCGCCGGCGCCCCGGACGGCGTCCTCGCGCTGGACGAGGTTCCCTACGGATGGCTGCTGCCACGGGTGCGCGTGGCCGTCAACTCCGGCTCGCTGGGCGCGCACAACGCCGCGCTCTCGGCGGGGGTCCCCCAGGTCGTCTGCCCGTTCGAGGTGAACCAGCTGATGTGGGGCGAGCATCTGCACCGCCTGGGAGTGGCGCCCGCCCCGCTGAAGCAGCGCGAGCTGACGTCGTCCGCCCTGGCCGGGGCGATCACGACGGCAGCCACGGACCCGGCCATCGCCGCGGCCGCCGCCGAGCTGGGCGAGCGCCTGCGGGCCGAGGACGGCGCCGCCTCCGCGGTGCGGTTCCTGGAGAGGATCCAGCCGTGACGGGGGCCGCCACGGCGAGCCGGATCTCGCCCACCGACACCGCGCTCGCGGCTCGGCTGGCCCTGTCGGCACGGTGTACCGACGGGGTGACCAGCACCGCCGCGTTCTTCGACTGGCTTGCCGAACGGCAGCTGCACCATGCGCAGAAGACCGAGCGCATACCCTTCGGCGCACTCGACAAGTGGGGGTTCGACCCGGACACCGGGGACCTGGGCCACACCAGCGGGCGGTTCTTCTCGGTGCAGGGACTGCGGGTCCGCTCCGACTTCGGTGCGGTGCCCGCATGGTCCCAGCCGATCATCAGCCAGCCCGAGGTCGGCATCCTCGGCCTCGCCGTGCGCGAGATCGACGGCGTGCTGCACTTCCTGATGCAGGCCAAGTCGGAGCCGGGGAACGTCAACGGTGTCCAGCTCTCCCCCACCGTCCAGGCGACGCGCAGCAACTACACGCGGGTACACGGCGGTTCGTCGGTGCCGTATCTGGACGCCTTCCGCGCACCCGAGCCCGGGCGGGTGCTGGCGGACGTGCTGCAGTCCGAGCAGGGCTCCTGGTTCCTGCGCAAGCGCAACCGCAACATGGTGGTCGAGGCCGGGCCCGAGCTGCAGGCCGGCGAGGACTTCTGCTGGCTGACGCTGGGACAGCTCAACTCCCTGCTGCGGTGGGAGAACCTGGTCAACATGGACGCGCGGACCGTGCTGTCGTGCCTGCCCGACTGGGACCGCGTCGACGGGCCCGGGAGCGCCGTGCACACCGGACAGGAGATCCGCAGCTGGCTGACCGACCGCCGGGTCACGCACGAGGTCGTCACCGAGCGGCTGCCACTGCGGGCGGTCTCCGGCTGGCACCGCACGGCCGACGCCATCGCGCACGACGAGGGCCGGTTCTTCAGCATCGTCGCGGTCCACGTGGGCTCGCGCAGCCGGGAGGTGGCTTCCTGGACCCAGCCGCTGCTGCGGCCGCACGGCCAGGGGATCGCCGCGCTGCTCGTCAAGCGCGTCGGCGGTGTCCTCCACGCGCTGATGCACGCACGCGTCGAACCGGGATTCGTCGACACGGTGGAGCTGGGGCCGACCGTGCAGTGCGCGCCCGACAGTCACGCCCACCTGGCCGCCGCCGACCGGCCGCCCCATCTGGATCTGGTGCTGGGCGCCGACCGGGCGCACACCCTGTTCGACACCGTGCTGTCGGAGGAGGGCGGCAGGTTCGACCAGGCGCAGACCCGATACATGATCATCTCGGTGGACGACCGGGTCCCGGTCGAGGAGAACGCCGCGATGCGCTGGCTGAGTCCGGGCCAGCTGGAGGATCTGCTGAAGTACAGCGGCCAGCTCAACGTCCAGGCCAGGACGCTGGTGGCCGCCCTCAGGGCGGTGCGATGACCCACGACCGCGGCACCCCGCCGGTACGCATCGGGGTCCTGGGAGCCGCCTCCATCGCCTGGCGGCGGGTCCTGCCCGCGATGACGGCCTGCCCGGACGTCGAGGTCGTCGCCGTGGCCTCCCGGGACCCGCGGCGGGCGCGCCGGTTCGCCGACCGCTTCGGCTGTGCGGCCGTCACCGGGTACGAGGCGCTGCTGGAGCGCTCGGGCGTCGAGGCGGTGTACGTTCCGCTGCCCGCGGCGCTGCACCACACGTGGGCCGCCCGCGCGCTGGAGGCCGGCCGGCATGTGCTGGTCGAGAAACCCATGGCCACGACGGCGGCACAAGCCCGGGAACTGACCGCGCTCGCCGAGAGCCGCGGCCTGGTGCTGCGGGAGAACTTCATGTTCCTCCATCACCCGCGCCACCAGGCCGTCTCCGAGCTGCTGCGGGACGGACGGATCGGCCGGCTCCGCATGCTCCACGCGTCGTTCTGCGTCCCTGCGCTCTCCCCCGACGACATCCGGTACACCCGCGAACTGGGGGGTGGCGCTCTGCTGGACACGGGCGTCTACCCGCTGCGGACCGCGGTGCGATTCCTGGGACGGGGACTGCAGGTCACCGGCGCCACCCTCCGGATCCGGCCGAGCGACGGCCTGGACGTCTCCGGGCAGGTCCTGCTGGCCGCCGACTCGGGTGTCCTCGCCTCGCTGGACTTCGGCTTCGAGCACGGTTACGGGGCGCGGTACACGCTGTGGGGCGACCGGGCGCGGCTGACCGCGGACCAGGTCGTCAGCCCGCCGACCGAGCTGCGCACGCAGCTGCGGATCGAGGAACAGGACCGGGTGGAGCAGCTCCTGCTGCCGCCCGCCGACCAGTTCCTGGCCTGCGTCGCGGAATTCGCGGCGGCGGTCCGCGGGGCGGTCGGCTCCGGCGGTAGCGACCGGGCGGCGTGGCACGCGGACGCGGTGGCGACGCTGGAGCTGGTGGACGCGGTCCGGGAACGGGCCGTCAGGGTGCCGTGCGAGGAAGTCGGTACGAAGAACGCGTGACCGGGGCGCTCCCCGAAAGCCGAAGGGCCCGCTTGCGCGGGCCCTTCGCCATGAGTGCCGGATTCAACGCTCAGAGGGTCGCCCGTGTCAGCAGCGGTTCCCACCAGGAGCGGTTGTCGCGGTACCAGCGGACGGTCTCCTCCAGGCCGGTGGCGAAGTCCTTGTGCGGCCGGTAGCCCAGCTCGTCGCGGATCCTGCTCCAGTCGACCGAGTAGCGCCGGTCGTGGCCCTTGCGGTCCTCGACGTACTCGACGCGGTCCCAGCCGGCGCCGCAGGCCTCCAGGAGCATCGACGTGAGTTCCTTGTTGGTCAGCTCGGTACCGCCGCCGATGTTGTAGACCCGGCCCGGCCGGCCACCGGTGCGCACCAGCTCGATGCCCCGGACGTGGTCGTCGACGTGCAGCCAGTCCCGTACGTGCTCGCCGTCGCCGAACAACGGCACGTCGCCGCCGTCCAGGAGCGTGGTGACGAAGCGCGGGATGAGCTTCTCCGGGAAGTGGTGAGGGCCGTAGTTGTTGGAACAGCGGGTGACCCGGACGTCCAGGCCGTGCGTGTGGTGGTACGACAGCGCGACCAGGTCACTGGACGCCTTCGAGGCCGCGTACGGGGAGTTGGGGAGCAGCGGCGCGGTCTCGGGCGTGGAACCCGTCGGCACCGAGCCGTACACCTCGTCGGTGGAGATGTGCACGAAGGTGCCGAGGCCCGTGCGCAGGGCCGCGTCGAGCAGGGTCTGGGTGCCGAGCGCGTTGGTGCGCAGGAACGCCGTCGCGCCCAGGATCGACCGGTCCACGTGCGACTCGGCCGCGAAGTGCACCACCTGGTCGCTGCGGGCCGTCAGCGACTCGACGAGTGGGGCGTCGCAGATGTCGCCGTGCACGAAGGTGAATCGGGGGTCCTGCCTGACCGGGTCGAGGTTGGCCGGGTTGCCGGCGTAGGTCAGGGCGTCGAGGACGGTGACGCGGACGTCGCCCGGGCCCTGCGGGCCGAGCAGCGTCCGTACGTAGTGGGAGCCGATGAAGCCGGCTCCGCCCGTCACGAGGATGCTGGTCGTCATGGGGAGATCTGCACCTTGCTGTGGTCGCCGAGGATGAGCCGGTGTGCTGCGGGAGCCCGGGGGGCCGGGGTGACTTCCACGTTCCGGCCGATCAGGGACGCCTCGACACGGCGCACCCCGGTGATGGAGGAACCGGGCAGCACGATGGAGAACTCGATCTCGCTGTCCTCGATGCGGCACCGCTCGGAGATCGACGTGAAGGGACCCACGTAGGAGCCGCTGACCTCCACACCGGACGCGATGACCACCGGGCCGACGATCCGGGAGCCGCGGACCCTCGCCCCGTCCGCGATCCGCACCCGGCCGACGATCTCCGTGGCCTCGTCGACGTCCCCGGCGACCATGGGCTCGATGGTCTCGAGGACGGTGCGGTTGACCTCCAGCATGTCGCCGACGTTGCCGGTGTCCTTCCAGTAGCCGGAGATCGTGGTGGAGCGTACGTCGCGCCGCCGGTCGATCAGCCACTGGATGGCATCGGTGATCTCCAGTTCTCCGCGGCCGGAAGGGGTGATGGCGGCGACCGCTTCGTGGATCGCCGGGGTGAACAGGTAGACGCCGACCAGGGCCAGGTCGCTCTTGGGTTCGGCGGGCTTCTCCACGAGGCCCACCACCCTTCCCCGCTCGTCGAGTTCGGCGACGCCGAAGGCGGTGGGGTCGGGCACCCGGGTGAGCAGGATCTGCGCGTCGGGCCGCCCGGTGCGGAACTCCTCGACCAGTCCGGTGATGCCGCCGACGATGAAGTTGTCGCCGAGGTACATCACGAAGTCGTCGTCGCCGAGGAAGTCCCGGGCGATGCGCACCGCGTGGGCGAGGCCCAGGGGGGCCTCCTGGGGGAGGTACGTGATGCGCAGGCCGTCGAATCCACCCTCGTCGACGGCCGCACGGATCTCGTCCGCGGTCTCCCCGACGACGATGCCCACGTCCCTGATGCCCGCGTCCGCGATGGCCTCCAGCACGTAGAACAGGACGGGCTTGTTGGCGACGGGGACCAGTTGCTTGGCCGAGGTGTGGGTGATGGGCCGCAGCCGGCTGCCGGTGCCGCCCGCCAGGACGAGGGCCCTCATGTCCACGACACGACCGTGTCGGGGTCGACGAAGCCGAGGATGCCGGCGAGCGTGGTGCGGCGGCTCCCGGCGCTGGTGTTGGGCTCCACCGCGTGGATGTGCGCACCGTTGAAGACGTAGATGTCACCGGCGTTGATCTCGAGCCACTGGCACTCGATGCCGTCGAGGGTGTCCATCGGGTACGGGGAGCCGGTGTGCTCCAGGCTCAGGCGGCGCTTGCTGTCCTCGTCCGGCTGGATGTTCCACAGGGCGAGCCGGCCGCCGTCGCCGTTCTCCAGGCATATGTTGAGCGCGCAGACCTGGTGGTCGAGCACACGCTGGATCTCGAAGCCCGCCTGCCCGGGGTGGGTGCACTGGGAGCTGTCCTCGTGCGGGTCGAGGGTGTAGTCGCCGGCGCCGTGCCAGGAGCGCAGCAGCCCGCGGCACGCCTGGCGGCCCCCGTGCTCGGCACGGCGCACCGTGACGTCCTGCGGGGCGAGGGCCCCGGCGAGACCGTCGTAGAACTCGGTCAGCGGGTCCCGCTCGATGTCGAGCACCTGCTCCAGCGCCGGTGCGGTGCGCTCGGACTCGTCGAGGTACTCCTCGGTCGTCTTGTGGAAGTGGTAGGTGCCCAGGTAGTAGCTGGGTGCGACGGCGGTCCGCTGCTCCCGGTCGCCGCTGTCCCAGAAACGTGCGGACAGCTGGGCGCAGATCTCCGGATCGACCGCGCCGCGGAAGACGACGCCCGCGCTCCTGCCCCTGAGCACGTCGACGACGGCCTGCGGGTCGAAGGTCCGGTACTCCTTGATGCGGAAGTAGTCGGGGTCCCCGCTGAATCCGGTGAGGCGCCGACCTGCGGCGGGCGCGGCGACGGCTTCGCTCGTGGCTTCGGTGGTGGCTTCGGTGGTGATCGCCATGTGGTGTCTCTCCCTTGGTTGTCAGTGCGCCGACGCTGCCCCGAGCACCTGCCGTACGACCTCGCAGACGCGGTCCACGTCGTGCGGGGTCACGGCCGGCCCGGACGGCAGGACCAGGACGCGTTCGGCCAGTGCCTCGGTGCCGGGCAGCGGTAGTGGCATGTGGACGTCGGCCCGCTGCGCATAGGGCCGCATGCGGTGGCAGCCCGGGTGGAAGTACCTCTGGGCCAGCACGTTCTCCTGATGGAGTGCGGCGAGCAGCCGGTCGCGGTGGACTCCGGTGACCGTGGCGTCGATCTCCATGACGACGTACTGGTGGTTGCTGCGCTCCCCCGGGCCGGGGCCGCGCAGCCGCACGCCGGGGACGCCGGAGAGCCCGGCCCGGTAGTGCTCGTGCCGCAGAGCGTTCGCCGCGGTGATCTCGTCCATGTGCTCAAGAGCGGTGAGCCCCATGGCCGCGGAGATCTCGTTCATCTTGGCGTTGGTGCCGAAGGTGAGGACCTCCCGGCCGGGCCCGAACCCGAAGTTGCGCATGCGGTCCACGCGTTCGGCGAGTTCGGGGTCGTTCGTGAGGACGGCTCCGCCTTCGAACGCGTTGATGAACTTGGTCGCGTGGAAGCTGAGGATCTCGCCGTCGCCGAAGCCGCCGACCGCGCGGCCGTCCAGCTCGCAGCCCAGGGCGTGCGCGCCGTCGTAGAGCAGGCCGAGGCCGTGCTCGTCCGCGATCGCCCGCAGCTCGTCGTCGGGGCAGATCCGGCCCCACAGGTGAACGCCGACGATGCCGCTGGTGCGTCGGGTGACGAGCCGGCGCACATGGGCGGGGTCCAGGGTGCCGGTGTGCGGGTCGATGTCGGCGAAGACCGGGGTCAGGCCCTGCCACTGCAGGGCGTGGACGGTGGCGACGTAGGTGAACGACGGCACGATCACCTCGCCGGTCAGGCCGCGGGCCCGGACCAGCACCTCCAGCGCGGAGGTGCCGTTGCTGGTGGCCAGGACGTGTGCGGCTCCGGTGAGTTGGGTGAGCCGGTCCTCGAACTCGCGCACCAGCGGGCCGTTGTTGGTCAGCCAGCCCCGGTCGAGGGCCTGTGAGATGCGTTCGAACAGACGGCGGCGGTCGGGAATGTTGGGGGTGCCGACGTGCAGCGGCCGGTCGAAGGCGGGGCGTTCGCTGCGGCGGGCCGGGACGGGCCGCTCCTGGTCGACCGCGCTCCCGATGCCGTCATGCGTGGTGAGCGACACGGCGTGCTCCTGTCTGCTCGTGGTGGACTCGTTCCAGCACCCGGACGGCGCCAGGGGCGCCGTCCTCCTCGCGCACCAGGGCGGCGACCCTGGCGACGGTGCGGGCGATGCCGGGATCGGTGACGGCGATCCGGATGGCCTCGGCGAGGGCGTCGGCGGTCAGGTCGCGCTGCAGCAGGGGCGCGGGAGCGACGCCGAGTTCGTGCAGGCGCCCGGCCCACACCAGCTGTTCCTTGTGGAACGGGCAGCTGACCTGCGGGACGCCGGCCTCGAGAGCCGCGTTGTGGGCGCCGACGCCGCCCGCGTGGACGGCGGCCCGTACGCGCGGCAGCAACCAGTCGTAGGGGACCTCGGTGGCGGTGATGATGTCCGTGCCCGGCTCCGGGATCTCGATCCCGCCCCAGCCCGCCACCACCACGGCGCGCACTCCGGCGCGCCGCACCGCCTCCTGCACCAGGCGGCCGGTGGCCCTCGGGTCCGGGGCCAGGGAACTCCCGAACCCGACGAACACCGGCTTCTCACCGGCCTCCAGGAACCGCCGCAGGTCCTCGGGCGGGATCCAGTCGACGGCCGGGGGGAGTGACCAGAACCCGGTGGTGTGGACCCACTCCGGCCAGTCGGCGGACGGCTTCACCAGCTGCGGGCTGAAGCCGTGCAGGACGGTGGCCGGGGTGCCGTCGGCGCGGTACCGGAAGTCCGTGGCGTTCTCCCGCGGCGGCAGTCCGAGCACCTCGGACCGCCATTCGGCGAGCGCGCGGGCGGGAAGCGCCGTGAAGACGTTCTCCTCCTGCCCGGGCTTCTCGGGAATTCGGTGGGTCCGTTCGAAGAACGTGTGGTCCCGAGACGGTACGAAGTTGGGGTAAAGGGTCGCGAGGACGTGCGGTACGCCGATCTTTTCGGCTATCTGGGCAGCGGCTTCCCGTTGGCTGTGCGAATGGACGACGATGTCGGCGCTGCCGTCGGCAGCCACCTCCCACATGTCCCGGAAAACCGCGGGATAGATGCGCGGGAACGACTCGACGAAGATCTTCTGCTTGAGTTCCCGGTCGGCTTCCGTCAGGGCGTCACTGCGCTGCAGGACGTCCCTGAACTCGGGCCTGGTCATGAGCTGGACGAGGTCGTCGTTCAGCGCCGCGAACGGAACTCCGTATTTCTCCGCGGCCGGGGAGAAAAGGCGGGGGGCCGCCAGAACCACGCTGTGTCCGGCCTGTTGCAGCGCCACGGAAAGCGCCAGATAAGGCTCGACGTCCCCCCGGCTTCCATGGCAGTAGACAAGCGCCTTCATCCGTTCCCCGTCTGTTCGTCATTCGGACCGCTGTCACATTAGGAGAGAGCCGCGCCGGGGAGCTGGACGCCGCCTCGACGCCCAACTGCCCCCGGCGGCAGGTGAAAAGGGACCGCGGTCCCGGAGGGTCACGGCACTGCGGTGAGACCCGGTTCGGGGGCGTTGACCAGGACGGCCGTGTTGCCCGCCGGGTGCCGGTTGTCGTGGACGAGCTGGTGGGCGTCGGCGATCTCCCGGAACGGGAGGGTCAGGCTCAGGCACGGGTCGACCCGGCCGGAGGCCACCAGGTTGATGGCCGCCCGGGTCTCCCGCACGTTGGCCGCGTGCGAACCCTGCAGGCGCTTTTGGAACATCCACAGGAACCGCAGGTCGATGTCGCCGTTGTAGCCGCTGGTGCCCGCGCAGGTGACCACCATGCCGGCGTTGTCGCAGACGTAGACGGAGGTGGCGAGGGTGTCGCGGCCCGGGTGTTCGAGGACGATCCGGGGCGATCTGCGTTCGCCGAGGATCTCCCAGATCCGGCGCCCGAAGGCCCGGGCCCCCGACTGCCAGTGCCGGTACGCCGCGGTGTCGCCCGCGTCCGGCAGCCTGCCCCAGTGGTCGAAGTCGCGGCGGTTGATCACACCGCGGGCCCCGAGGCGCAGGCAGTGCTCCGCCTTGTCGTCGTCGGAGATCACGGCGATGGGGATGCCGCCGAAGTGGTCGGTGATCTGGATCGCCATGGAGCCGAGGCCCCCGGACCCGCCCCAGATCAGGACGGGGTCGCCGGGCTGCACGGTGTGCGGGGCCCAGCCGGTGAGCATCCGGTACGAGGTCGAGCCGCCGCCGAGGAAGCAGCTGGCCTGCTCCCAGGTCAGGTGCGGCGGCTTGGGGTGCACCTGGTACTCGTCGACGACCGTGAACTGGGCGAAGGAGCCGAAGTTCAGCTCGTATCCCCAGGCCTTCTGGGACTTGGAGGCGGTGGGGTCGACGCCCATGCGGATGTCGGGCGCCGACTCGTCCCACTGGACGCCGGCGATGATCACGTGGTCGCCGACCTTGTACTGGGTGGCGCCCTCGCCGACCGCCCACACCACGCCGGCGCCCTCGGAGCCGGCGATGTGGAAGTCGTGCGGATCGCCCTGCTTGCGGCGGGCGGCGATCACGTCGGCGGGGGTGCCGAGGCCGGCCCACACGCCGTTGTAGTTGACGCCGGCCGCCATCACCATGACCAGCACCTGGCCGCGGCCCACCGGCGGCACCTCGACCGGCTCGACCTGGATGGCCTGCCGCGGCGGGCCGTACCGCTCGGGCCGGATGAGGGCCGCGTACATGTGGCTCGGGACCTCGCCGAGCGGGGGCGGCTCACCGATCTCGTAGATGTCGCGGGTCATCGCCCCTCCTCCTCGCCGAGGTTCTCCAGCCGCTCGGTGACGATCCGGCCGACCTCGGCGATCGGGCCGGGCAGCAGCATCTGTTCGTGCCGGCCGGGGACGGTGCGGGCGTCGACGCGGCCGTCGACGTACGGCTGCCAGCGCGCCGTTCCGGCCTCGGCGCCCGGGCCGTCCGCGCCGGCCGCGAGGAGCAGCAGGTCGCCCCGGAAGACCTTCGGGGTGAAGGCCCGGCGCAGCTCGACGTTGTCCTGGAACGTCTGCGCCACCGTGACCAGGTGGTCGGCCAGCAGGTCGGTGAGCGGGTTGCCCTGGGCGCGCAGCACCGCGGCGACCGTCTCCTCGTCCGGCTCGGCGCCGGCGGGCAGCTGTTCGCCGAGGCCGGTCGCCTCCAGCAGAGCCGCCATCAGGTTCTGCTCCCCGGACCCGGGCGCGGCGGGCGCCGCCACGGCGGAGGAGACGGGGTAGGAGTCGAGGACGGCGACCAGGCCGACCTCGGCCCCGTCCGCCTGCAGCCGGGTCGCCACCGCCTGGGCGACGAGCCCGCCGAAGGACCAGCCCAGCAGGTGGTAGGGCCCGTCGGGCTGGGCGGCCCGGATCCGCTCGGCGAAGTGCTCGGCGATCTCCTCGATGCCGCCGGGCCGGTAGCCGGGGGTGCCGAACGCCCTGGCCTGCACGCCGTACACCGGCACGGACGCGGGCAGATGGCGCAGCAGTCCCGCGTACCGCCAGCTCAGGCCGCCGCCGGCGTGGAAGCAGAACAGGGCGGGGCCGCTCCCCTTGGCGCGCAGCGGCAGCAGGACGTCGAGGGCGTTGTGCTCGTCGGGTCCGACGCCGCCCGCCAGCCGTTCGGCCAGCGCGCGCACGGTCGGTGAGGTGAACAGGGCCTGGATGCTCAGCTCGCAGCCGAGCACCGAGCGGATCCGGCTGACCAGGGAGGCGGCCAGCAGGGAGTTGCCGCCCAGCAGGAAGAAGTCGTCGTCGATGCCGAGGCCGGGCACGCCGAGGGCGTCCGCGAACAGCTCGCACAGCACCGTCTCCTGGGGGCTGCGCGGCCGTCCGGCCACGTCGTCGGTGCGCTGCTGGTCGGGGGCGGGCAGGGCCTTGCGGTCCAGCTTGGTGTGCGAGGTCAGCGGCAGCTTGCCGAGGACGACCAGCGCGGACGGCACCATGAACTCCGGGAGTTTCCCGGCCAGATGGGCCTGGAGCGCGGCCAGGTCGGGGGCCGGGGCGCCGGCGTCGGGCACCACGTAGCCGACCAGTCGCTTGTCGCCGGGACGGTCCTCGCGGACCAGGGCGACGGCCTGCCCGATGCCGGGGTAGGCGCTGAGCGCCACCTCGACCTCGCGCAGTTCGACCCGGAAGCCGCGCAGCTTGACCTGTTCGTCGGTCCGGCCGACGAACTCCATCAGCCCGTCGGCGCGCCGGCGGACCAGGTCGCCGGTGCGGTACATCCGGGTGCCGGGCTCGCCGTAGGGGTCGGCGACGAACCGTTCGGCGGTCATGCCCGGGTTGTTCTCGTAGCCGCGGGCGACACCGGTCCCGGCGAGGTACAGCTCACCGACCACGCCGACCGGTTGGGGCCGCAGTCCGGGGCTGAGGACATAGGCCCGGGTGGCGTCGAGCGCGGCGCCGATGGGGACGCTCTCGGGCACCTCGTCGCCGGGCCGCATCGAGTGCCGGGTGGAGAACACGGTGGTCTCGGTGGGGCCGTAGCCGGCGGTGACCACGGTGTCCGTGCCGGCGCAGGCGTCCAGGGCCCGGCGGACGGCGTAGGCGGGGACCACGTCACCGCCGGTGCGGACCTCGGCGAGGCCCCGGAAGCACTCCGGGTGGGTCTCGGCGAGCAGCCGGAACAGGCCTCCGGAGGCCCACAGTCCGGTGATGCCCTCCTCGACGACGAGGGAGGCGATGGCTTCCAGGTCGACCTTGCCGGGCGGGGCGATGACGACCTCGCCGTGGTTCAGCAGCGGCACCCACCATTCGAGGGTGGACACGTCCCAGGCGTGCGGCGAGTGGAACAGCACGCGCTGGGTGGCGTCCAGTTGCCACCAGTGGTCGGCGGCGAGTTCCACGACGGCGCGGTGGCTGACCGCGACGCCCTTGGGGGTGCCGGTGGAGCCGGAGGTGTAGATGACATAGGCGAGTTGGTCGGGCAGGACGGTCACGTCCGGCGCGGTGTCCGGCTGGGCCGGGATGCCGTGGTCGGTGTCGACGGCGACCACCGTGACCCTGCCGGAGAGTGCCTGCGTCCAGTGGGCGGCGCGGTCGCCGTCGGTCAGCAGCACCGGGGAGCGGGTCTCGTCGAGCAGCAGCCGCACCCGCTCGTCGGGGTAGGTGGGCTCCAGCGGGACGTACACCGCGCTCGCCTTGAGGACGGCCAGCACGCTGACGATCAGGTCGACCGAGCGGTCCAGCAGCACCCCGACCCGGGTCTCGGGGCGCACCCCGAGTTCGATGAGCCGGCGGGCCGTGCGGTTGGCACGCTCGTCGAGTTCGCGGTAGGTCAGGCGGGTGTCGCCGAGCCGTACGGCGATGTCGTCCGGGCCCTCGGCGACGGCCTGCGCGAACCGGTGGGTCATGGTCGGCGGGTCGGCGGGGACGTCGAGCGGGCCGCCGTTCCAGCCGTCGATGAGCTGTTCCCGCTCGTCGGCGGCCGCGATGTCGACGGTGGCGACGGGCTGTCCCGGCGCGGCGGTGATGCCCTCCAGGACGTGCACGAGCCGGTCGAGCAGCGTCTGCACGGCGCTGGTGTCGAACAGTTCGGGCCGGTGGTCGAGGCGCAGCCGCAGGCGGCCGTCGCCCACGGAGGCGATCAGGGCCAGCGGGTAGTGGGCCGCGGCGCGTCCCTCCACGGCCGTCGCGCGCAGGGCGCCCTCGCGCCCGCCGCCGGAGGCGGTCGGGAAGTTCTCGTAGACGACGAGGGTGTCGAAGAGGTCCCCGGCGACGCCGGTCAGCCGCTGGATGTCGGCGAGCCCGGCATGGTGGTGCGCGGTGAGCGCGGACTGCTCGTCCTGCAGCCGGGTGAACAGCGCCCGCCAGTCCTCGGCCGCATCGAGGCGGACCCGGACGGGGAGGGTGTTGATGAACAGGCCGACGATGGACTCGATGCCGGGGATCTCCGGGGGGCGGCCGGAGACCGTGGTGCCGAACACCACGTCGTCGCGGCCGAGCAGCCGGCCGAGCAGCACCGCCCAGGCGCCCTGGAGCACGGTGTTGACGGTGACCGCGTTCTCGGCGGCGTACGCCTGGAGTGCCGCGGTGGTCTCGGCGGACAGCGAGCGGCCGACGTCCTGCGGCATCTGCGTGGGTGCCCCGGATCCGGCGGGGGCCAGCAGGGAGGGCTCGCTGAGCCCGTCGAGCGCCCGGCGCCAGGCCTCCTCGGTGGCCGCCCGGTCCTGTCCGGCCAGCCAGACGAAGTAGTCGCGGTAGGGCACGACCGGCGGCAGGGCGGCCCGTTCGCCGTGGTAGAGGGCGACCAGGTCGCGCAGGAACAGCGGCATGGACCAGCCGTCGAGCACGATGTGGTGCTTGAGGATGACGAGACGGTGCCGCTCCTCGCCCAGCCGGATCAGCAGCAGCCGCACCAGCGGGGCGGTGGCCAGGTCGAAGCGGTGGTCGCGGGCCGCGTCGGTGAGCCGGGACAGCTCGGCCTCGCGGGCCGCCTCGTCGAGGCCGGTCAGATCGGCCTCCTCGAAGGGCAGTTCCACCCGGCGGGCGATGACCTGGACGGGGTGGCCGTCGCCGCGGTGGACGAAGCGGGCCCGCAGGTTGGGGTGGCGGTCCAGCAGCGCCTGCCCGGCCGCGCGCAGCGCCACGGGATCCAGCGGCCCTTCCAGGTCGACGCTGAGCTGCATCGCGTACACGTCGGGGCCGGTGTCCGCGTAGAGGGTGTGGAAGAGCAGGCCCTCCTGGAGCGGGGACAGCGGCAGGACGTCCTCGACGCCGCCCGGCGCGGCCTCCAGCGCGTCGATCTCGGCCTGGGTGAGGGAGACCAGCGGCAGGTCGGACGGGGTGAGCCCGCCGGCGTCCGGGCGTTCGGCGGCTGCGGCCAGCTCGCCCAGTGCGGCGAACCAGTCGTCGGCGAGCTGCCGGACCTGGTCCCGGGTGAACAGGGCCCCGGGCCAGGAGAAGGTGACGTCCAGCTGGGGTCCCTCGGCCGTCTCACGGGTGACGGCGCTGATCTCCAGCGGGTGCGCGAACGGCAGTCCGGCGTCGGCGGGCACGACCCGGGTGTCCATGCGCGGCTCGCCGGACCAGCCCGGGACGCCGCGTCCGCTGCTGTCGCCGAGTGCCGTCGCGTTGACGCGGCCCAGGTAGTTGAACCCGATCTGCGGGGTGGGGTGGGCGGCGAGCAGTCCGGCGGTGTCCGGGTTGAGGTAGCGCAGCAGCCCGTAGCCGAGGCCGTTGTCGGGCACGGCCCGGATCTGCTCCTTGACCCGCTTCAGCGCGGTGGCCGGGCCGTGCGTGCCGGGGTCGAGGCGCAGCGGGTGGATGGCGGTGAACCAGCCGACCGTGCGGGACAGGTCGACGTCGTCGGCGATCTCCTCACGGCCGTGGGTCTCGACGTCGACGAGGACGGCGGAGCCGGAGCCCCAGCCGTTGCGCTCGCGCCAGCGGGCGGCGGCGCGGGCGAAGCCGGTGAGCAGCACGTCGTCCATCCGCGCCTGGAAGCGGTCCGGTACGGCGGTGAGCAGGGTGCCGGTGGTCGCGGCGGGCAGCCGGACCGAGAGGTGCTCGGCGCTCTCGCGGGTGTCGCGGGCGGCGCGGAACGCCTCGGCGCCGAGCCGTGGTTCGGGCTCCTCCAGCATCCGGGTCCACAGGTCGAGTTCCGCGGCCCGCTCGGGTGTCTGGGCCTCGGCCAGCAGCAGCTGGGCCCAGCGGCGCGGGGAGGTCCCGACGGGCGCCAGGCTCGGCGTCCGCCCGGCGGCCGCGGCCTGCCAGGCGGTGGCCAGGTCGGGCACCAGGATCCGCCAGGACACGCCGTCGACGACCAGATGGTGGGCGACGACGAGCAGCCAGCCGGGCCGGCCGGTGCCGCCGTCGAACCAGACGACCTGGAACAGCACGCCGTCCTCCGGGTCGAGGCGGCGGCGTGCGGCCTCGCCCTCCTCGGTGACCAGGGCGGTCAGCGCGGGGTCGGCCGGGTCGTCGGGGAAGCCGCTCACGTCGACGCGGGTGATCCGGTCGGCGGCCTGGACCTCGCCGGCCGGTCGCACGGTGAGACCCCAGGTGACGGAGGCGGCGGAGCCCGACAGCCGCATGCGCAGCGCGTCGTGGTGGTCGACGACCGCCTGGAGCGCGCCGGTGAGGGCGTCCCGGCCGAGGCTCGGGACCCGCAGCAGCACCGACTGGTTCAGTCCGGCGATGGGACCGCGCCGCTGCGCGAGCCAGCGCACGACCGGGGTCGGCGGTACGGCGCCGACGCCGTCGTCGGCGGGCTTGGCGGGGCCGGGCCGGGTGTCGGTGACCGCGGCGGCCAGCTCGGCGACCGTCTGGTGCCGGAACATGTCGCGCGGCGACACGGCCAGGCCCGCCTCCCGGGCCCGGCTGGCGACCTGGAGCGCGGTGATGCTGTCGCCGCCCAGGGAGAAGAAGTTGTCTGCCACGCCCACTCGGGGCAGGCCCAGCACGCCGGCCATCACCCGGCACAGCAGTGCCTCGCGGTCGGTGCGCGGAGCGCCGTCGATGCCGTCGGTGCCTTCTCGGCCCGGGGGCCCGGCGGTGGCGGCCGGGGCGGGCAGCGCCGCCCGGTCGACCTTGCCGTTGACGGTCAGCGGGATCCGGTCGAGCACCACGAGCGCCGACGGCACCATGTACTCGGGCAGCACCTCGGCGAGCCGGGCCCGTACGGCGGTGGTGTCCAGGCCGGTGCCGGGGGCCGCGGCGAGATAACCGACCAGGCGGGGGCGGCCGGGCTCGTCCTCGCGGACGGCGGCCACCGCCTGTCCCACCCCGGGGCAGGACGCGAGCGCCGTCTCCACCTCGCCGAGTTCGATGCGCAGACCCCGGATCTTGACCTGACCGTCGGCGCGGCCGACGAACTCCAGCGCCCCGTCCGGGCGGCGCCGGACCACGTCGCCCGTGCGGTACATCCGGGTGCCCGCCGGGCCGAACGGGTCGGCGACGAACCGCTGCGCGGTCAGCGCGGGCCGGCCGAGGTAGCCGCGGGCCACGCCGGCGCCCGCCACGTACAGCTCGCCCGGCTCGCCGTCGGCCACCGGTGCGAGGCGCGCGTCGAGGACGTGCAGACGCAGGTTCGGCAGCGCGCCGCCGATCGGCGGGATGCCGGGTTCGGCCGGGAGCGGGCCGGCCATGGTGCAGGAGACGGTGGTCTCGGTGGGGCCGTAGCAGTTGAACATCCGGCGGCCGACCGCCCACCGCGCGATCAGGCCGTCCGGCGGCGCCTCCCCGGCGATCACCAGGGTGCGTACGGACGGCAGGGCGTCCTCGGGCAGCCGGGCGAGCACGGCGGGCGGCAGCGTGGCGTGGGTGACGCCCTGCTCGCCGATCAGCTCCGGCAGCCGGGCGACCTGGTCGAGCATGTCGGCCGGGCCCAGCACCAGGCAGGCGCCGCAGCTGAGCGGGGTGCAGATCTCGGACAGCGCGGCGTCGAAGCTCAGCGAGGCGAACTGCAGCACCCGGCTGCCCGGTCCCATGGCGTACGGCTCGACGCGCGCCCGCACCAGGTTGGGGATGCCGCGGTGCTCGACGACGACGCCCTTGGGCCGGCCGGTGGAGCCGGAGGTGTAGATGACGTAGGCGGGTGTGTGCGGGGTGAGCGGGGCGGTGCGGTCGGCGTCCGTGAGGTCGTCGGCCGCGAGGCCGGCCAGCGCGGCGCGGGTGTCGGGCGCGTCGAGGACGATCCGGGTGGTGCCGGGCGCGGCCGGGAGCCGGTCCTGGACCGCGGTCGTGGTCAGCGCCAGCGCGGGAGCCGCGTCGTCGAGCATGTACGTGATCCGGTCGGCCGGGTACTCGCTGTCCAGCGGCAGATAGGCGGCGCCTGACTTCAGTGCGGCCAGGACCGCGACGACCATGTCGGGCGAGCGCGGCACCATGAGCGCGACGACCCGCTCGGGTCCGGCTCCGTGCCGGACGAGCAGCCGGGCCAGCCGGTTGGCGCGTTCGTTCAGCTCGGCGTAGGTCAGGGTGCCGGCCGCGTCGGTCACGGCGGGCGCACCGGGGGTGCGGGCCGCCTGCTCCTCGATCATCCGGGGTGTCAGGGAGCCGAGGTCCGGTTCCCTGCCGTCGTGTGGTGCGGTCTCCAATTCCTTCTCCAGCGTGGGGATGTCGAGGTCGCCGAGGGCCCGGTGCGGGTCGGTGGCCACCTCCTCGAGCAGTCGGGTGAAGTGCGCCGTCATCGCCTCGGCCGTCGGACGGTCGAAGAGGTCGGTCGCGTAGGCGAGCGTTCCGGTCAGGCCGGCGGGCTCGCCGTCGGGTCCCCGGCGTTCCGTGACGCGCAGGGACAGGTCGAACTTGGCGGTGCCGCCCTCCTGGGTGTCCGGGCGGGCGACGCTCTCGGCGGTGAGGCCGTCCAGGGCGGCGCCGTCGCGCTGGAAGGCGTCCAGCACGAGCATCACCTGGAACAGCGGGTGACGGGCCAGCGAGCGCTCCACGCCGAGTTGCCGGACCAGCTGTTCGAACGGCAGGTCCTGGTGGGCGTAGGCCGCCAGGTCCGTCTCCCGTACCCGGTCCAGCAGTTCGCCGAAGGTCGGGTCGCCGCCGGTGTCGGTGCGCAGCACCAGCGTGTTGACGAAGAACCCGACCAGGTCGTCGGCGGCGGCGTCGGTGCGCCCGGCCACCGGGGTGCCGACCGGGATGTCGGTGCCGGCGCCGAGCCGGGTGAGCAGCGCGGCGAGCGCGGCCTGGAGCACCATGAAGAGCGTGACCCGGCCGGACCGGGCGAGGGCGAGCAGCTCCTGGTGCAGTCGGCCGTCCACCTCGAAGGGGACGAGGTCGCCGTGGTGGCTCGCCTCGGCCGGGCGGGGCCGGGCGGCGGGCAGCTCCAGTACATCGGGCAGACCGGCGAGGGCCTGCTTCCAGTGAGCGGCCTGCCGGGCCGCTTCGCTGTCCGGGTCGCGCACGTCGCCGAGCAGCTCGCGCTGCCACAGGGCGTAGTCGGTGTACTGGACGGGCAGCGGGGTCCAGCGCGGGGCGGCGCCGGAGCGGCGGGCGGAGTAGGCCTCGGTGAGGTCGCGGATCAGCGGGCGCATCGACCAGGCGTCACCGGCGATGTGATGCAGCACCAGCACCAGCACGTGATCGTCCGGGCCGAGCGCCAACAGGGTCGCCCGCAGCGGGAGTTCGGCGTCCAGCCGGAACTCGTGGCGTACGGCGGCGGCCACCGCGCCGTCCAGCGCGGACTCGGTCACCGCCCGTACCCGCAGCTCCGGGACCGCGTCCGCGACGTCCAGGACGCGCTGGTGCGGCAGGCCGTCCCGCTCGGGGTAGAGCGTGCGCAGCACCTCGTGGCGCGCGACCACGTCGGCGAGGGCCGCCCGCAGCGCGTCCACGTCGAGTTCGCCGCGCAGCCGGGTGGCGAGCGGCAGGTTGTACAGCGCGCCGGCCTCCTCGATGGCGTCGAGCATCCACAGGCGGTGCTGGGCGAAGGACAGCGGCAGGGTCTCGGGCCGTTCCCGGCGCACCAGCGCGGGACGGGCGGCCGCGGCCGTGCCGACGTACCGGGCCAGACCGGCCACGGTGGGCGCCTCGAACAGTGCGCGGACCGGCACCTCCACGCCCAGGACCGTGCGGATCCGGGAGACCAGGCGGGTCGCCAGCAGCGAGTGGCCGCCCAGCTCGAAGAAGCCGTCGTCGATACCGACCCGTTCGAGGCCGAGGGCCTCGGCGAACAGCCCGCACAGGATCTCCTCCTGCGCGTCGCGCGGTTCCCGCGTCGTCCCGGCGCTGAGCTCGGGCACGGGCAGCGCCCTGCGGTCGGTCTTGCCGTTCGGGGTCAGCGGTACGGCGTCCAGCGCCACGATCGCCGAGGGCACCATGTACTCCGGCAGCGCCGACGCCAGCGCCGCGCGTACGGCAGCGGCGTCCTCGGTGCCGACCACGTAACCGATCAGCCGGGGCACGCCGTCGGGTCCGGGCGACACGGCGGCGACGGCCGCGCCGACGCCGGGCCGGGCCCGCAGGTGGGCCTCGATCTCCCCGAGTTCGATGCGGTGACCGCGGATCTTGACCTGGTCGTCGGCCCGGCCCACGAACACCAGCCGGCCGTCCGGCGACCACTGGACCACGTCACCCGTGCGGTACATGCGCGAGCCCGCCGGGCCGAACGGATCGGCCACGAACCGGCCCGCCGTCAGCCCCGCACGGCCCAGGTAGCCACGCGCCACTCCGTCACCGGCGATGTACAACTCCCCCGGCACGCCCGGCGGGACGAGCCGCAGCGCGCCGTCGAGGACGTACACCCGCTGGTTGGCCAACGGGCCGCCGATCGACACCTCCGCCCCGGTGACCGGCGCCGACGTCGACCAGATGGTGGTCTCCGTCGGGCCGTACACGTTCACCACTGACGCGGCCGACGCGGACAGCTCCCGGGCCAGCACCGGATCCAGGGCCTCGCCGCCGACCAGCACACGCAGCCCCTCAAGGGCCCCCGGCGCCTCGTCCAGCAGCGCCCGCCACAGGCTCGGCGTCGCCTGCATCACCGACACGTCCTCGGCCTGCACGAGTGCGGCCAGGGCCTGCGGATCCCGCACGGTCTCGCGGGCGGCGAGCACCAGCGTCGCCCCGGCCACCAGCGGCCCGAACACCTCAAGCAGCGCGATGTCGAAACCGAACGTGGTCACCGCCAGCCAGCGGTCCCCCGGCGCCGGGCCGACGACCGGGCGCATGCCCCACAGGAAGTTGCGCAGGGCCCCGTGCGGGACCACCACACCCTTCGGGCGTCCCGTGGAACCGGAGGTGTAGAGCACGTAGGCCGCGTCCTCGGGCGTCACGGTCACCGGATGGACGGCCGCGTCGGCCGGGCCCACCTCTTCCACGAGCACCGCGTCGGGCACCACGGACGCCGTCTCCCGCGACGCCAGCACCACGGCCGGCGCCGCGTCCCCCAGCACGAACGCCACACGCTCCGCCGGGAAACCCGCGTCCACCGGCAGGAACGCCGCGCCGACACGGCCGACGGCGAGCATCGCCGCCACCGCATCCACCGAACGCGGCAGCACCAACGCCACCACCGCACCCCTGCCCACCCCACGCCGCAGCAACTCCGCCGCCAACGCATCGACCCGGGCATCCAACCGGCCGTAGCTGAGGGAGGCTCCGCCACAGCGCACGGCCACCGCATCCGGCGTCGCGGCCGCCTGTCCGGCGAACCATTCCGGCAGCAGGGCCACCGGCACCGGCGACGCGGAGTCGTTCCACGCCCCGAGCACCGTGTCCCGCTCCGCCGCGGAGAGTACGTCGAGGTCGTCGACTCGGGCGGTGGGATCGGTCGCCGCCTGGCGCAGCAGCCGTACCAGGCGGTCCGCGAGGGAGTGGGCGGTGGCCGGGTCGAAGAGAGCGGTGGAGTACTCGAGGACGCCGTCGACCCCGGCCGGTGCCCCGTCCTCGGTGTGGCGTTCGCCGAGGCCGAACGACAGGTCGTAGCGGGCCCACTTGGCGGTGCCGCGCTCCACCGTCGCGGTCAGGCCGCCCGGCAGGTCCAGCGCGGCACCGGACGCGTGCTCCAGGGTGAGCATGACCTGGAAGAGCGGGTGCCGGGTGAGGGAGCGCTCCGGGTTCAGCTCCTCCACCAGCCGTTCGAACGGCAGGTCCTGGTGGGCGTAGGCCGCGAGATCGGTCTGCCGGACCCGGGCCAGCAGTTCCGCGAAGTCCGGGTTGCCGCTCGTGTCGGTGCGCAGCACCAGCGTGTTGACGAAGAACCCGACGAGGTCGTCCAGGGCTTCGTCGGTGCGTCCGGCCACCGGGGTGCCCAGCGGGACGTCGGTGCCGGCGCCGAGCCGGGTGAGCAGCGCGGCGACACCGGCCTGGAGCACCATGAAGAGGCTGACGCCGTGTTCCCGGGCGAGGGCGGCCAACTGTCCGTGCAGCTCAGCGTCGAGGGTGAAGCGGGCGTCGGCGGCCGGGTGCGGCCCGCCCGCCGTGCGGTGCCGGTCGACGGGGAGGGGGGTCTCCTCGGGGAGCCCGTCCAGGGCGTCGCGCCAGAAGGCCAGCTGACGGGCGATCTCCCCCGGCTCTCCCTCGCCCTCGACTCCTGCGCCCTCTTCAACGCCTTCGAGGCCTTCGTCGCCGAGGACGTCCCGCTGCCACAGCGCGTAGTCCGCGTAGCTCACCGGCAGTGGCTGCCAGGCGGGAGCGGAGCCGGTGGTGCGGGCCGTGTACGCCGTGCTCAGATCGGCGGCGAAGGGCCGCCACGACCACGCGTCACTGGCGATGTGATGCATCACCAGCACCAGGAGGTGTTCCTCCGCGCCCAGTTCGACGAGCGTGGCCCGCAACGGCGGTTCGGTGGTCAGGTCGAAACCCCGGCCGGTCAGTTCGGCGAGCAGCTCCGGTACGCCCTGCTCGGCCGCCGTCCGGACGGGGAGATCGAGATGGTCCGTGCCGTCGAGCACGCGCTGCACGGGCTCGCCGTCCACGGCCGGGAACACCGTGCGCAGCGTCTCGTGCCGTACGGCCACGTCACGCACCGCGTCGCGCAGCGCGGCGCGGTCCAGGCGCCCCCGCAGCCGCAGCACGGCGGGCACGTTGTAGAGCGGGCTGTCCGGGTCCATCCGGTTGAGGAACCACAGCCTGCGCTGGGCGTACGACACCGGGACGCGCTCGGGGCGCGGCATCGGCGCGAGCGCGGGACGGGCGTGCTCGGCGTCGCGCAGCAGGCTCGCGAGGCCGGCCGGGGTGGGCCGCTCGAACAGGGCGCGCAGCGGGAGTTCGATGCCGAGGACGGACCGCACCCGGTTGACGAGGCGGGTGGCCAGCAGCGAATGCCCGCCCAGGTGGAAGAAGTTGTCGTCCGCTCCGGCCCGGCCGATGCCCAGGATCTCGGCGAACAGCGCGCACAGCACCTCCTCCTCGGGGGTGCGCGGCGCGCGGCCGGCCGGGACGTGCGAGGCGTCCGGGACGGGCAGCGCGGCCCGGTCGGTCTTGCCGTTGGCGGTCAGCGGCAGCGCGTCGAGGACGACGACGTCGCTGGGCAGCAGGTAGGGGGCGAGGCTCCCGGCGAGGTGCGTGCGCACCGTCTCGGCGTCGACCTGGGCTCCCGGTCCGTCCCCGGCGGGGTCGCGCGGGACGACGTAGGCGGCCAGGCGCGGGGCTCCGGGCCGGTCCTCGCGCAGGGCCGCGGCGGCGGACGCCACACCGGGCACCCGCAGCAGGGCCGCCTCGACCTCGCCGAGTTCGACGCGGTGGCCGCGGATCTTGACCTGGTCGTCGGCGCGGCCGACGAAGTCCAGTGCGCCGTCGGCGTTCCAGCGGACCCGGTCGCCGGTGCGGTACATCCGGGAGCCGGCCGGGCCGTGCGGGTCGGCGACGAACCGCTCGGCGGTCAGGGCGGGCCGGTTGGCGTAGCCGCGGGCCAGGCCGTGCCCGGCGACGTACAGCTCGCCGACGGTGCCGTCGGGGACCGGGCGCAGCCGAGCGTCCAGGACGTAGGCGCGCGTGTTCCACATCGGACGGCCCAGGGGCACCGGGCCGTGCGGGACGGCTCCGCCTTGCGGGAGGCGGTGGTCGAGGCAGCCGACGGTGGTCTCGGTCGGGCCGTAGTGGTTGATCAGCGCCAGGTCGGGGCGGCCGGCCCGGCGGCCGGTGAGCTGCTCGCCGCGCAGGGCCTCGCCGCCGGTCATCAGCTCGGCGTGCGGGGCGAGGACGTCCGGCATCAGCTCCAGCAGCGGCAGATGGCTCGGTGTGACCTTCAGGAAGGTCAGTCCGCCGGGCACGTCGAGCCGTTCGTCGAGGTCACCGACGTGCAGGCAGCCGCCGGCCAGCAGCGTGCCGTACAGGGTGGTCAGGCCCAGGTCGAAGGAGAGCGACGAGTGCAGCAGGGTGCGTCCGGCCAAACCGGGGTAGGTCCGGGCGGCGCGGGCCGCGTAGTCGGTGAGGGCACGCTGCGGGACGACGACGCCCTTGGGGGCGCCGGTGGAGCCGGAGGTGTAGATGACGTAGGCCGCCTGGTCGGGCGAGGGCGGACCGACCGGGTCCGGGGCCTCGGAGGGCATCCGGCGCAGTGCCGCGCGGGTCTCCTCGGCGTCCAGGACGAGGAGCCGTTCGGGTCCCTCGGCCAGGCCCGGCACGCCGGCCAGGGTGTCCTCGGTGGTCAGCAGGACGGCGGCGGCCGCGTCCTCGCGGATGAAGTCGAGCCGGCCGCCGGGCTGTTCGGTGTCGAGCGGGAGGTAGGCCGCGCCCGCCTTGCCGACCGCGAGCATCGCGACGACCGCGCTGACGGAGCGGGGCAGGGCCAGCGCGACCAGGTCCTCCGGGCCGATGCCGCGGCTGGTGAGCAGCCGGGCCAGCCGGTTGCTGCGGGCGTCCAGCTGGGCGTAGGTGAGCACCTCGGTGCTGTCCGCGACCGCCGGCGCCTCCGGGGTGCGGGCGGCCTGCCGGGCGAACAGGGGCGGCAGCGTGCTCCCGGGCAGGGCGTGCGCGGTGTCGTTGCGGCCGTGCAGGAGGTCGGCGTGTTCCTCGGCGGTGAGGATCTCCAGGTCGCCGATCGAGCGGTCGGGCTCGGCGACGGCGGCGCCCAGCAGCCGGACGAACCGGGCGACGAGGCGCTCGACGGTCGGCCGGTCGTACAGGTCGGTGGCGAACAGGGCCTGGGCGCGCACCCCGCCGGGGGTGCCGTCGGCGGCCTGTGTCTCGCCGAGCCGCAGGGCCAGGTCGAAGCGGGCCGCGTCGTCGTCGCGCCGTACGACCTCGGCGGTCAGGTCCGGGAGGGCGGGCACGGGCGGCGCGGCGTTCTGCAGCGACAGGGACACCTGGAACAGCGGGTGGCGGGCGAGGGACCGCTCGGGGTTCAGCTCCTCCACGATCCGCTCGAACGGCAGCTCCTGGTGGGCGTAGGCGGCCAGGTCGGTCTCCCGGACCCGGGCCAGCAGCTCACGGAAGGCGGGGGCGCCGGAGGTGTCGGTGCGCAGCACCAGTTCGTTGATGAAGACGCCCACGAGGTCGTCGCAGGCGTCGTCGGTACGGCCCGCGACCGGGGTGCCGAGCGGGATGTCGGTGCCGGCGCCGAGCCGGGTCAGCAGCGCGGCGAGCGCGGCCTGGAACACCATGAAGAGGCTGACGCCGCTCTGCCGGGCCAGGGCCAGCAGCCTGCGGTGGAGCTGGGCGTCGAGTTCGAAGGGCACCTGGTCGCCGCGGTGGGTGGCGAGGGCCGGCCGGGGCCGATCCGCCGGCAGCGGCAGCTCCTGCGGAAGCCCCGCCAACTGCCGCTTCCAGTACGCCAGCTGCCGTGCGGACAGGCTCTCGGGGTCGTCCTCGTCGCCGAACAGCTCGTGCTGCCACAGGGCGTAGTCGGCGTACTGGACGGGCAGCGGGGTCCAGCGCGGGGCGGCGCCGGAGCGGCGGGCGGTGTAGGCCTCGGTGAGGTCGCCGACCAGGGGGCGCATCGACCAGGCGTCACCGGCGATGTGGTGCAGCACCAGCACCAGCACGTGGTCGTCCGGACCCACGGCGAGCAGGGTGGCCCGCAGCGGGATCCGGGCCGCGAGCCGGAAGCCCTCGCGGGTGGCCGCGGCCACATCCCGGGCCAGGTCGTCCGCGCTGGTGACGCCGGTGCTCAGCACCTGGGCGGCCGCCTCGGCGGGGGCGAGGACGCGCTGGTGGGGCTGTCCGTCGCGCTCGGGGAAGACGGTGCGCAGGGACTCGTGCCGCTCCAGCACGTCGGCCAGGGCCGCCCGCAACGCGTCCGGGTCCAGGGTGCCGCGCAGCCGCAGCGCCATGGCCATGTTGTAGTGGGACGCCTCCGGGTCCATCCGGTTGACGAACCACAGGCGGTGCTGGGCGAAGGACAGCGGCAGGGTCCCGGGCCGTTCCCGGCGCACCAGCGCGGGACGGGCGGCCGCGGCCGTGTCGACGTACCGGGCCAGACCGGCCACGGTGGGCGCCTCGAACAGTGCCCGAACCGGCACCTCCACGCCCAGCACCGTGCGGATCCGGGAGACCAGGCGGGTCGCCAGCAGCGAGTGACCGCCCAGCTCGAAGAAGCCGTCGTCGATGCCGACCCTGGGCACCGAGAGGATCTCCGCGAACAGCCCGCACAGGATGTCCTCCTGCGCGGTCCGCGCCTCCCGCCCCTGCCGCGCGCCCAGGTCGGGGGCGGGCAGGGCCTTGCGGTCGGTCTTGCCGTTCGGGGTCAGCGGCACGGCGTCCAGCGCCACGATCGCCGAGGGCACCATGTACTGCGGCAGCAGCCCGGCCACATGGCGGCGCACGGCCGTGACGTCCGCCTCGGCGGGCACCACGTATCCGACCAGCCGCTTGTCGCCGGGCGTGTCCTCGCGGACCGTCGCCACGGCGCGGGTCACGCCGTCGGCACCGGCCAGCGCCTGCTCCACCTCGCCGAGTTCGATGCGGTGGCCGCGGATCTTGACCTGGTCGTCGGCCCGGCCCACGAACACCAGCCGGCCGTCCGGCGACCACTGGACCACGTCACCCGTGCGGTACATGCGCGAGCCCGCCGGGCCGAACGGATCGGCCACGAACCGGCCCGCCGTCAGCCCCGCACGGCCCAGGTAGCCACGCGCCACTCCGTCACCGGCGATGTACAACTCCCCCGGCACGCCCGGCGGGACGAGCCGCAGCGCGCCGTCGAGGACGTACACCCGCTGGTTGGCCAACGGGCCGCCGATCGACACCTCCGCCCCGGTGACCGGCGCCGACGTCGACCAGATGGTGGTCTCCGTCGGGCCGTACAGATTCCGCACCGAGGTCGCTCCGGCGGCCAACTCCCTTGCCAGGGAGGCGTCCAGGGCCTCACCGCCGACCAGCACCCGCAGGCCGTCGACAGCCTGCGGCACCTGCTCCAGCAGCGCCCGCCACAGGCTCGGCGTCGCCTGCATCACCGACACGCCCTCGGTGCGGACCAGTTCACCGAGGACGACCGGGTCGCGTACGTCGTCGCCCGCGGCCAGCACCACCGTCGCGCCCGAGACCAGCGGCAGGAACACCTCCAGCAGGGCGATGTCGAAGCCGAAGGTGGTCACCGCCAGCCAGCGGTCCCCCGGTGACAGCGCGAGGTGGGACGCCATCGCCCCCAGGAAGTTGCGCAGTGCGCCGTGCGGGACCACCACGCCCTTCGGGCGTCCCGTCGAACCCGATGTATAGAGCACATACGCCGCATCGTCGGCCGTCACCTCCGCCGCCGGGACCGGCTCCGCGGCCGGGCCCACCTCTTCCACGAGCACCGCGTCGGGCACCACCGACGCCGTCTCCCGCGACGCCAGCACCACGGCCGGCGCCGCGTCCCCCAGCACGAACGCCACACGCTCCGCCGGGAAACCCGCGTCCACCGGCAGGAACGCCGCGCCGACACGGCCGACGGCGAGCATCGCCGCCACCGCATCCACCGAACGCGGCAGCACCAACGCCACCACCGCACCCCGGCCGACCCCACGCCGCAGCAACTCGGCGGCCAGCGCGTCGACCCGGGCATCCAACCGGCCGTAGCTGAGGGAGGCTCCGCCACAGCGCACAGCCACCGCATCCGGCGTCGCGGCCGCCTGGCGGGCGAACTGCTCGGGGAGCAGCGCCGCCGGCAGCTCCTCGGCCGTCGCGTTCCACTCGCCCAGCAGGAGTGCGCGCTCCTCGGTGGAGAGGACGTCGGCGGCCGCGACGGGGCTGTCCGTGCTCAGGACGGCGGCCCGCAGCATGCGTACGAAGCGGTCCAGCAGGGCCTCGGCCGCCGGGCGGTCGACGAGGTCGGGCCGGTGGTCGAGGCGGACGTGGAGGTCGTCGCCGCGCTGGGAGACGACGAGGGTGAGCGGGTAGTGGGTGGCGTCGCGGCCCTTGGCGCCGACCAGGCGGAGCCCGGAGTCGAGGGGGGCCGAAGTGGCCGCGTCGACCGGGTAGTTCTCCACCAGGACGGCGGTGTCGAAGAGGTCGCCGGTGCCGGTCAGCGACTGGATGGCGGACAGGCCCAGGTGCTGGTGGGCGCCCAGGGCGGACTGCTCGTCCTGCACCCGGGCCAGGGCCTCGGCCCAGGTCTCGGCGGCGTCGAGGCGGACGCGTACCGGGACGGTGTTGATGAACAGGCCGATCATGGTCTCGACGCCGGGGATGTCGGCCGGGCGGCCGGAGACCGTCGTACCGAAGACGACGTCGTCACGGCCCGTCAGCCGGCCGAGCAGGGCGCCCCAGGCGGTCTGGACGACGGTGTTGAGGGTGACGGCGTGCTCGGCGGTGAGGCGGGCCAGGCCCGTGCGGAACTCCCCGGGCAGGGAGGTCTCGACGCGTTCCGGCAGCCGGGGTTCGCCGGCGGACACGGCGCCCGGGCACATGCGGGTGGGGCCGTTCAGGCCGTCCAGCGCCACGCGCCAGGCCTGCTCGTCGGTCTGCCGGTCGCGGCGGCCGAGCCACTCCAGATAGCGCCGGTAGGGGGTGGTGGGGGCGAGGGCCTCGGCGCCGCGGTCGTAGGCGGTGAAGACCTCGCGCAGCAGGACGGGGACCGACCAGCCGTCCATCAGGATGTGGTGGTTGGTCAGGACGAGGCGGTGCAGGTCACCTGCCCGGCGGACGAGCAGGCAGCGCAGCAGGGGCGGTGCGGCGAGGTCGAACCGCTCGGCGCGCTCCGCGTCGCACAGGCGGGCCAGTGCGGTGTCCGCCTCCTGCGCCGGCAGACCGCCGAGGTCCTCCTCGCGCCAGGGCAGATCGAACCGGCGCGGCACGAACTGCACGGGCTTGCCGGACCGCACCGCCCGGAAACCGGCCCGCAGGTTGGGGTGTCGGCGCAGCACTGCGGTGACGGCCTCGCGCAGCCGGGCGGCGTCCAGCGGGCCGGCCAGGTCGACGAACAGCTGGACGGTGTAGGCGTCCTGGCCCGCTCCGTCGTCGTACAGGGAGTGGAACAGGAGTCCTTCCTGGAGCGGCGAGAGCGGCAGCACGTCCTCGATGCCCGACGGGCCGCGCCCCTTGCCGGTGTTCTGTGTGGTCACTTCACTGCCTCCAGTCGGACTCGAGCTCGTCGATCTCGTCCTGGAGGAGGTCCACCAGGGAGAGGTCGGAAGGGGTGGCGGGGTCGGCGTCCGGGCCGGGTGTCGCCCCGGTCAGCGCGTCCAGCGCCGCCCACCACAGGTCGGTCAGGGCCGCGATCTCCGGCTCGTCGAACAGCACGCCGGGCCAGGACCAGGTGGCCTTCAGACGCGGGCCGTCGGGGCCGTCGTGGACGATCGCGTTCAGCTCCAGGGCGTGCGCGAACGGCATGCCGGGGTCGGTGGGCGCCACGGTCACCCGCTCGGGTGCCGCGCCCCAGACGGTGGGGGCGTCGCCGCCGGTGCGGACCCGGCCCAGGTAGTTGAACGCGATCTGCGGGCTGTGTCCGGCGGCGAGCAGCGGCGCGGTCCTCGGGTTGAGGTGGCGCAGCAGGCCGTAGCCGGTGCCCTTGTCGGGCAGGGCCCGCAGCTGCTCCGCGATCCGGGCGAGCGCCCCGGCGAGGGCGTCGGGGTCCGCCGTCTCGTGCCAGCGGATACCGGGGTCGAGGCGCAGCGGGTGCATGGCGGTGAACCAGCCGACCGTGCGCGTCAGGTCGGCGGTGTCGTCGCCGTCCCGGCCGTGGCCCTCGCGGTGGATCAGGACGGGGCTGCCGCCGCCGGTGCCGCGCCGCCGCCGCCACTCGGCGAGGGCCAGCGCGAACCCGGTGAGCAGCGTCTCCTCGGCTCCGGTCGTGAGCAGGGCCTCGGTGCGCTCGGGCGGCAGCTCGGCGGTGTGGTGGCGGGCGGTGCCCTTGGTGTGCTCGGCCGGGTCGAGCGGCTCGGCGGTCAGCCTCGGGTCGGGGGCGGCCGTGAGCCCTTCCCACAGGGCGAGCTGGTCCTCGGCCGCCGGGGAGAGCGCCCGTTCGGCGAGCCGGTGCGCCCAGGTGCGCAGCGAGGTGGCCACCGGCTGCAGCTCGTGGCCACGGTCGAGCCACGCGTCCATCAGGTCGGGGGCCAGGATGCGCCAGGACACTCCGTCGACGACCAGGTGATGGGCCATCAGCAGCAGGCGCCCGGGGCGGTCGGCGCCGGCGTCGAACCAGACGGCGCGCAGCATGTCGCCCTTGTCCGGGTCGAGCGCGCGGCGGGTCTCCTCGGCCTCGCGGGTCAGCAGTGGTTCGAGGTCCGTCTCCGGTACGCCCGAGACGTCGACGCGGCGGACGTGGCGGGTGGCGTCGGCGGTCTCGGCGGCGGGGATCTCCAGCCGCCAGGGGCCGGGCTCGGCGCGGTCGAGGCGTCCGCGCAGGGCGTCGTGCCGTTCCAAGAGGGCCTGGACCGCCTCGGTCAGGGTGTGCTCGGTCAGGCCCGCCGGGACCCGGAGCAGCACGGACTGGTTGAAGCCCTCGATCGGCCCGTCGAGTTCGCGCAGCCACTCCATGATCGGGGTGGCCGGCACCTGTCCCGTGCCGTCGTCGTCGACCGCCTGGTCGCCGGCTTCGGCGGCCGCCCGGGCGAGGGCCGCGACCGTCTGGTGCTGGAAGACGTCCCGGGGGGTGAGGGCCAGGCCGGCCTGGCGGGCGCGGCTGACCAGCTGGATCGAGACGATGCTGTCGCCGCCCAGGGCGAAGAAGTTGTCGTCGGCGGTGACGTCGGCGACGCCGAGCAGGTCGGCGAAGAGCGTGCACAGCAGCCGCTCACGGGCGTCGCCCGGTGCCCGGCCGCCGGTGGCGGAGCGCTCCGGTGCGGGCAGGGCCGCGCGGTCGAGCTTGCCGTTGGCGTTCAGCGGCAGGGCGTCCAGGGTGACGAAGGCGTCGGGGACCATGTAGTCGGGCAGCAGCCCGGTCACATGCCGGCGCATCGCGGTGACGTCCACGCCGGCCGGTACGACGTAGGCGACGAGCCGCCGGTCGCCGGGCCGGTCCTCGCGGACGGTCACGACGGTGTGGGCGGTGCCGGGGAAGGAGGCGACCGCGTTCTCCACCTCGCGGGGTTCGATGCGGAAGCCGCGCACCTTGACCTGGTCGTCGACGCGGCCGACGAACTCCAGCTCCCCGTCGGTGCTCCAGCGGACCCGGTCGCCGGTGCGGTACATCCGGGAGCCGGCCGGGCCGAACGGGTCGGCGACGAACCGCTCGGCGGTCAGGGCCGCGCGGCCCGTGTAGCCGCGGGCCAGGCCCTCCCCGGCGACGTGGAGTTCACCGACGACGCCGTCCGGTACGGGCCGCAGGCGGTCGTCGAGGACGTAGACGCGGGTGTTGTCCAGCGGGCGGCCGATGGGGACCGTCCCGCGCTCCAGGTCCCGTCGCGTGAGGGTGTGGTGGACCACGCACAGCGTGGACTCGGTGGGTCCGTAGCTGTTGGTGATGCGGGCGTCCGGGGCGTGGGCGAGGACCTGGCGGACGCTCGTCGCGGCCGGGGTGTCGCCGCCGACGCAGATGTCGCGCAGGTGCCGGAAGCTGTCCGCGTGGTGCTCGGCGAGCAGCCGGAACAGGCCTTCGCTGAACAGGCCGGCGGTGACCTGGTGGTCGGTCATGGTGCGGGCGAGGGCCGCGATGTCGGTGGCGTCCGCGTCGCAGACGACGATCCGGCCGCCGCTCAGGAGCGGGCCCCACAGTTCGTACGTCGAGGCGTCGAAGGTGGTCGGCGAGTGGAACAGGACGCGGTCCTCGGGGCCGTGGCCCCAGTACCGGTCGCGGGCGAGTCCCGCGACCCCGCGGTGGGTGACCGCGACGCCCTTGGGCTCTCCGGTCGAGCCGGACGTGTACATGATGTAGGCGAGTGCGTCGGGGCGGACGGCGGGCCGCGGGTGGGACCGCTGCGCCCGGTCGTCGACGAAGACCAGCGGGGCCGCGCCCTGCGGGACGAGCGGGGCGGTGGCGCGGTCGGTGACGACGGCTACGGCGGCGGTGTCCGCCAGGATGTGCCGCAGGCGGGCCTCGGGGCTGCGCCCGTCCAGCGGCACGTACACGGCGCCCGCCTTCGCCACCGCCAGCGCGGCCACGACGTGGTCGACGCGTCCGCCGAGCAGCAGCGCCACCCGGTCCTCGGTGCCCACACCCCGCTCGGCCAGCGCGTCGGCGAGGGCCTCGGCGCGGGCGTCGAGCTGGGCGTAGGTGAGGGTCAGGTCCGCGCTCTCCACGGCCGGGGCGTCGGGGGCCCCGGCGGCCCGCTCGGCGAACAGTTCGGGCAGGGAGGCCGCGGGGCGGGCCACGGCGGTGTCGTTGCGGTCGGTGAGCAGCGTGCGCAGCTCGTCCTCGGCCAGCACCGGCAGGTCGCCGATGCTGCGGTCGGGCTCGGCGACGGCGGCGGTGAGCAGCCGGGTCAGCCGGGCCGCGAGCGCCTCGGCGGTGGCGGCGTCGAAGAGGTCGGTGGCGTACTCGATCTGCCCGGCGATGCCGTCGGGCCGGCCGTCGTCGGTGTGCCGCTCCCACAGGCTGAAGGAGAGGTCGAACTTGGCCACGGGGGCTTCGGCGGACTCCACCCGCACCGGCAGGCCGTCCAGTTCGGCACAGGGCCGGTCGCTGATCGCGTTGTGCAGTACCAGCATCACCTGGAACAGCGGGTGCCGGGCGAGCGAGCGCGCCGGGTTGATCTCCTCCACCAGGCGCTCGAACGGCAGGTCCTGGTGGGTGTAGGCGGCCAGGTCGGTCTCCCGGACCCGGGCCAGCAGCTCCCGGAAGGTCGGGTCGCCGGAGGTGTCGGTGCGCAGCACCAGGGTGTTGACGAAGAAGCCGACCAGGTCGTCGAGGGCGTCGTCGGTGCGGCCCGCGATCGGGGTGCCGAGCGGGATGTCGGTGCCGGCGCCGAGCCGGGTCAGCAGCGTGGCCAGGGCGGCCTGGAGCACCATGAAGACGCTGACGCCGCTCTTCGCGGCCAGGGCGGCGAGCGCGGTGTGCGCCGTGGCGTCCAGGGCGAGGGGCACGTTCGCGCCGTGGTAGGCCGCGATCTCCGGGCGGGGCCGGTCGGTGGGCAGGTCCAGCTCCTCCGGCAGCCCGGCCAGGGCCCCGGTCCAGTACGCCAGCTGCCGGGCCAGCGGACTGTCCGGGTCCTGCGGGTCACCCATGACCCGCTGCTGCCACAGCGCGTAGTCGGCGTACTGCACCGGCAGCGGACGCCAGGTGGGCGCGGCACCGCGGACCCGGGCGCCGTAGGCGTGGCCGAGGTCGCGCAGGAACGGGCCGATGGACCAGCCGTCGGTGGCGATGTGGTGCATGACCAGGACGAGTACGGTCTCGTCGCCGCCGGTCAGCAGCCGGGCGCGCAGCGGGGGTTCGCAGACCAGGTCGAAGCCGCGGGTGACGGTCTGCCGGACGGCGTCGGCCGGCCCGTCGGGCCCGGTCCCGGTCTCCTCCAGCACGGGCGCGCCCTCGACCGGTCCGAGGACCCGCTGCCAGGGCACACCGCCCTGCTCGGGGAAGACCGTGCGCAGACTCTCGTGCCGGGTGACGACGTCGCGCAGCGCCTCCCGCAGCGCCGCCCGGTCGAGGTCGCCGTCGATGCCCAGCACCAGCGGGACGTTGTAGGTGGCGTCGTCGGCGCCCTCCAGCCGGTTGAGGAACCACAGGCGGCGCTGGGCGTAGGACAGGGCGACGCGCTCGGTGCGCTCGGCGGGCACCAGCGGCGGGCGGGTGTCCTGGGCCGAGCCCAGGCGGGCGGCGATGCCCGCGACGGTGGGGTCGTCGAACAGCGCCTTGATGCCGATCCGGGCACCCAGGGTGGTGGCGATCCGGCTGAGCAGCCGCATCGCGAGCAGCGAGTGGCCGCCCAGGGCGAAGAAGTCGTCGTCGATGCCGACCGGTCCGGTGCCCAGGATGTCGGCGAACAGGCCGCAGAGGATCTCCTCCTCCGGCGTGCGCGGAGCCCGTGTGACGGGGCCGGACGGGGCGGCGGGGTCGGGCAGCGCGGCGCGGTCGATCTTGCCGTTGGCCGTCAGGGGCAGCCGGTCCAGGACCACCACGGCGGACGGCACCAGGTACGCGGGCAGCGCGGCGGCCGCGTGGTTCCGCAGCGCCTCGGCGGCGCCGGGGCCGGCCTCGGCGGCGACGTAGGCGACCAGCCGCCGGTCGCCCGGCTGGTCCTCGCGGACCAGGCAGACGGCCTGGGTGACGCCGGGCGCGGTGAGCAGCCGCGCCTCGACCTCGCCCGGTTCGATGCGGTAGCCGCGCACCTTGACCTGGTGGTCGGCGCGGCCGACGTACGTCAGGAGTCCGTCGCGGCTCCAGCGGACCCGGTCGCCGGTGCGGTACATCCGGGACCCGGCCGGGCCGAACGGGTCGGCCACGAACCGCTCGCCGGTCAGGTCGGGGCGGCCGAGGTAGCCGCGGGCCACGCCGGTGCCCGCCACGTACAGGTCACCGGTGACGCCGTCCGGCACCGGGCCGAGCCGGGCGTCGAGGACGTAGACCCGGGTGTTGGTCATGGGCCGGCCGAGCGGCACCGGTCCGGCCGGGAGCGCGGCGCCCGCCGGAACGGGGTGGTCCAGGCAGCCGACGGTGGTCTCGGTGGGGCCGTAGTGGTTGACGACCTCCACACCGGGGTGGCGCTCGCGCCAGGCGGCGAGCTGCTCGGCGTGCAGCGCCTCGCCGCCGATGACGAGCTGGGCGGTGGGCGAGCAGGCCTCGGGCAGCTCCAGCAGCATCGGCAGGTGACTGGGGGTCACCTTGGCGAAGGTGAGACCGCCCGGCACCCGCAGCCGCTCGTCCAGGTCCGCGACGTACAGGCAGCCGCCGGCCAGGAGGGTGCCGTACAGGCCGGTCAGGCCCAGGTCGAAGGAGAGCGGCGAGTGCAGCAGGGTGCGGCCGGCCAGGCCCGGGTAGCGGGCGGCGCAGTACGTGGCGTACTCGGCGATCGCGCGCTGCTCGACCACGACGCCCTTGGGGGTGCCGGTGGAGCCCGAGGTGTAGACGACGTACGCGGCGTCGTCCGGGGTGAGCGGGGCGCCGCGCTCGGTGTCCGAGAGCGGGCCGGCGGCCAGCCGGGCGATGGCCGCCTCGGTGTCCGGGTCGTCCAGGACGACGGTGGTGCCGGGCCGTTCGATGAGGTGCGGGGCCGTCTGCACGGCGGCGCGGGTGGTCAGCAGCAGCGCCGGGCGGGCGTCGTCGAGGAGGGTGCGGACGCGGTCGCCGGGCTGGTCGGGGTCGAGCGGCAGATAGGCGGCTCCGGCCTTCCCGGCCGCGAGCATCGCGACGACCGCCTCGGCCGAGCGCGGCAGCCCGAGCGCCACCACGGACCCGGCGCCCGCTCCATGGGCCAGCAGCAGCCGGGCCAGCCGGTCGGCGTCCCGGTCGAGTTGCGCGTAGGTGAGTTCCCGCGGGCCGCAGACCACGGCGGGTGCCTCGGGCGTGCGGGCCGCCTGCTGGGCGAAGAGCTGCGCGAGGGTGTGCCGGGAGACCTCCGCCGCGGTGTCGTTGCGCCGCCGCAGGGCCTCGTCCCGCTCGGCGGCGGAGACGATCTCCAGCTCGGTGAGGCGCCGGTCGGGGTCGGCCAGGGCCGCCTCCAGGAGCCGTACGAAGCGGGTGGCCAGGGACGCGACGGTGGCCCGGTCGAACAGGTCGGCGCAGTAGCCGGCCGCGGCGGTGATCCCGGCCGGCTCGCCCTGCTCGCCGAACCGTTCGGCGACGCTGAACAGCAGGTCGAACTTGGCCAGATCGGGGTCCTGCTGGACGAACTCGGCGGTGAGGCCGGGCAGGTCGGCCGTCGGGCGGCCGAGGTTCTGCAGGACGAGCTTGGTCTGGAACAGCGGGTGCCGGCCGGCCGAGCGCGCCGGGTTGAGGGCCTCCACCAGCCGCTCGAACGGCAGGTCCTGGTGGTCGAAGGCGTCGATGTCGGCGCTGCGCACCCGGGCGAGCAGTTCGCCGAACGTCGGGTCGCCGGAGGTGTCGGTGCGCAGCACGAGGGAGTTGACGAAGAAGCCGACGAGGTCGCGGAGCGTGTCGTCGTCCCGGCCGAAGACCGAGCCGCCGACGACGATGTCCTCGCCCGCTCCGACGCGGGTGAGCAGGGCGGCGAGCGTGGCGTGCAGCACCATGAACGGCGTGACCCCGTGCTCGCGGGCCGTGCGCAGGACCGCCCGGTGGGTGCCGGCGCCGATCTCGAAGGGGACGAGACCGCCGGCGTGGCCGCTCTCGCGCGGCCGGAGCCGGTCGGTGGGCAGCGTGAGTTCCTCCGGCAGGTCCGCCAGGACGTCCTTCCAGTGGGCGAGTTGACGGGACAGCACGCTGTCGGCGTCGTCCTCGCCGCCCAGCCGCTCGTGCAGGCGCAGTGCGTGGTCGGCGTACTGGACGGGCAGCGGGGCCCAGTCGGGGGCGGCGCCGTCGAGCGCGGCGCGGTAGGCGGCGGACAGGTCGCGCAGCAGCGGCGCGGTCGACCAGCCGTCACTGGCGATGTGGTGCACGACCAGCACCAGGACGTGCTCCTCGGGACCGCGCTCCAGCAGGGCGGCGCGCACCGGCGGTTCGGTGGCCAGGTCGAAGCCCCGGCCGGTGACGGCGGCGATCAGGGGTGTCTCGTCCCGGCCCGCGGCGTCGACGACGTCCAGGCGGGGGCGTGCCCGGTCGGCCGGCAGCACGACCTGACGCGGGGTGCCCTCGGACTCCGGGAAGACGGTGCGCAGGGTCTCGTGCCGGGCCACCAGGGCGGCCAGGGCCGCTTCCAGGGCCCGCCGGTCGAGGGCGCCG
The DNA here is from genome assembly GCF_042895235.1 of Streptomyces sp. NPDC001410. Lineage (NCBI taxonomy): Bacteria > Bacillati > Actinomycetota > Actinomycetes > Kitasatosporales > Streptomycetaceae > Streptomyces > Streptomyces sp. NPDC001410. The sequence continues at coordinate 121,182 of NZ_JBIAWE010000005.1, forward strand.
GTGAGCCGGACGACCAGCGGGATGTTGTAGGAGGCGTCGGCGGGGTCGAGCCGGTTGATGAACCACAGGCCGCGCTGGGCGGGCGAGAGCGGCAGCACCTCGGGGCGGGGCCGCGGGGCGAGGACCGCGCGCGCCGGCGGGCGCAGGCCGAGCGCGGCCGCGAGGCCCGCGGGGCTGGGGTTGCGGAAGACGGTGGCGACGGAGACGTCCGCGTCCAGCGCCGAACGGACCCGCGCCACCAGGCGGGTGGCCAGCAGGGAGTGGCCGCCGAGCTGGAAGAAGTCGTCGTCGGCGCCGACCCGTTCCACGCCGAGGAGTTCGGCGAAGATCCCGCACAGGATCTCCTCCTGCGCCGTGGCGGGCGCCCGGCCGGCCGTGCGGGTCAGGTCGGGTACGGGCAACGCCTTGCGGTCCACCTTGCCGTTCGCGGTCAGCGGCATCGACGTGAGCGCCGTCCAGGCGGTGGGGACCATGTGCTCCGGCAGCACCCGGGAGACCGCCTCCCGCACCGCCTCGGGGTCGGCGCCGCCGACCAGGTGGGCCACCAGCCGGCCGTCGACCACCGCGGCCGCCGCGTCGGTGACGCCCGGCACCTCGCGCAGCCGGGCCTCGATCTCGCCCAGCTCGACCCGCTGCCCGCGGATCTTCACCTGCGCGTCCCGGCGGCCCAGGAACTCCAGCTGCCCGTCGGGCAGCCGGCGGACGCGGTCCCCGGTCCGGTACAGCCGGGTCCCGTCCGCCGCGAAGGGGTCCGCCACGAACACGCCCGCGGTGCGCGCCGGGTCGCCCAGGTAGCCGCGGCCGACCCCGGTGCCGGCGACGTACAGGTCACCGGGGACACCGGAGGGCACCGGCCGCAGCCGGTCGTCCAACACGTACAGGGACGTGTTGCGCACGGCCCGCCCGATCGGCGCGCTCACCCGCTCGGATCCGGCCGAGGCGGCGGTGATCACGGCGTGCGTGACGTCGTCCGAGCACTCGGTGGGGCCGTAGGCATTGACCACCGGCACCGCCGGGAACCGCGCGAACCAGCGGCGGCACAGCTCGGCCGGCAGGTCCTCGCCGGTGACGACGAGCCGGCGCAGCGCGGGCAGTTCGGGCAGCTCGGCGCCCTCGTCCCAGGCGTCCAGCGCGGCCCGCAGCAGCGACGGCACGACCTCCAGCACGGTCACCGCGTCCCGCCCGGCCGTCCGGAACAGGCCGACGGCGTCGACGGCCAGCTCCTGGCCGACGGCCACCACACGGCCACCGACCACCAGCGGCGCGAGCATCTGCCAGACGGAGACGTCGAAGGTCAGCGGCGCGTTCTGCACCACCGCGTCGCGGGCGTCGAGGTCGAGGTCCTCGATCTTGGCCAGCAGGTGGTTGTTCATGCCCCGGTGGTGCACCATCGCGCCCTTGGGCCGGCCGGTGGAGCCGGACGTGAACAGCACGTACGCCAGCCGGTCCGGGACGGCCGGGACGGCGGCGGCCGGGACGGCGCTCAGGTCGCCGTCCAGGGCCACCACGTCCGTGCCGAGCCCGGCCGCCGGACCGGTCAGCCCGGGTCCGGCCAGCACCAGCCGCGCCCCGGCGTCGGCCACCAGGCCGGCGCAGCGGGCCACCGGTGAGCGGGTGTCCAGCGGCAGGTACACGGCGCCCGCGGCGAGGATGCCCAGCAGCGAGGCCACGGCCCAGCGGCCGCGCTCCGCGAGCACGGCCACCACAGGCTCCGGCCCGGCGGGCAGAGCGCCGACCCGGGCGGCGATCCGGTCCAGCAGGTCGACCAGTTCGGCGTACGTCAGCTCGCCGTCGTCGTCCGACACCGCGACCGCGTCCGGCCGCCGCGCGGCCGTCTCCCGCACCCGGCGCACCACGTCCGTCAGGGACTCGTCGGCCGTCGTGGCGTTGAACTCCTCCAGCTCCCGGCGCAGTTCCCCGTCGGTGAGCAGCGGTACGTCACCGACGCGCAGCTCCGGGTCGCCCGCGACCGCGGTGAGCAGCCGGGCGAAGCGGTCCAGGATGTCCTGGGCGGTGCCCGCCTCAAAGGCGTCGGTGCGGTACTCCAGGGCGACGAGGATCCCGTCGGGCGTGCCGGAAGAGGCGTGCTCCTCGCGGACGTTGAAGGACAGGTCGAACTTGGCCGTGGTGTTCGGCACGTCCATGAGTCCCAGCCGCAGGCCGGGCGGTGCGGGCAGCGGGCGGCGCGCGCCGTCCATGGACAGCATCACCTGGAACAGCGGGTGCCGGGAGGCGGACCGCACCGGGTTCAGGGCCTCCACCAGGCGCTCGAACGGCAGGTCCTGGTGGGCGAAGGCCGCGAGGTCGCCCTCCCGCACCCGGGCGAGCAGTTCGGTGAAGGAGGGGTTGCCTGCGGTGTCGGTGCGCAGCACCAGCGTGTTGTTGAAGAAGCCGACGAGCGGCTGCAGCGCCTCGTCGTCGCGGCCGGCGACGGGCGCGCCGAGCACGATGTCGTCCCCGGCGCCGAGGCGGGCGAGCAGGGCGGACAGCGCGGCCTGGAGCACCATGAAGGGGCTGGCGCCGGCGGAGCGGGCCAGCGCGGCGACGCGGGCGTGCGTGTCCGCGTCCAGGCGCGTGGTCAGGGTGCGGGCCCCGGGCGCGCTCGCGGTGGCCGCAGGGAGCCGGTCGAAGGGCAGGTCGAGGTGGTCGGGCAGGCCCGCCAGCCGGTCCTGCCAGTAGGCGAGCTGGCGCACGGCCGCCGCGGAGGGCGCGTCCTCGTCGCCGAGCAGCCGCCGCTGCCAGACGGCGTAGTCGGCGTAGCTCACGGGGAGCGGGGCGAGTTCGGGCGTACGACCCCGGGTGCGGGCCGCGTAGGCGGTGAGCAGGTCGTCGAGCAGGGGCGCGACGGACTCGCCGTCGGCGGCGATGTGGTGCAGCAGGAGCAGCAGGACGTGCTGCTGCGGGGCGAGGGCGAACAGGGTGACACGCAGCGGGGTCTCGGCGGCGAGGTCGAAGGGGCGGGCGCTCTCCTCGGCGAGCAGGGCGGGCAGTTCGGCCGTGGCCGCGGTCCGGCGCCGCAGGGCGGGTCCGTCGCCGGGCGGCGTGATGTGCTGGCGGGGGGTGCCGTCGCGGTCGGGGTAGACCGTGCGCAGCACCTCGTGCCGGTCGGTGAGGTCGGTGAGGGCGGCCGTGAGCGCCTCGGTGTCCAGGTCGCCGTCGAGGGTCAGGACGAGCGGGATGTGGTACGCGCTGCTGGGGCCCTCCAGGCGGTGCAGGAACCACAGCCGGCGCTGTGCGGGCGAGAGTTCGGGGTCACCGTCGTGCTCCACCGGCGTCAGCGCGGGACGGGCGGGCGGGGCGTCGGCGAGCCGCTCGGCCAGGCGGCGCACGGTGGGCGCCTTGAAGACGGCCTCCACCCCGCACTCGACACCCAGCTCGGCGCGGATGCGCGGGGTGAGGCGGGCGGCGAGCAGGGAGTGGCCGCCCAGCTCGAAGAAGTCGTCGTCGAGCCCGACCCGCGGGGCGCCGAGCGCCTCGGCGAACAGGGCACACAGCCGCTCCTCGCGCGGGGTGCGCGGCGGGGCGTACGGCGTGGCGGGCGCGCCGCCGGTCCCGGCGCCCGGGTCGGGCAGGGCCTTGCGGTCGGTCTTCCCGTTGGGGGTGACGGGGATGGCGTCGAGGACCGTGAGTGTGGCGGGCACCAGATAGCCGGGCAGGCGGTCGGCCAGTGCGGCGCGCACGGCGGCGAGGTCGAGGGTGCGGCCGGCGGCGGGCACGACGTAGCCGGCCAGGGCGGGCACGCCGGTCCGGTCGATGCGCACCGCCACCGCGGCCTGGGCGACCGCATCCAGCTCGCGCAGGGCGGCCTCGGCCTCGCCGGGCTCGACCCGGTAGCCGCGGATCTTGACCTGCTCGTCGGCCCGGCCGACGAACTCCAGGGTGCCGTCGGGGCGCTGCCGCACCAGGTCGCCGGTGCGGTACATCCGCTCGCCGGGAACACCGTGCGGATCGGCGACGAAGCGCTCGCCGGTGAGCGCCGGCCGGCCGAGGTAGCCGCGGGCCAGGGAGGCGCCGGCCACGTACAGTTCGCCGGTCACGCCGGGCGGCACCGGCTGCAGGGCCGCGTCCAGGACGTAGACGCGGCTGCCGGTGACGGCGCGGCCGATGGGGGGTTCGCCGGGGCCGGAGAGGGGTTCGCTGATGGTGGCGCAGACGGTGGTCTCGGTGGGGCCGTAGCCGTTGACGAAGAGCCGTCCGGCCGACCAGCGCTCGGCGAGGTCTCCGGAGCAGGCCTCGCCCGCGACCAGGATGGTCAGGTCGGCGGGCAGGTCACCGGCGGGGTCCATGACGGCGAGCGAGGACGGCGGCAGGATCGCGTGGGTGACACCGGCCGCGCGGGTGAACGCGGCCAGCGCCTCGCCCGGCATCAGCTGCTCGGCGGGCGCCAGCACGAAGGACGCGCCGGCCAGCAGTCCCATGCACAGCTCCGGGACCATGGCGTCGAAGCCCAGCGAGGCGAACTGCAGCACACGGCTACCGGGCCGTACCCGCAGGTGCCCGACGAAGGTGTCGGCGAGGTGCGGGACGCCGCGGTGGGTGACCACGACGCCCTTGGGCCGGCCGGTGGAACCGGAGGTGTAGATGACGTAGGCGGGGTGGTCCACGGTGAGCGGGGCGGTGCGCTCGGCGTCCGCGAGATCGCCGCCCGGCCGCTCGGCGAGGGCGGCCGTCACCACGGGGTCGTCCAGCACGAGCAGCGACGCGACCCCGGCGGCCTCGCCGGCTTCGGCGGCGAGCGGTGCGGTGGTGGAGTGGGCCAGCACGCAGGACGGGCGGGCGTCGCCGAGGACGTGGTCGATACGGGCCCGTGGATAGCCGGGGTCGAGCGGCAGGAAGGAGGCGCCGGCCTTGAGCACGCCGAGCACGGCCACGACGAGATCGGCGGAGCGCGGCAGCAGCAGGGCGACCCGGTCCTCGGGGCCGATGCCGTGGGCGGCCAGGTGCCGGGCCAGCCGGTTGGCGCGCCGGTTGAGTTCGGCGTAGGTGAGCACCGTGCCGCCGAAGCGGACGGCCGGGGCGTCGGGGTAGCGGGCGGCGGTCCGCTCGAACAGGGCGGGGAAGGTGGCCGTGGGGTCGGCGGTGACCGGCTCCACGGCGGGTACGACGAGGGCCCGTTCGGCGTCGTCGAGGAAGCCGAGTCGGCCGACGGGCGTGGCGGGGTGCTCCAGGGCGCGGGCCAGGCGGCCCAGGAAGCGGACGTACCGGTCCTGGTGGGCGGCGAGTTCCGCGGCGTCGTACAGCTCGGGGTGGACGTCGAAGTCGACGCGGATCGCGCTGCCGTCGGAGCGGTCGTACACCGAGATCGCGAGATCCTCGATGAGGCGCAGCGACATGTTGCGGGCATCCGCGCGGTGGCCGGCGAAGCGGATGTCGTAGGAGAACGGGACGACGTTGAGCAGCGGTCCGAAGAAGCGCCGGTGCTCGTGGCCGAGGCCGAGGTCGCGACGCAGGTCCTCACCGCGGTAGCGCTGGTGCGGCACCAGTTCGCGCAGGGCGGTCCGGGTGCGGTCGAGCAGTTCGCCGACGGTGGTGGCGGAGTCGACGGCCACCCGCAGCGGCAGCACGTTGGCGACCATGCCGGGTGCCCGGCGGGTCTCGTCGTGGGTGCGCGCGGTGACCGGCAGGCCGGTGACGACGTCGGTGAGCCCGGTCAGGCGGTGGAGGTAGGCCATGGTCGCGGCGACGACGATCCGGGAGCGGGCGACCCCGATCCGCTCGGCCGCCGCGGTCAGTTCGCCCTGGACGTCCTCGGGCAGCAGGGCGGTACGGCGGACGAACTCGGCCGTCGGCTTGAGGGGGCGGGCGGAGAGCGCCACCGGTTCGGGTCGGTCGGCGAAGCGGTCGTTCCAGTGGGCGCGGTCCTCGTCGAACGCGGCGGAGGCGCGGTAGTCGGCGTCGTCGGCGAGCAGGGCGCGCACCGAGGCGAACGACGACGGCTCGGGCTCGGTGCCCTCGGCCAGGGCCGTGTACAGGTGCGCGGCCCGCCGGACCAGGAGGGAGGCGCCGACACCGTCGAGGAGGATGTGGTGATAGGCGTGGTACCAGAACCACCGGTCCTCGCCGGCCCGGAACAGGGCCTGGGTGAACAGCGGGGAGCGGGTGAGGTCGATGCGGCGGCGCAGGTCGCGGCCCATCCACTCCTCGGCGGCCCGCCGGGGGTCGGCGGCGCTGGACACGTCGATGACGTGCAGGGTCCACTCGGGAGCCGGGCCGACCGTCTGCCGGGGCCCCTCGTCGGTCTCCAGGAACCGCACGTGCAGTGCGTCGGCCTCGTCGACAAGGCGCCGAAGTGCCCGCTCGAACAGCTGCGGATCGACCGGGCCGTGAATCTCCAGGTATTCCGCCGCGCGGAATATCGGGCTGTCCGGATCGACCTGCTGCGCGAACCACACCCCTGCCTGGGCGCCGGTCAGAGGAAATTTCTGCGCACCGTCGACAAAAGACTGAGATCGCTCCATGACTCCTCGTCAATTCACCCAGGGATATGCGGCGGACACCGACGACGGGGCGCTCTTCGCCGCCGTGCTCGATTCACATGGATCGGCCCGCTTGCCATGTCGGAGACTATGTGCGGCCGCCTCGTCCCACCTGGACGGTGGCTGGACGAGGAGCTGCCCCTGCCGTTCACGGCGGCGTCCGCGCCGGAAGAATGGGCCGGGCCATTGGACAGTAAGAGGCAGCGTCATTCGCTTGGTTGACGGTCCGATCGCTGCCCCGGCACGAGGAGAGCTGACATGTCGACCGCCCCGCCGGTGAGCCAGGAATTCACGGACACCGGACTCATGGAAACAATCGCGGCTCGGGACGAGTTGCTGAACCGCGTCGAGCTGCGTCTGCGGAATTTCCTGGACGAGGAACGCCGCGTGTGGAAGTCACGCAACCCGGATTCCGTCGAACTCGTCGACTGCGTCGCCCGCATGGTCGGCAGCGGCGGCAAGCGGCTGCGCCCCGCGTTCTGCGTGGCCGGCTACCTGGCCGCCGGTGGCGACCCGGACAGCGAGGAGATCGTGGACGTCGCCGCGGCGCTGGAGCTGCTGCACAGCTTCGCGCTGCTGCACGACGACGTGATGGACGAGTCCGAGCTGCGCCGCGGCGCCTCGACGGCACAGGTCGCCCATGCCGCCCTGCACACCGAGCGGGGCTGGCGCGGGACGGCCCGCCGGTACGGCGAGAGCGTCGCCGTCCTGGCGGGCGACCTCGCCCTGGTGTACGCGGAGCGGCTGCTCGCGGGCTGCCCGGAGCGGGTGCGGCCGGTGTGGGGCGAGCTGTGCACGGAGTTGATGGTCGGCCAGTTCCTGGATGTGCGGGCCGCCGCCCAGTTCGCCCCGGACGCGGAACTGTCCAGCTGGATCGCGCTGTTCAAGTCCGGCCGGTACACGGTCTTCCGGCCGCTGGCCATGGGTGCGCGGCTGGCCGGTGCGGACGAGCTGGTGGCGCCGTTCGAGGCGTACGGGCTCGCGGTGGGCGAGGCGTTCCAGCTGCGCGACGACCTGCTGGACGCCTTCGGCAGCTCGGCGGCCACCGGGAAGCCGGCCCGGCTGGACTTCAAGCAGCACAAGATGACGCTGCTGATGTCGCTGGCGCTGCAGACGGTGCCGGAGGTGAGGGAGTTGGTGGGTGACGACCTGTCCGCGACCGACCCCGACGAGCTGCACGACCTGCTGCTGCGGACCGGGGTCCGGGACCGGGTGGAGTCGGTGATCGCCGACCGGCTGGTGGCGGCGGAGGACGCGCTGCGCGGCACGGTAGGGGCCGACTGGGCCGAGGGTCTGCGGCGGATGGCCGTGCAGACGGTGTACCGCGACCACTAGCCGGGGCGACACGGCAACCAGCCGGGACGACCACGGCCACTGGCCGGAACGAGGAAAGGGGGGAGGCCGCCGGGCCTCCCCCCCTTCTCTCTTCTTCTCTCTTCTCTTTCCCGTGCTCTCAGCCGGACATGGCCACCAGGATCCGCCGCTTCCCCGTGTACGCCCGCCTGCCGTGCGCCACGGCCACGTTGTCCACGAACAGCAGGTCGCCCATCTGCCAGTCCACGTCGACCGCCAGCCGCATCCCCGTCTCCTGGATGTGCCGGACGTACGCGTCGGGGATCGGCGAGCCGTCCGCGAACACGGCGTGCTGCGGCAGTTCGTCCTCCGGGATCACCGCGGCCAGCGCCGCCGCGTCCTCGCCGAGTCCCGCCGGGTGGAACTGGTCGGCCTGGTTGAACCACACCTCGGTCCCGGTGACGGGGTGGGTGAGGGTGGCCGGGCGCAGCAGGCTCACCCGCAGCGAGCCGTCCGCGCGCCACTCGTGGTCGGCGCCCGTGCCGGCGAGGAACTCCTCGACCGCCGTACGGTCGTCCGTCTCGAAGGTGGCCTGCCAGCTCTTGCCGAAGCCGACGCCGTCGTGCAGGTTCTGCGTGTACCGCACCCCGCCGGCGAACGCCTCGCGCACCTCCGCGTCCAGCGAGTCCAGCCACAGCTGCCCGTCGACCACCGGGGTGGCACCGCCGGTCTCGGCGGCGATCGCGCAGTGGAAGAGGATCCGCGACGGCCAGGCACTGGCGTACGACATCTCGTTGTGCATGGAGATCTCGTACTCGGCCGGGTACTCGGTCGAGGTGTAGAGGTTGCGGCCGACCTTGGTGCGCGGGGAGTTGCCGTGCACGTAGGCCAGCCGCTCGGGCAGCAGCAGGTCGGCAAGGCCGTCGTAGCTGTCCTCGGTGACGGAGAAGCCGCGCAGGACGACCGCCTTCTCACGGACGAGGAGGTCGTCGAGGTCGGTGCCGCGCAGGTACTCGGCGAGCCCGTCGGGGCTCGCAGCGACGCCTGCCTCGGCGGGCCCGACCAGTGTCGGCGCCCAGGTCGTACCGGTCTGCGTCATGGTTGTTCCTCCTTGGTGCCGGCCTGGTCGCCGGTGGCGAAGTGCGGGGACCTGCGCTCGCGGAAGGCGGTCACCGCCTCGTGGACGTCGGGTGACTTGGCCGCCATCACCTGGACGGGGATCTCGCGCTCCAGCGCGGCCCGCAGCGACGGGGCGTCGATGTTGGACTGCAGGACCTGCTTGGTCAGCCGCAGCGACACGGGGCTGTTGCCGGCGATCTGCCCGGCGCTGTCCATGACGACGGGCAGCAGGTCCTGGATGGCGCAGACCCGGTTGGCGAGGCCGCGCTGGAGAGCCTCCTCGGCGGTCACGAACCGGCCGGTGAGCAGCATCTCGGAGGCGAAGCCGAACCCGGTGATCCGCGGCAGCAGCCAGGACGCGCCCATGTCGCCGCCGGACAGGCCCATCCGCACGAACGCGGCCCGCAGCCGGGCCCGAGCGGTCAGCACACGGACGTCGGCGGCCAGGGCGAGCGAGAGACCCGCGCCGGCCGCGACCCCGTCGACGGCGGCGACGACGGTCTGCGGCAGTTCGCGCAGCGCGGCGATCACCTCCGCCTGGCGCTCCAGCAGGGCGGTCAGCTCCAGCGGCGGCAGCGCGGCCAGCCGGCCGACCTCGGCCACGTCGTACCCGGAGCAGAAGGTCTCCCCCGCCCCCTTGAGGACCAGCACCCGCACCAAGGGGTCGCCGGCGAGCGCGGCGCAGAGCGCGCCGAGCGCCTCGAAGACCTCCTCGGTCAGCGCGTTGGCGCGGTGGGGACGGTTCAGGGTGGCCGCCACGACGCCCTCGCGCGGCCGGGTCACCAGGACCACGGGTGCCTTCTCGTCGGCCGTCATGCCCGCACCTCCTGCGGTGTCGCGGCCGCCGCGGTGAGCCGGCCGTGCAGGAAGTCCAGCGCGTCGGGCAGGGCGTCGTTCACGAACTCCCAGTCGTGGCCGCCCGGCCGCTCCCGGTACTCCAGCGGCCAGCCCCGCTCGCGCAGCGCGTCGCGCACGGCCCGGTTCATCCGGACCATGCGGTCGTGGTCGCCGGTGCCGACGTCCAGGTGCAGGGCCGGCGGCGGCAGCGGGTCCTCCCGCGCCAGCAGCCGGTACGGGTCGTAGCTGCGCCGGGTCTCGCTGCCGGGCGGGCCCCACACGCGCTCGTGGCTCTCGACCGTCGGCATCACGAAGTCCGGTTCGCCGCGGTGCTCGTGGTAGGGGTCGCCGATCCGCCGCGGGGCCTCGAAGGCGCCCGCGTGCGAGGTGACGGCCGAGAACAGCGCGCGGTGGCGCAGCGCCAGGAAGAGCGCGGTCGCCCCGCCCATGGAGAACCCGCCCACGGCCCGGGCCGAGCGGCGGGCGAGCGTGTTGAACCGGGCGTCGACGGCGGGCAGCAGTTCCTCGGTGAAGTGGTCCTCGTAGCGCAGGCCCGCGTGGTCGTTGACGAACCAGCGGCGCCCGCTCTCCGGCATGACCACCACGAGCCGGCTGCCCCGCAGGTACTCCGCGAGCCGGGTGCGCTCCAGCCAGGTGCCGCGGCCGCCGCCGTAGCCGTGCAGCAGGTACAGCACGGGGTGGCCGGGGCCGTGCGGCTCGTAGCCGTCCGGCAGCAGGACCGTGGCGCGCTTGGTGCGGCCGAGGATCCGGCTGGGCACCTCCAGGGTCAGTGTTTCACCAGGCACGGTTCCTCCTCGGGGCGCGGGCGCGGCAGCGCGGCCAGCGCCCGGCGGTCGACCTTGCCCGTCGAGGTGCGCGGGAACGCCGTCAGGAACCGGAACTCCTGCGGGACCATGTAGCGCGGCAGGTGCTCCAGGCAGTGCCGGCGCAGCGCGTCCGGGTCGGGGCGGGCCCCGTCGGCGGGGATCACATGGACCTCCAGCGCGGTGGCGTCGGGGTCGCCGCCGGGGTCCGGTACGGCGACGCAGGCGGCCTCGTGCACCTCGGGCAGTTCGAGCAGCCGGGCCTCGATCTCCTCGGGTTCGACGCGGTAGCCGCGGATCTTCACCATGTGGTCGCGGCGGCCCAGGTAGACGTACCCGGTGCCGGCCTCGTGGCGGACCAGGTCGCCGGTGCGGTGCACCCCGGCCGGGCCCTCGGGGGCGCCCCAGTAGCCGAGCATCACCGAGTCGCCCGCGACGACCAGTTCGCCCTCGGCGCCGGGGACGTCGTCGATCGGGCGGCCGTCCGCGTCGTGCAGGGTGGCCCGGGCGTACGGGCAGGGCCGGCCGATGGGCGGCGGGGCCGTCCGGCCGGGGGCGAGGTCGTCGTCGGTGACGCGGTGGAAGGTGCACACGTTGGTCTCGGTCGGTCCGAACAGGTTGTAGAGGGCCGCCTCGGGCAGGGCCTCGCGCAGCCGCCGGACGTGCTTGAGCGGGAACGGCTCCCCGGCGAACAGGACCGTGCGCAGCCCGCTCGACTCCAGCAGCTCGCGGTTCTTCGCGTCGAGCATGCGGATCAGGGCGCCCGGCACCGAGTACCAGACCGTGATCCGCTCCTCGGCGACCAGCCGGTTCAGGGCGACGCCGAGCCCGCGCCGGTTCTCCGGCACCAGGACGAGGCAGGCGCCGACCCGTGCGGTGGCGAACAGGTCGAAGACGGAGAGGTCGAAGTGGACCGGGGCGTGCGAGGACACTCGGTCGGCGCCGGTCAGCCCGGTCTCGGCCACGGCCCAGTCGACGAACGCCAGGGCGTTGCGATGCGAGAGCATGACCCCCTTGGGGGTGCCCGTCGAACCGGACGTGTACAGCACGTAGGCAAGGTCGTCCGGCGCGACCCGGACGGGCGCGACGGCGTCGGCCGCGGACTGTTCCAGCACGGCCTGCCAGCCCAGCCGCCGGGCGCCTTCGGGACGTCCGTCCGGCGCCGGGTCCGTCGCGCCCGTCGCGCCCGTCGCGCCCGTCGCGCCCGTCACGACAACGAGCCGGAAGGGGTCGTCCGCACCGGCGTGCTGCTCGTCCAGCAGGGCGAGTCGGCCGCTGTCGGTGACCAGGGCCGCGACGGAGCAGTCGCGCAGGATGTAGGCGGCGCGGGCGGGCGGTGCCGCGGGGTCCACCGGTACGTAGGCGGCGCCCAGCCGCAGTGCCGCGTGGACGGCTACGACGGTCTCGGCGGACTTGGCCAGCCACAGCCCGACCCGGTCGCCGGGTCCTACGCCGGCCTGCCGCAGCGCGGCGGCCAGCGCACCGGCGGCGCGGTCCAGTTCGGCGTAGGTCAGCGTCCGCTCGCGGTCGCGCAGCGCGGGGGCGCCGGGCCGCTCGGCGGCGGCGCGCGTGAGCAGGTCGGCCAGGGTCGTCACGGTGTGTGCCTTCCGTCCGCGGTGTGCCGCGCCCGGACGGTGAGGCCCAGCTTCTCGGCCATCACCTTGCGCTGCATGTCGGAGGTGCCGGAGGAGATCCGGGTGCCGAGGGCGTCCCGGAGGTTGCGCTCGGCGTCGGTGGCGGTGGTGTAGCCGAGGCCGCCGTGGAGCTGGACGGCGTCCAGGAAGGTCTGGACGGCGGACTCGCTGGTCTCCAGCTGGGCGGCCTCGGGGAACACCGAGCCGGTGTCGCCCCGGCCCAGGTCCCAGGCGGCCCGGTAGGTGAGCAGCCGGGCGGCCTCCAGCCGTACCTGCATGCCGACCACGCTGTGGGACACGGAGGGGAAGCGGCCGATGATGCTGCCGAACTGCTCGCGGCTGCGGGCGTACCGGGTGCACTCGTCGATCTGGCGCTGCATGGTGCCGAGCAGCGGGGCGAGGATGAGGGACCGCTCCCAGGCCATGACGGTGGCGAGGATCCTCGACCCCTGCTTCTGAGCGCCGAGCCGGTTCGCGACGGGGATCCGGCAGTCGCTCAGGACGATCTCGCCCCAGGGCGCGGTGCGCAGACCCGTCTTCTCGAAGCCGGTCTCGACGGTGAGGCCGGGCGTGTCCCGGTCGACGAGGAACGCGGTGACGCCGGTGAAGCCCAGCTCGGGGTTGACGGTCGCGTAGACGATGAACAGGTCGGCCACCGGCGCGTTGGTGATGAACCGTTTGCCGCCGTTCAGCACGTAGTGGTCGCCCTCGCGCCGGGCCACGGCGGACAGCGACAGCGCGTCGGAGCCGGAGCCCGCCTCGGTGATCGCGTGGGCGCCGATGCTGCTGCCGTCGACCAGGCCCGGCAGGTGGCGGCGCTTCTGCTCCTCGGTGCCGAAGAGCAGAAGCGGCAGCTCGACCGCCCACAGATGGGCGCCGGCACAGATCAGCAGGCCGTTGTCCCGGCAGCCCCGCCCCAGGCCCTCCAGGGCCAGCGCGCAGGTCAGCGGGTCGAGACCGAGGCCGCCGTACTCCTTCGGCACGGGCAGCGCGAACACCCCGGCGTCAGCGCACCGCTGCCAGTCACCGGGCTGGAGGTTCTGGGTGCGTTCGCGCTGCTCCAGGTCGCCGCCCAGGGCAGTGGCGCCGAGTTCGCGCAGCCGCTCCGCCAGCGCCGTCTGCTCGTCGGTGGGGGCGAGTCTCATGACACCGCACCCGCGGGCTCGGCGTCCGGCAGGGCGGCCAGCGAGGCCGCGATGGCCTCGTCGGAGACCACGTGGTCGGCCAACTGCCCGGACAAGTACTGCTGGTAGGCGGACAGGTCGAGCATGCCGTGCCCGCTGACGTTGAGCAGGATGACCTTCTCGGTGCGCTCCTCGCGGGCCCGTACGGCCTCGTCGACGGCGGCCCGTACGGCGTGCGCCGACTCGGGCGCGGGCACCAGGCCCTCGGCGCGGGCGAACAGCACGCCCGCCTCGAAGACGGTGTTCTGGCCGTAGGCCACGGCCTCCATCAGGCCCTGCTCGTACAGCGCGCTGACCAGCGGCGCGGCACCGTGGTAGCGCAGCCCGCCGGCGTGCACGCCCGGGGCCTCGAAGGTGTGGCCGAGGGTGTACATCTTGGTCATCGGGGTGGTGCCGGAGACGTCGTTGTAGTCCCAGGCGTACCGGCCCCGGGTGAGCTTCGGGCAGGCCTCGGGCTCGACCGCGATCAGCCGGGTGGCGGCGCCGGTGCGCAGCCGCTCCCGGTGGAAGGGGAAGGCGAGACCGGCGAAGTTGCTGCCGGCGCCCATGGAGGCGACGACGACGTCCGGGAACTCGCCGACGGCGGCGAGCTGTTTGAGCGCCTCCTCGCCGATGACCGTCTGGTGCAGCAGGACGTGGTTCTCGCCGCTGCCCACGCAGAACCGGCCGCCCGGCACGGACCTGGCGTACTCCAGCGCCTCGGCGTTGGCGACGGAGACGCTGCCCGCGCTGTCGGGCCGCTCGGCCTGCAGCCTGCGCCCGGTCTCGGTCAGCCCGCCGGGGCTCGGCACCACCCGGGCTCCGTGCAGCTCCATCAGGACGCGCCGGTAGGGCTTCTGATCGTGGCTGACCCGGACCATGAAAACCGTGCACTCGAGGTCCATGGCCTGGCAGGCCACGGCCAGGGCGCTGCCCCACTGCCCGGCGCCGGTGCCCGTGGTGAGGTGCTCGACACCCGACTTCTTGTAGTAGTACGCCTGGGCCAGCGCGGAGTTGAGCTTGTGGCTGCCCACCCCGTTGGCGCCCTCGTACTTGTAGTAGATGCGGGCCGGGGTGTCGAGGGCGCGCTCCAGGGCGCGGGCCCGGACCAGCGGGGTGGGCCGCCAGCGCTGGTACTCGGCGCGGACCTCGGCGGGAATCTCGACGAAGCGCTCGCGGCCCACGCTGGCCCGGTACATCGACAGCGGGATGTTGGGGGCGAGCCCGGACTGGGCGCCCGGCTGCGGCGGGGTGCCGTCGGCGGGTTCGGTGCGCGGGCGGGCCCGGCGGACGTCGGCCGTCGGCACGTCCAGGTCCGCCAGGATGTTGTACCAGTGGGTGGGGACGTCGTCCTCGCCGAGCAGGACCTGGTTGCGGGTCACCTTCATGCCACGCCGTCCCGGGCCACGGTCGCCGGCATGTGCTTGCCGATCAGCGCGATGAGGTCGCCGACGTTCTCCAGGTCGGCCTCCATGATGTCCTCGTCCTCGATGTGGCCGCCGAATTCCTCCTCGACCGCCATCAGGAGTTGCAGCAGGTTGAGTGAATCCAGGCGGATCACCGGCGAATAGAGCGATATGTCGTCGCGTATTTCCGCCGGCGTCAGCCGCAGATCCAGTACGTCGACCATGATTTCCCGGACGCGGCGGGCCACTTCGTCGTCGTGACCGATCATTTGCAGTCTCCTCCCAGCCGTTCGGTGATGTCGGCCAGAAGTGCGTCTTCGTGGTCCGACAGATAGAAATGCCCCCCGGAAAAGGCACGGAACGAGAACTCCGCGGAGGTCAGGTCCTGCCAGGCGCGTGCGTCGTCCGGGTCGACTCCGGGATCGGCGTCACCGACGTACGCGGTGACCGGGGCGGCCGTCCGCCGACCCTGCGGTGGCCGGTAGGTCTCGATGAGTCGCAGATCCGCACGCATCGCAGGAAGCACGAGCGGACGCAGTTCAGGGTCCGCCAGCACCGCCTTGTCCATCGCGCCGAGTTCACCGAACCACTCCACCATCGCGTCGTCGCTTCTGAGATGTATGTCCGTGTGGCTCCGGGGGCGCAGCGGGGAGCCTGCGGCGGACACGAACACCCGCCGTGGCCTGGCCCGATAGCGGTGTTCCAGGCGCAGCGCCACCTCGTAGGCGACCGCCGCCCCCATGCTGTGCCCGAAGAGGGCGAAGGGCCGGTCGAGCAGCGGCACGAGGGCCGCGGCGACGCCGTCGGCGAGTGACTCCATGTCCGGGAGGCACTCCTCCGCGAGGCGGTCCTGACGCCCCGGGTACTGCACGGCGACGACCTCGACCCCGTCGAGCGGGGCCTGGGCCCACCGGTGGAACGCCCCGGCGTTGCCGCCCGCGTAGGGCAGGCAGAACAGCCGCAGAGAGGGTGACTCCAGCGGTCGGTATCTCTTGATCCACGCGCTGTCGCCGTGCGCTGGGCGAATGTGTGTCAGGGACACTGATGGCCTCTCCATCGGAAGACGAACACGACCGGCCAAATACGGTTCGCCACCCTAGCCACAAATTCTTCGCTTGGCTGCTCAGGCCGGTCCGGGGGCAGTTGCCCATTCAGGTTGTCTCCAGTCCTCTGTGCGTCGGTTGGGCGAGGGTTTGACTTGCCTGTTGCACCGCCCGACGCCTGAAGGGTCTTTTCGACAGCCATGGATTCACCAGTGATGGATTCACCACCCTTGGATTCACCAGTCATGGATTCGCTGCCACTTGGCTCGGTTTATCTGGACGGCCGTTGGGTCGCTCCCGAGAGCCGGGAGACGCTTCCGGTCGAGAATCCGGCCACCGAGACGGAGATCGCCCAGGTGCCGGCGTGCGGCGCGGCGGACGTGGCGCGCGCCGTGGCGGCGGCCGGTGCGGCGGGTGCCGGCTGGGCCGCGACGGACCCGGCCGACCGGGCCGGGGCACTCCTGTCCCTGCGCGACTCCCTCGCCGAACACCACGACGAGATGGCGCGGTTGATCACCCGGGAGATGGGCTCACCGATCACCTTCTCCCGGCGCGTGCAGGCGGGCCTTCCCCTGAAGGTGCTGGAGGGCTTCGTCGAGGCCCTGACGGCTCAGCCGGACGCGGAGCGGATCGGGCACTCGCTGGTCGTGCGCGAGCCGGCCGGGGTGGTGGGCGCGATCACGCCGTGGAACTATCCGCTGCACCAGGTGATCGCCAAGGTGGGCGCCGCGCTGGCGGCGGGCTGCACGGTGGTGCTCAAGCCCAGTGAACTCACGCCGCTCTCCGCGTACTTCCTCACCACCCTGATCGACGGCCTCGGCCTGCCGCCGGGCGTGTTCAACCTGGTGCCGGGCCGGGGCACGGAGGCCGGCCGGGCGCTCGCCGCCGCCGACGGCGTCGACGTGGTCTCCTTCACCGGCTCGCTGCGCGCCGGCCGGGAGGTCGGCTCACTCGCGGGCGCCGGCGTCAAGCGGGTCTGCCTGGAGCTGGGCGGCAAGTCGGCGACGGTGGTCCTGCCGGACGCCGACCTCACCACGGCCGTCACCGACGGGGTGCACTCCGCCCTGCACAACGCCGGGCAGACCTGTTCCGCCCGCAGCAGGCTGCTCGTGCCCCGCTCCCGCCTGGACGAGGCGGTGGACGTGGTCCGCTCGACCCTCGCCGCCTACCCGCCGGGCGACCCGACCGACCCCGCCTGCCGACTCGGCCCCCTGGTCTCACGGACCCAGCGCGACCGCGTCCGGGAGCACCTGCGAGCCGCCGAGGCCACCGGCGCCCGTCAGGTGGCGGGCCCTTCACAGGACGAGATCCCCTCCCTCGGCCACTACGTACCGGCCGGCGCCTGGACCGACGTACCGCCCGACGCCCCGCTCGCCCAGGAGGAGATCTTCGGCCCCGTCCTGGTCCTGCTCCCCTACGAGGACGAGCCGGACGCCGTCCGCCTGGCCAACGCCACCCCCTACGGCCTGGCGGCAACCGTCTGGTCCGCCGACCAGGACCGCGCCACGTCCGTGGCCCGCCAACTCCGCGCCGGCCAGGTCGACATCAACGACGCCGCCTTCAACCCGTCGGCCCCCTTCGGCGGTTACGGCATGTCCGGCGTAGGCCGCGAACTGGGCCCACACGGCATCCACGAGTTCCAGCAGACCAAGTCCCTCCAACTACCGACCTGAAGCAACGCCCCACTCTCCCCGCACGCCGCCGCCGGCGAAGCCGAGCCGGCCCCAACGCCCCACAAGCCTCCGAAGGCGAAGCCGACCCGGCACACCCCCACACCCCGCAAGCCGCCGACGGCGAGCACCCCCACAGGGGCCACCCGCACCCGACGACGAAAGCTGCACGGGTGGTGCGGGTGGGAACCAAATCCCGCCGAAGGCGAAGCCGAGGCGGCACACCCCACACGACCACACCAACACCACGACGGATGCCAGATGACCCTCCGCATGCCGCCCCTCCACTCCGACTTCCCCACCAGAATCAGCCCGTTCACCGACAGCGTCGAACAGAGCACCCGCGCCTTCGTCGCCCGCCACGACCTCGTCCCCGACCAGGCCGCCCGCGACCACCACGCCCGCTCCCTGCTCGGCACCCTGATGTCCCGCGCCTATCCCCACTCCGGCGAGACGGAACTCGCCCTGGTCACCGACTGGATCAGCTGCATGCTGGTCCTGGACGACCAGTTCGACGAGACCCGGCTGGGCCAGGACCCCGACCGGCTGCGCCGCGTGTGCGACGAGGTCCTCGGCTGGCTCCCCTCCGACGGCACCGTCCCCGAGCTGCCGCAGAACCCGGTGGAGGCCTCCCTCAGCCGGGTGTTCCACCCGGCCTACGCGGACCTGTGGCGCCGCACCGCGCCGTACACGTCCGACACCTGGCGCGCCCGCTTCGCCGACCACGTCGGGGCGTTCTTCGACACCTGCGTGTGGGAGTCCCGCAACCGCCTCACCGGCCGGGTGCCGAGCCTCGCCGAGTACATCGAGTACCGCGGCCGCGCCCTGATGCCGTACCTGGACCTGATCGAGGTGACCACGCACACCGAGGTCCCCGAGGAGATCTACCGGCTGCCCGAGTTCACCGAGATGAACCAGGCGCTCTCCGACGCCGACCTGTGGACCAACGACCTCTTCTCCTGCGAGAAGGAGGCGCTGCTCGGCGACCCGCACAACCTCGTGCTGGTCCACCGCCACGAGCACGGCTGCGATCTGCAGACCTCGGTCGACGCGGTCGGCGCGATGGTCCAGGCGCGCTTCGACCGGTTCACCGAGCTGAGCCGGACCTTCCCCGGCCCCGCCCTGGCGGCCGAACTGTCCCCGGCCGAGCGGGAGTCGCTGCGCCGCCACATCGAGGGCCTGCGCAGCTGGCTCAGCGGCCAGCTCCAGTGGCGCTACGAGACCGGCCGGTTCGACCCGACGCGGCCCGAGGTCGTCTCGGCCACCGGCTCGACCCCGCTGTAGCGGGCCCCGACCCATGCGGATCACCAGCGATCGAGGTACTCGAATGCGAGACCGGTACGCGACCCTGAAACACCTGCAGACGCTCGATCCGAAGGCGGATCACGAGCTGATCCACCGCATATCCTCCGACCGGGAGTTCCCCTGGGACTACGGCCGCGGTCTGGAAGTCGCGATCTGGCGCACCTGCTGTGTGCCCAGCATCTCCGAAACCCTGGACGGCAGCGGGGAATTCGCGCTGCGCGCCCAGAAACGGTACGACGACACCAGAATTCTGCTCGGCGAAATGGTGCGCGGCGGATACGACTCCGAACGCGGCCGGCAGGCCCTGCGGCAGATCAACCAGGCGCACCGCCGCTTTTCCATCGACAACGACGACATGCTCTATGTGCTGTCCACGTTCGTCTTCGAGCCGATCCGGTGGATCGACCGCTGGGCGTGGCGCCGGGTCAGCGAGACGGAGCGGCTGGCGGCGTTCTACTTCTACACGGAGGTGGGACGGCGGATGAACATCCGAGACCTGCCCACCGACGTCGACGCCTTCGAGCGGTTCAACCGCGACTACGAGAAGGAGCGCTTCCGCACCGCGCCCAGCAACGAGCGGGTGGGCGGCCACATTCTCCGGCTGTACGCCTCCTGGTACCCGCGTCCGGTGAGCGACGTGGTGGCCGCGACCCTGCCCTGCCGCCTGGACCGCGCGGCGCGCGACGCCCTCGGCATGCGGGAGCCGGCCGGATGGGTGCGCGGCCTGAACGTGCTGGGGCTGCGGGGCCACGCGGCGGCCGAGCGCCTTGCGCCGGACCTGATGGCCCGGCTGATGACCCGGCCCACCGCCCGGACCTACCCGGGCTATCCGCGCGGCTACCGGATCAGCGACATCGGCCCCGACCACGTCACCCGGCCCACCGCGGGGGCGCGGCCGGAGCAGGTCATGACTGCAGGAAACGATCACTCATGACGTCGTTCGACGCGCCGACGACCACGGTCCACCCGCCGGGGCGGATCGGCGGCACCCCTCTGGTGCCGGTCCGTGTCCCGCTGCCGGACGGGTCCGTGCGGCTGTGGCTGAAGCTGGAGTGGCACAACCCCTTCGGCTCGATCAAGGCCCGTACGGCTCAGGCCCTGCTGGACGCCCTGGAGGCGAGCGGCCGGCTGGGCCCGGGCAGCCGGGTGGTGGAGTCCACCTCCGGCAACCTCGGTATCGCGCTCGCCGGCCTGTGCGCCGCGCGGGGCTACGCCTGCACCCTGGTCGTCGAGCCGAGCACCCCGCAGGCCAGCGTGGGCCGTATGCGGGAACTGGGCGCCGACGTCGTCGTGGTGCGGGAGGTGCCGGGCGGCAGGACGCTGGACGCCCGGCTGCGGGCCGTCGAGGACCTGCTGCGCCGGGATCCCGGCGCCGTGTGGACGGACCAGTACCGCAGCCCCGCCAATCCCGGTGTGCACGAGAGCCGGACCGGGGTGGAGCTGGTGCGGGAGGCACCGGGCGGCGCGTACGACGCGGTCGCCGTGGCGGTCTCGACCGGCGGCACGCTGGCCGGGATCGCCCGGTCCTTCCGGGACCTTCTGCCCGCCGCCCGGGTCATCGCCGTCGACGCCGTGGGCTCCGCCGCGCTGGGCGGTCCGCCGGCGGACCGGCCGTACAAGCTTGCCGGGTTCGGCTCGGGCCGCCCCTCCGACTTCGTGCGCCCGCACCATGTCGACGAGGTCGTCCGGGTGCGCGACGAGGACGCCGCGGCGGCCTGTGTGCTGCTGCGGCGGGCCACCGGGCTGTCGCTGGGCGGCAGCTCGGGTGCCGCCGTGCTGGCCGCGGTGGTCCGGGCCGCCGCGGACCCGGCGTTGCGCGAGGTGGCCTGCGTATGCCCGGACAGCGGCGAGAAGTATCCCTTGGAGGAGACCGCGGCGAAGGCCCGGGCGGCCGCGGCGCCGGGCGTCGGCGCGGCGCCGGGCGTCGGCGCGGCGCTCGAAGCTCTGGCCGGCACCACCCACGCACAGGAGACAGCCATCCCATGACCGATTCCCCCATGCCTCCGCTCACCTATCTCGGCAGCGCGGACGTGGCCGATGTGTGCGCCGCCCTGCCGGTCGTCGACATCGTCGAGGACACCCTGCGGGCCGTGCACCGCGAGGCGGCCGGGCTCACCCCCGAGGCCGCACTGCGCTGGACGACGCCCTCCGGTGCCGCCGCGCGCAGCCTGATCCTGCCCGGCTGGTCCGGCGACGCCTACGGCTGCAAGATCATCAACGCCTCGCTGGGCAACCAGCGCCTCGGCCTGCCCCGCGCCGCCGGGCTGATCGTCCTCAACGATCCGGAGACCGCCCGGCCCACC
This sequence comes from Streptomyces sp. NPDC001410, assembly GCF_042895235.1. Classification (NCBI taxonomy): domain Bacteria; kingdom Bacillati; phylum Actinomycetota; class Actinomycetes; order Kitasatosporales; family Streptomycetaceae; genus Streptomyces; species Streptomyces sp. NPDC001410. Next base: position 142,255 of record NZ_JBIAWE010000005.1, read on the forward strand.
TGGGTGATGGAGGGCGGACTGATCAGCGCCCTGCGCACCGCTGGCGTGTCGCTGGCCGCGCTGCGTGCCCTGCGGGATCCCGCCCAGGTCACCGAGGCGGCCTTCCTCGGCTGCGGGCGGCAGGCCGAGGTGCATCTGGACCTGCTCGTGCGGACCTGCCCGAAGCTGTCCGAGGTCGTCCTGTACGACCAGGACCCCGGTCGCGCCCGCCGACTGGCCGGCCGGCTCGGCACCTCGGCACCGCAGCTGGCCGTGTCCGTCGTGGCCGAGGCGCGGGAGGCGGCCGGCCGGGCGCGGCTGGTCGTGGCGGTGACGACGACGACCGAGCCGTACGTGGAGCTGAACTGGCTGACGGAGGGTTCGGTCTTCGTCAACGTCTCGCTCGACGACGCGGCGGAGAGTCTGCTGCTGGGCTGCGACGCGCTGTTCGTCGACGACTGGCAGCTGGTCGCCGAGGACGAGCACCGGCTGCTCGGGAAGCTCGCCCGGGCCGGCCGGGTCACCGGTCCGGGCGAACCGGCCCCGGACGGCGGCCGGAGCGTCGACGCCACCCTGCCGGCGCTGGTGTCGGGCGCGTTCGCGGGGACGGTCGGTGCCGCGGACCGGGTGGTGGTCAACCCGTTCGGCATGGGCGTGCACGACATCGCCGTGGCCGCGGCGGTCCGCGACCGGGCGCTCGAACTGGGCCTCGGCGTGGCGCTGCCGCACTGATGCCGAAGGGGCCGGTGCCGTCGTGCGGACGGCACCGGCCTTCGGTCCGCTCACTCCCCCTCGGCCGTCTCCGGCCGCCGGCCCAGCACCTCGGCCGTGTGCTCCCCGTGCGCGGGAGCCGCGCCGCGCAGCGAGTCGAGGCCCGCGCCGAAGCGCACCGGGAACCGCACCTGGCGGCGCGGCCGGTCGGCGGCGGAGCCCGGCAGTGTGCCCACCAGCTCCCGCTCGGCCGTGTGCGGGTCCGCCAGCAGTTCCCCTGCGGACTCGTAGACCGGCGCCCAGGGGATGTCGAGGCCGGACAGGACCGAGGTCCACCAGGCGAAGTCACGCTGTGCGAACACGCCGGCCAGCAGCGCGGCCACCTGGTGCTTGGCCCGGGTGCGGGCGGGCCGCCGGTCCCAGGAGTCGTCGTCCAGCTCGGGGAACTCCGGTGCCAGGGCGTGCCGGAAGGCCAGCCAGAACTTGTCCTCGAAGGTGGCGAGGGTGATCCGGCGGCCGTCGGCCACCGTGAACACGTCGTTGTCCCCGGTGACCAGCGGACTGTCCACGGGCTCGGCCCGCTCCAGCAGCGGCAGCGCGAACAGCCCGCTCCAGGCCGCGGCCGCCTCGTGCAGGGAGACGTCGAGGTGCTGGCCCTCGCCCGTGGTGCGGACGGCGAAGGCGGCGACGACGGTGGCGTACGCGGCGTACATCGCGCCGGCCAGGTCCGCCACCCGCACGCCCACCCGGTCGGCGCGGCCCGTGGTGCGATGCGGTACGGCGAAGAACCCGGACAGGGCAAGGAAGTTGAGGTCGTGGCCCGGCCGCCGCGCGTACGGCCCGGTCTGCCCGAAGCCGGTGATCGAGCACAGCACTATCCGCGGATTGGCCTCCCGCAGCCGGTCGTACCCGAGGCCCATCGCGTCCAGTACGCCGGGCCGGTACGACTCCACGACGACGTCGCTGTCCCGCACCAGTCGCAGCAGGTCCGCGCGCCCGTCCTCGGTCCGCAGGTCGAGCACGACCGACCGCTTGTTGCGGTTCAGCGCGGCGAAGGCGTCCGGGTCCACGAGCCGCCCGTAGTCGCCGAGTTGCGGGTCCTCGACCTTGACGACGTCGGCGCCCAGATCAGCCATCATCAGCGTCGCGAATCCCCCGGGCAGCAACCGGGACAGATCCAGTACCCGCAGCCCCGCCAATCCGGGCCAGGCACCCGTCAGATTCCGCGTCATGATGAACTCCCAAGCTTTTCCGCGCAGTTCGGTCGCTGCACCGTAAGGCACCTGAAGAAACACGGAACTGGAAACAGCCTGGATTTCCTTCTGCCTCTTTCCCCGTGACGGCCGTTTGTTTTCCGAGAATGTTCGCCGTCCTGGCCGAATGCGGCCGCCCTCGTCCGAAGGAGCCCGTTCATGCCCGCTGAGTCGTCCTGGCCCGCGGACCGCTCCGTCCCCCTCTTCGACCGGTCCGTCGGCGCACTGCTGCGCGAGGCCGCGGCGGCCCACGGGGACACCGTCGCCCTGGTGGGCTTGCCCGACGGCGACGGGCCCCGGCAGCAGTGGACCTACCGCGAACTGCTCGCGGAGGCGGAGTCCGTCGCGGCGGGCCTGCTGCGGCGCGTGGAGGTGGGCGCCAAGGTGGCCGTATGGGCGCCGAACGTGGCCCGCTGGCCCGTGTTCGCCTATGCCGCCGCGCTGGCCGGCGTGACCCTGGTGACGCTGAACCCGGCGCTGCGCGCGGAGGGGTTGGAGCACGCGCTGCGCGCCTCCGGCGCCGAGCTGCTGCTGCACGCCGAGCGCAGCCGCGACCACGACATGGCCGCGATCGTCCACGAGGTCGAACCGCGGCTGCCCGGCCTGCGGCACATCGTCCCCCTCGGGGCGTGGGACACGCTCCGGGCGAGCGGTCCGCTGCCCTCGGACGAGGTGGTCCGCGCGGTCCCGGCCCAGCTGCAGTTCACCTCGGGGACCACCGGGACGCCCAAGGCGGTGCTGCTCTCCCACCGCGCGGTCGTCAACGTCGCCCGCCTCACCTTCGAGGGGCTCGGCGTCCCGCGCGGGGTCACCGTGGTCTCCCCGCTGCCGATGTTCCACACCGCGGGCTGTGTCATCTCCACCCTGGGGCCGCTGTGGAGCGGCGGCACGTTCGTCCTGCTGGAGCGCTTCCATCCGCTGGCCCTGCTGGAGACGCTGCGGAAGCACCCGGGCGCCCTGCTGACCAGCGTGCCGACGGTGCTCACCTCCCTGTGCGAGGTGGCCGCCGCTGCCCAGGAACCGCTGCCGGCCCTCTCGGCGGTGCTCACCGGTGCCGCCCCGGTGCGGGCCCAGCTCATCCGCGACACCGAGGAGTTGTTCTCCACGACCGTCTTCAACCTGTACGGGCAGACCGAGACGGCCTCCGTCCTGACCCTGACCCGGCCCGAGGACTCCGCCGAGCTGAAGACCACCACGGTGGGCCGGCCGCTGCCGCACGCCGAGGTGCGGATCGTGGAGCCGGGCACCGGGGTGGTGCGGCCGCTCGGCGTCCAGGGCGAGATCTGTGCCCGCGGGTACCAGCAGATGCTCGGCTACCACGGCGACGAGGAGGCCACCGCCCGCAAGGTCGACGCGGACGGCTGGCTGCACACCGGGGACCTCGGCTCAATGGCCGCGGACGGCACCCTGCGCGTCGCCGGACGCCTCGACGACCTGATCATCCGGGGCGGCGAGAACATATCGCCCGCCGCCATCGAGGAACTGCTGTGCACGGTGCCCGGAGTTCGCGACGCCGTCGTCGTCGGTGTCCCGGACGACAAGTACGGCGAGGTCGTGGCCGCCGTCCTGCAGCCCGCCGCCGACCACCCGGAGCCCGACGCCGGGCAGGTGCTCGCCGAGTGCGCGCGTCGACTGCCCCCGCACATGGTGCCCGCCGCCCTGTACCTCGCCACGGACCTGCCGCTCACCTCCTCCGGGAAGGTGCAGCGCTTCCGGGTCCGCGAGCTGGTCCTGGCCGGCCTGCTCCACCCCCTGACGGCCCGCCCGGTCGCCGCCGCCCGCGGCTGAGCCGGCACCGACGAGCACACGAGGACGCGAGCATGAAGATCTCGATGCAACTGCGCTACGACGGCGACATCGTCCGGGCCGCCCGTGACGTCACCGCGCTCGAACGGGCCGGCCTCGACCTGATCTGGGTGCCCGAGGCGTACGGGTTCGACGCACCCAGCTTCATGGGCGCGATCGCCGCCCGCACCAGCCGGGTGGAGATCGGCTCCGGAATCCTGTCGGTCTACACCCGTACGCCCGCCCTGCTCGCGATGACGGCCGCCGGGGTCGACGCCCTCTCCGGGGGCCGCGCCCATCTCGGTCTGGGCGCCTCCGGTCCGCAGGTCGTGGAGGGGATGCACGGGGTGCCCTACCGGTCCCCGGTGGACCGTACCCGGGAGACCATCGAGGTGATGCGCGCCTTCTGGCGGCGCGCCGAGCCGGTCTCCTACGACGGCTCCACGGTCCGGCTCCCGCTGCCCGCCGACACACCCGGCGCGACCGGGCTGGGTACCCCGATGCGGCTGCTGACACCGCCGGCGCGGCCGGAGGTCCCGGTGTGGGTGGCCGCCCTCGGCCCGCGCAACGTGCGGATGACCGCGAAGACGGCCGACGGGTGGCTGCCCATGTTCTTCGTGCCGGAGTGGTGCGACCGCGTCTGGGGCGAGGACCTCAGGGCCGGGGCCGCGGCCCGCGAACCCGGCCGGGCCCCGCTGATGATCTCCGCCGGGGGCCTGCTGGCCATCGGCGACGACGCCGCCCGGCACCGCGAGCGGGCGCGGGACCGGCTCGCGCTGTTCATCGGCGGCATGGGAGCGCCCGGCCGCAACTTCTACTACGACCTGGTCTGCCGCTACGGCTTTGGCCGCGAGGCCGAAACCGTCCAGTCCCTGTTCCTGCGCGGCGAGCGCCGGGCGGCGGCGGCCGCGGTGCCGGACGCCCTGCTGGAGGCCACCACGCTGTGCGGCCCCGAGTCGTACGTCAAGGACCGCATCTCCGCCTACCGCGAGGCCGGTGTGACCCACCTGGAGGTCGCCCCGGTCCCCGGCGAGGGGGAGACCGAGGCGGACCTGGTGGCCCGGGTGAAGGAGCTGTGCGGCTGAGCTAGCGCCCCGACAGGCAACCTACGCGGCCCTTGTCCCTGGCCAGCGCGGCCAGCCGGGTCAGGGGCAGGAAGGCGTACTCCCCGCCGGAGCGGGCCGGACCCTCCAGGACCTGCCGGTCCACCAGGGCCTCCAGGACGTCCTCCGCCTCCCGCGGGGAGCAGCCGAGCAGCCCCACCGTGGCGGCGATGGTGAACGACCCGGCGCTGCCGACCAGTTCGGTCACGGCGTCGCCCAGTCGGGTCCCGGCCTCCGGCAGCGCGCGGGCGATCCGGGCGGCCACGTCCAGATCGCCGGTGACCAGCTCGTCGAGCCGCTGCCCCGGGTCCTCCAGGCGCTCCGCCAGCCGGGACAGCGGCCAGTGCGGACGCGCCGCCAGCCGCATGCCGGCGACCCGTACGGCCAGCGGCAGCCCGCCGCACAGCCGGGTGATGCGGTCGGCCGCGCCACGCTCGGCGCTCACCCGGCCCTCCCCGATGACGGACGCCAGCAGGGCGGCCGCCTGGTCGGCGTCGAACGGGGTGATCCGGAAGTGCCGCGCGCCCTCCAGTGCGGACAGCGGCTCCCGGCTGCACACGAGCAGCGCGCTGCTCACCCCGCCTGGCACGAACGGCCGGACGGCCTGCTCCCCGGGTGCGTCGTCGAGGACGACGAGCAGCTGCCGCTTGCCCAGCAGGCCCCGGTAGAGGGCGCTGCGGGCCGGCAGCGACTCGGGCACGGACTCGGCCGGCAGGCCCAGCGCGGTGAGGAAGCGGCCCAGCAGCAGCCGCACCTCCTCGGGCGCGCCCGTGCGCAGCTCCCCGTGCAGCACGCCGTCGCGGAAGGTGGGCCGGGAGGAGGCCGCCACCCGGGCGGCCAGGATGGACTTGCCCACGCCGACGGGTCCGTACAGCGCGGCGATGGGCGCGGCGCCGAAGGCCACCTGTGGCCCGCGCCCGGTGAGGTGGTGCAGGATCCGCTGCTGTTCCGGCCGGTCCACGTAGTCGCGGATGCCGGGCGGCATGTGGAAGGGGCGCACCGGCTCACCCGCGGCGCGGCGGGCGGCGGGGCGGGGCGCCGCCTCCTCGTCCGTGCGCAGGATGGCCGACTGGGCCTGGCGCAGTTCGTCGCCCGCGCCGATGCCGCTGTAGTTGCGCAGCCGCCGGTCGACGGCGGCGAACATCTCCAGCGCGGCGGCCCGTTGGCCCGAACCGGCCAGTGCGGTCACGAGTCGTGCGTGCACGCCCTCGTGCAGGCGGTGGTCCCGGGCGATCGGCCCGAGGTGGTCGATGACCTCCTCGGACCGTCCCTGTGGCAGGACCAGGTCGGCGAGCCGCAGCGCGGAGGTGACCCGCTGGTTGCGGGCCTCCGCGGCGACCGGGTGGTCCGTGAGCCCGGGCCCCATGCCCTCCAGCACGGGCCCGCGCCACAGGGTGAGGGCCTCCTCCAGCAGGGCGATCTCACGCTCCGGCTGCTCCGCCTCACGGGCCTGCCCGGCCAGCCGGGCACACCGGCGGAACCGGAGCAGGTCCAGCTGGTCCTCCTCGGAGACGAGCAGTTCGTAGCCGTTGGAGCGGCGCATGAGCAGGGCGGGCGGCGCCTCGTCGCCCGTGTGCGTCTCCAGCAGCTGGCGGATGCGGTAGACGTACGTGTGGATCAGCTGCCCGAAGGAGTCGGGTATGTCGTCGCCCCACAGGACGTCGGTGATCTCGTCGCGGTCGACGGGCTGGTTCGCCCGCAGCGCCAGCAGGCCCAGCAGGCTCTGCTGCTTCGGGGTGCCCGCCGTCACCTCGGCCGGCCCCCGGCGCACCGAGAGCCTGCCGAGGATCTGCACGGCGAGCGGTTCATGGGCGGTGTGGGCGGCGGGGTCCGGCGGGGCCGGCGCGGACTCGGGGAACAGCACCGGCTCGTCGAGGACTTCGGCGAGCCGTTGCAGGGAGCTGGCCCGGGGTGCGCGTACGCGGCCCTGTTCTATCTCGCGGAGCGTCCGCAGGCTGAGCCCCGATCTCTCCGCCACCGCGCGCTGGCTGACTCCCCGCCGGACGCGCGCATTCCTGACGATGGTGCCGATATCTCGGTGTGCGATCGGCGACATGCTCTTTCGAGGCCCCCTCTCGGCATGAATGGAATACATGATTCCTGAATTCAGTCCCACACCATGGAGTCGCTCGGGTCGACCGGGAGCTGCACTCCCGTGACACCGGTAACCGCAGTGGTCGGCGGGGCCGGCTCATCCGCGGAAGCGGTGGCGGCCCCTATACCGAGGAGGGCGAAGAGCGTGGCGATAACGGTCAAGGCACGGTGAACGGTGCGGTTCATGGATTTCCCCCGTCATGAAGTCCCGGCTGTTTGCCGGATCAGGTCTTTGCTGACGTGACTTCACTCTTGCGCGCCGTCAGGGACATCTGAAGGGTTTACCGCTGGACGGAAGCGTCCCCGTCCGGTTCCGTCCAGCGGTAATGACGGGTGCATGCCATACCTGGACCGTCGTCACCGGCCTCGCCGATGAACGCGTCGGGGTAGCTCGGGACGAGCACACCACCGCAGGACTGCAGCACGTAGCCCCGCAGCGGCCCCTCGTCCACCGCCCGCCGGGACAGCCGGAGCGCGCCGCGCTCGGCATCGCGCAGCCTGGGCGCGGCATGGAAGAACCCCAGGGTGAGAGCCCCACCGGAGTGGGCGTGGACACTGACGTGCTCCAGGGCGTCGGCGGGCTCGCTCGCGGCCAGCAGCCAGTCGACGAGCCCGTCGGGAACCCCGAGCGGAGGAGAGGCGCACATTTGAACGTGAATGAGGTGCATGTCACGACCTTTTCGGCTGTCCGGCCACCCGAACAACCCCGCACCCTCGCCGCTTTCGGCCATGGAACAAAGCGGCCAGCAACTATTGGCTACCGCAACGCGGCGCTCCCGTGCCATGATCGAATGGCCGTAACGATCGCCCCAAGGAGATTCGCCGATGCTGGAGCTGCTGGGCCTCGACACCAAGGCTGAAGCGGTGTACAGGTCCATGCTCGCCCATCCCGAGGCGGGAACAGCCACCCTCGCCGAGCTGACCGGTCTGCCCGAGCAGGAAATCCGTGACAGCCTCGACCTGCTGAGCGAACTGGCGCTGATCCGCCCACAGAATACGGAATCCGGAATTCCGCGCGCGGTGTCCCCGGATCTCGGGCTGGAGATCCTCCTGGCGAGACAGCAAGCGGAATTGGCGGTTCACCAATCCAGAGTCGAGGCGTCCAGAGCGGCGGCGGCGGAACTCATGGCCCAGTACGCGGACATGCGCCTCCAGGCGACCGCCGCGGGCGCCAACTTCCTGTCCGGCGTCGAGGCCGTGCGCGAACAGCTGGCGTCGATGACCCGCAAGGTCCGCGACGAGGTCCTGTGCTTCGCGCCGAACGGCGCCCACTCGGAGGCGAGCCTGCGCGCGGCGAAGCCCCTCGACCAGCAGCTCCTCGACCGCGGGGTGCGGATGCGCACCGTCTACCTGGACAGCGTGCGCAACAGCCCGCACACCCAGGCGTACGCCGAATGGCTCGCCGAGCGGGGCGGGGCGGTGCGCACGGCCCCCTCCCTGCCGGTACGGCTGATCATCACCGACCGCACCTGCGCCGTCATATCCGCCAACGCGGAGAGCTCCAGCGACGGAGCCGTGGTCATCACCGGAGAGGGCACCCTGACCGCGCTGTGCGCCCTCTTCGAGAGCGTGTGGGCCACCGCGACCCCGCTGAGCGCCCTGCCCGAGCCCGACGAGCGCGGGCTCACACCGCAGGAGAGCCAGGCCCTGAAGTTCCTCTACGAGGGCCACACCGACGAGACGATCGCCAAGCGGCTCGGCATCTCGCCGCGCACCGCACGCCGGATCGCCAACACCCTGATGACGAGACTGGACGCCCGCAGCCGCTTCCAGGCCGGCGCCAAGGCCGTCCAGATCGGCTGGCTCTCCGCGGAGCCGGACTGAGGAACGACAGCAGACACCCCCGATGACAACGATGCCGGGCCCCGCGCCGCCGAAGAGGCGGCGCGGGGCCCGGCATCACGGTTCGGACCCCGCCCGGGCTACCGGACGTCGGCCTCGGTACCCCGGTCCGGCACCAGTGCCTCGTCCCGGAGCGCGGTGGCCCCGTGGCACTCGCGCACCGCGCCGCCCGCCGGCACCGCGGCGTCGAGCGCGGGCACCGCCCGCCGCCTGCGGTACCGCGGCGGCACGAAGCGCTCCGCCCACCTGGGGGCACGCGGGGTGAAGCGGGGCAGCAGGAGCAGGACCAGGCCGACCGCGCTGAGGAAGACCACACCCAGCACGATCCACATCGACGCCGAGTTCACCGAGTAGGCCAGCGCGCCGAAGGCGATCAGCGCCGACCAGAAGTACATGATCAGCACAGCCCGGCTGTGCGAGTGGCCGATCTCCAGCAGCCGGTGGTGCAGATGGCCCCGGTCGGCCGCGAACGGGGACTGGCCGCGCCAGGTGCGGCGCACGATGGCCAGCACCAGGTCCGCCGCCGGTACGGCGATGATCGTCAGCGGGAGCAGCAGCGGGATGTAGACCGGCACCGTCTGGTGCACCGCCGCCTTCTCCGAGCCCGTGAAGAGGGCCAGCGCGTCCGGGTCGACCTGCCCCGTGATGGAGATCGCACCCGCGGCCAGCACCAGCCCGATCAGCATCGAGCCCGAGTCGCCCATGAAGATCCGCGCCGGGTGCATGTTGTGCGGCAGGAAGCCCAGGCACATGCCCATCAGGATCGCCGCGAACAGGGTCGCCGGAGCGGCGGCCTCGATGCCGTACGAGTACCAGATCCGGTACGAGTACAGGAAGAACGCCGCCGCCGCGATGCACACCATGCCCGCGGCAAGACCGTCCAGGCCGTCCACGAAGTTCACCGCGTTGATCGTGATGACGACGAGGGCGACCGTGAGCAGCGTGCCCTGCCACTGGGTCAGCGCCACGTTGCCGACGCCCGGGATGGGCAGCCACAGGATCGTCAGACCCTGCATGACCATGACGCCCGCGGCGATCATCTGGCCGCCCAGCTTGATCAGCGCGTCGATCTCGAACTTGTCGTCCAGGACACCGATCAGCCAGATCAACGCGGCCCCGGAGAGCAGCGCCCGTGGCTCGTTGGATCTGGCGAAGAGCTGGTTGAGGTTCGTGAGGTGGTCCGCGACCAGCAGACCGGCGCACAGGCCGAAGAACATGGCGATCCCGCCGAGGCGCGGAGTGGGCTCCCGGTGCACGTCACGTGCCCGGATCTCCGGCATGGCTCCCGCCACGATCGCGAACTTCCGTACCGGCCCTGTCAGCAGATACGTCACCGCGGCCGTGATGCAGAGCGTCAGCAGGTATTCACGCACGGGCTTCCCCACAGGTCTCGCTGGCCATCACAGCCCACCACCCTAGCGAGCGACGCATATGGATGAGGACTTCCGGGTAGCGACGATGGTTGCACGGGTGGCTGTGCACGTCGGTGCACACCGGGGTGTACGGCCGTGCGCCTACCCCCGCTCAGCCGGGATAAGGCGGAAATCTACCGGCCAGCTCGCGCACCTCCTCCCGCGCCGGGGCCGGTTCCGTCTCGCCCCGCAGGACCGAGGCCAGCAGCGCGGCGATCTTGACCATCTCCGGCTCCCCCATGCCCTGCGTGGTCACCGCGGCCGTCCCCAGCCGCAGCCCGCGCCCGTCGCCGTGCGGCAGCACACAGCAGTCCAGGACGAGCCCGGCGGCGGCCAGCCGGCCGCGCGCGGTGCGCCCGTCCACGCCGAGCGGGGCCGGGTCAGTAGTGATCAGGTGGGTGTCCGTGCCACCGGTGGTGACCGCGAGGCCCTCGGCGGCCAGCTGCGCCGCGAGAACCCTCGCATTGGCGACCACCTGATGGGCGTACGCGCCGAACGCCGGTGTTGCCGCCTCGCCGAACGCGACGGCCTTGGCGGCGATGGTGTGCATCTGCGCGCCGCCCTGTGTGAAAGGGAACACAGCCCGGTCGACGCGCTCGGCCAGCTCGCCGCCGCACAGGATCATTCCGCCGCGCGGGCCGCGCAGCACCTTGTGGGTGGTGGCGCACACCACATCGGCGTACGGCACCGGGTTGGGCGCCGCTCCCCCGGCGACCAGGCCGATCGGGTGCGCGGCGTCCGCGATCAGATACGCCCCGACCTCGTCGGCGACCGCACGGAAGAAGGCGTAGTCGAAGTGGCGGGGGTAGGCGATCGAGCCGCACACGATGGCCTTGGGCCGGTGGTTGCGGGCCAGATGGCGCACCTGGTCGTGGTCGATGAGCCCGGTCTCGGCGTCGACGCCGTACCCGACGAAGTCGAACCAGCGGCCGGAGAAGTTCGCGGGCGAGCCGTGGGTGAGATGGCCGCCGTAGGGCAGCCCGAGGGCGAGGACGGTGTCTCCGGGGCGCAGCAGGGCGGCGTAGGCGGCCAGGACCGCCGAGGAGCCCGAGTGGGCCTGGACGTTGGCGTGCTGGGCGCCGAACAGCGCCTTGGCCCGCTCGACCGCGAGGCGTTCGGCGACGTCGACCAGTTCGCAGCCGCCGTGGTACCGGGCGCCGGGATAGCCCTCGGCGTACTTGTTGGCGAGCGATGAGCCGAGGGCGGCGAGCACGGCCGGCGAGGTGAAGTTCTCGGCGGCGATCAGCTGCAGCGTCGTCGACTGCCGCTCCAGCTCCCCTTGCAGGATCTCGGCCAGCTCCGGGTCCTGCCGCCGCAGGACATCGGTCTCGAGGGTATGGGTGACCGACATGGCGGGCTCCCGGGCGGTCGTGTTTGACAGCGGTTCACGGTGACGTAGGTCCAATGTAGGCCCGGGACCGGTGGGGTGCGCGGTGTCACATCCTCGCGGTCACACCCGTCAGCGCGGTCACCACCGGATCCAGCGCCTCATGTATCTCGTCCCCGATCGACCGGAAGAACGGCAGCGGTGCCCCGTACGGGTCGTACACCTCGTCCGCCTCGGCGGTGGGGGCCAGCAGCCACCCGCGTAGAGCCGCGGCCGCACGGACCAGCGCCCGCGCCCGCGCGACCACGCCGTCCTCCAGCGGCGGCAGCGTGGCCGGATCTATCGCCCGGACCAGACGGGTGAACTCCTTCAGCGTGAACGTCCGCAGCCCCGCCGAGTGCCCCATCGAGATCACCTGGGCCCGGTGGTCCCGCGTGGCCGTCAGCACCAGATCGGACGTGATGACGTGCTCGTCGAGCAGTTCCCTGCCGACGAAGCCGGAGGCGTCCGCGCCGAACTCGGCCAGCACGGCCTCCGCGTTGGCCTCCATGGGCGCGCCCTCGTGGCCCCAGGTGCCCGCGCTCTCCACGATCAGCCCGCCGCCGAGTACGCCGAGCCGCTCCGCCACGAAATGGCGGGTCAGCCGCTCGGTGATCGGCGAGCGGCACACGTTGCCGGTGCTGACGTGGAGGATGCGGAAGGTGTCGCGCGGAAACCCGAACGTCGTCGTCTGTTCCGCCGCGCTTTCCCCGTTGCCTATGCCACGCCCCGCCTCAGGGGCCGTCAATTCGCCACCTCGAGGTCGGGTACGACCTTCCGCAGCTCGTCCGGGGAGATCGCACCCTCGCGCAGCAGCACCGGAACCTGGCCGGTGACGTCCACGATGGACGAGGGCACGTTGCCCGGGGTGGGGCCGCCGTCGAGGTAGACGGAGACGGAGTCGCCGAGCATGTTCTGGGCGGCGTCGCAGTCCTCCGGCGCCGGGTGGCCGGTGAGGTTCGCGGAGGACACGGCCATGGGGCCGACCTCGGTGAGCAGCTCGATGGCGACCGGGTGCAGCGGCATGCGGACGGCGACCGTGCCACGGCTGTCGCCGAGGTCCCACTGCAGGGACGGCTGGTGCCGGGCGACCAGCGTGAGGGCACCCGGCCAGAACGCGTCGACCAGTTCCCAGGCCAGCTCGGAGAAGTCCGTGACCAGGCCGTGCAGGGTGTTCGGGGAGCCGATGAGGACAGGGGTGGGCATATTGCGGCCCCGGCCCTTGGCGGCGAGCAGGTCGGCGACGGCCTCGGAGGAGAACGCGTCGGCGCCGATGCCGTACACCGTGTCGGTCGGGAGCACCACCAGCTCGCCCCGGCGGACCGCGGACGCGGCTTCACGCAGACCCGTCACGCGGTCGGTCGCGTCGTTGGTGTCGTATCGCCGTGCCATGTCTAGCGGGCCTCCTCGTACACGTACTGCCGGCTGGAAGTCGTCGGGGTGGTCACGGCAGCGCCCTGCGGGCGGTCGCGAACCGGGGGCGGTTGTTGAGGTCGGGGTGGTCGGCCGCGTCGGCCCAGCCCCGCTCCTCGGTGAAGATCCACGGCACCTGGCCGCCCTGGGTGTCGGCGTGCTCGATGACGACGACACCACCGGGGCGCAGCAGCCGGTGCGCGGTGCGTTCGAGGCCCCGGATGAGGTCCAGGCCGTCCTCGCCGGAGAACAGCGCCAGCTCCGGGTCGTAGTCGCGGGCCTCCGGGGCGACGTACTCCCACTCGGTGAGCGGGATGTACGGCGGGTTGGAGATGACCAGGTCGACCTGTCCGTCGAGGTCGCGGAAGGCGTCCAGGGCGTTGCCCTGGCGCAGGTCGACCCTGGACCCGGCCACGTTCTTGCGCGTCCACACCAGGGCGTCGTCGGACAGCTCCACGGCGTGCACGCGCGAGCGCGGGACCTCCTGGGCGAGGGCGAGCGCGATGGCGCCCGAGCCGGTGCACAGGTCCACGATGCAGGGCTCGACGACGTCCATGGCGCGCACGGCGTCTATGGCCCAGCCGACCACGGACTCGGTCTCCGGCCGGGGCACGAAGACACCCGGGCCGACCTGGAGTTCCAGGTACCGGAAGTAGGCCCGCCCGGTGATGTGCTGCAGCGGCTCGCGCTGCTCACGCCGGGCGATGACCTCCCAGTAGCGGGCGTCGAAGTCGGAGTCCTTGACGGAGTGCAACGCGCCCCGCTTCACGCCGTGCACGAACGCGGCGAGCTCCTCCGCGTCGTTGCGCGGCGAGGGCACGCCGGCGTCGGCCAGCCGCTGGGCGGCCTGGGCCACCTCCGCGAGCAGCAGGTTCACGCAAGTCCTCCGGGTAACTCGTACGTGCCTTATGCAGCTGCCAGCTTCGCCGCCGAGTCGGCGTCGACGCAGGCCTGGATCACCGGGTCGAGGTCGCCGTCCAGGACCTGGTCCAGGTTGTACGCCTTGAATCCGACGCGGTGGTCGGAGATGCGGTTCTCCGGGAAGTTGTAGGTGCGGATCTTCTCGGAGCGGTCGACGGTGCGGACCTGGCTGCGACGGGCGTCGGCGGCCTCCCGCTCGGCCTCCTCCTGCGCCGCGGCGAGCAGCCTGGAGCGCAGGATACGCATCGCCTGCTCCTTGTTCTGGAGCTGGCTCTTCTCGTTCTGGCAGGAGGCGACGACTCCGGTCGGAAGGTGCGTGATGCGCACCGCGGAGTCGGTGGTGTTGACGGACTGGCCGCCGGGGCCGGAGGACCGGTAGACGTCGATCCGAAGGTCGTTCGGGTTGATCTCGACGTCGACCTCCTCGGCCTCGGGGGTGACGAGCACACCGGCGGCGGAGGTGTGGATACGGCCCTGGGACTCGGTGGCCGGCACACGCTGCACGCGGTGCACACCGCCCTCGTACTTCAGCCGGGCCCACACGCCCTGGCCGGGCTCCAGCTGCCCACGGGCCTTCACGGCGACCTGGACGTCCTTGTAGCCGCCCAGCTCGGACTCGGTGGCGTCGATGACCTCGGTCTTCCAGCCGACCCGCTCGGCGTAGCGCAGGTACATGCGCAGCAGGTCACCGGCGAACAGCGCGGACTCGTCGCCGCCGGCGCCGGCCTTGATCTCCAGAATGACGTCCTTGTCGTCACTCGGGTCGCGCGGGATGAGCAGGAAGCGCAGCTTCTCGGTCAGCTCGTCGCGCTGCTTGTCCAGCTCCTTGACCTCTGCGGCGAAGTCAGGATCGTCGGCGGCGAGCTCGCGCGCGGTCTCCATGTCGTCGCCGGTCTGCTTCCAGGAGCGGTACGTGGCGACGATCGGGGTCAGCTCGGCGTAGCGCTTGTTCAGCTTGCGCGCGTTCGCCTGGTCGGAGTGGACCGACGGATCGGCGAGCTTCTTCTCCAGATCGGCGTGCTCGGCGACGAGTTCCTCGACGGCCTCGAACATCTTTCGGCTCCTGTACTGCTGGGGGAGGGGTGGCGGGCGACCAAAAACGCCGGTCCCGGGCACACCCGGGTGGGGGCGCGACCGTGGACCGGCGAATTGGGGCTCGCTACTTCTTGGAGCCGGCGGCAGCCTTGCCGAAGCGGGCCTCGAAGCGGGCCACACGGCCACCGGTGTCGAGGATCTTCTGCTTGCCCGTGTAGAACGGGTGGCACTCGGAGCAGACCTCAGCACGGATGGTGCCGGACTGGATCGTGCTACGGGTGGTGAACGACGCGCCACAGGTGCAGCTGACCTGCGTCTCGACGTACTCGGGGTGGATGTCGCGCTTCAAGGTTTCTCCTAGATTCCGGGAGGGCGCCGGGTCGCCGTCGCGGGCTGCGAAAGCGTGAACCGGAGCCGACGTACCAGTCTGCCAGGACTGGCGCCATCCCCCAAAACCGGGGGGCGTCGTTGTCTATTCCCCGGGGGTGAGCGGGCTCAGGTCCCTGGGGGTGAGCGGGCTCAGGGAGTCACCACGCCCTTGGCTTCGCCCGTGGCCGTCCCCTTGGTCGCCGCCGCCGGGATCGGTCGGTCGTTCTGCAGGGCGTCCCAGACCAGCTGGGCCTTCGCCTTCGCCACCAGGACCCGGTTGAGGTTGGCCGGGTCGTACTGGACGGGCATCGTGACCATCTTCGTGTGGGACGAGCTGATGCCCTTCAGGCCGTTCGCGAAGTCCGCGAGGGCGTTGACCGAGCCGAGGTCGGAGTCGGTGGTGACGGCCTTGGTGGCGGTGTCGGCGAGGTCGTACAGGTTCTTCGGGCTGCTGAACACGCCGACGTGCTTGACCTGGTCCATCAGCGCCTTGACGAACGCCTGCTGGAGCTGGATGCGGCCCAGGTCGGAGCCGTCACCGACGCCGTGCCGGGTGCGGACCAGGCCGAGCGCCTGCTCCCCGTCCAGGGTGTGGGTGCCGGCCTTGAGCTTCAGGTGGCTCTGCGGGTCGTCGATGTTCTCGGTCGTGGTGACCGGGACCCCGCCGAGGTCGTCGATGAGCTTCTGGAAGCCGGCGAAGTCGACCTCCAGGTAGTGGTCCATGCGGATGCCGCTGAGCGACTCGACGGTCTTGACGGTGCAGGCCGCGCCGCCGGTGGAGTACGCCTCGTTGAACATCACGCCGGACGCGGCCGGATGCGTGGTGCCGTTGGTGTCGGTGCACTCGGGGCGGTCGATGAGGGTGTCACGCGGGATGGAGACCACACTGGCCTTCTTGTGGCCCTTGTAGACGTGGACGATCATCGCCGTGTCGGAGCGGGCGCTGCCGTCGTCGGTGCCGCCGCCGAGCTTCTTGTTGGAGCCGGAGCGGGAGTCCGAGCCGAGGACCAGGATGTTCTCGGAGCCGTTGTCGACCTTCATGGGCCGGTCGGCGCCGAGGGCCTGGTTGATGTCGACGCTCTTGATGTTGCCGTTGAGCTTGAAGTAGACGTATCCGGCGCCGGTGCCGCCCAGCACGACCACGCCCGCGGCCGTCCAGGCCACGGCGAGCAGAGCCTTGCGGCTGCTGCTGCGGGGCTTGCGGCGGCTGCCCTTGCCACGGGATCCGGTCTCGCCCGGCCCCGGTATGCCGGGCTCCGGCGTGCTCTCGGCGGACACGTCACTCCTAGGTCTCGTCCATCACACCATCGTCGCTCTGTCTGGTCAGACGGAGGAACTCGGGCAAGGGTTGCACAACGCAAAGTGCCCATCGCGTACGGCGATGGGCACTCTGTGTGACCACGTCACCTCGGTGAGCCTCGGCTCACCAGGGGTTTCAGCCCCAGATGTCGTACTGCTGGAAACCGGTACCGACCGAGACACGTGTGGCAAAGATCTCGCTGGTCGCCTTGCCGGTGCCCTTGTACAGGTAGAGCGTGCCGCCGGAGGTGCGGGCCAGGAAGTCGGCCTTGCCGTCACCGCTCACATCGCCCACCGCGTCGAAGGCGTTGTAGCCGGTCCAGGCGCTGCGCACCTTGATGCGGGTGGAGAAGGCGCCGGATCCGGACTTGCCGGTTCCCTTGTACAGGTACAGGTCGCCGGTGCTGCTCTTGCGGGCGAGCAGGTCGGCCTTGCCGTCACCGGTGAAGTCGCCGTGGCCGCGCACCGAGTTGTACTGGTTCCAGCCCGTGCCGACCTGCACGCGGGAGGAGAAGGTGCCGTTGCCCTTGCCCGGGTAGATCCACAGGGCGCCGCCGGAGTCGACGGACAGGAGGTCGGGCAGGTAGTCGCCGGTGACATCGCCGGGGGCGATGATGCGGGTGCGGGTCTTCCAGCCGGTGAAGATCTTGGTCTGCGACCAGGAGCCGCTGGACAGGACGTAGTGCATCCAGTAGACGTCACCGGTGCCGCTGTCGCGGACCACGAGGTCCTCGATGCCGTCCCGGTTCAGGTCGGTCTGCAGGACGACGTTCACGCCGTTCCAGTTGCCCCAGGAGATCCGGGCGCCGAACGACGTGCCCTTGGAGTCCTTCTCGTAGCCGGTCTTGGTGGAGGCGTTGCGCACCCACAGGTCGGCCTTGCCGTCGGTGTAGCTCAGATTGCCGTCGTCGACCTGTGCGTAGGCGGCACCGACGTACGTGCTCACCTTGGTGAAGACGCTGTAGGCGCCCTTCTGCACACAGTCCACGACGCCCCAGGAGACGACGCCGACGATCCGGCCGTTCACCACGAGCGGGCCACCGGAGTCGCCGTTGCAGGCGGAGGTGGTTCCGGTGTCGCTGCCGGTGGCGGGGTTGCCCGCGCAGACCATGTGGCCCTTGACGAAGTCCGTGCTGTAGAAGCCGGAGCACGTGGTGTCCGACTGGATCGGCAGCGTGGCCGTCTTCAGCGTGTCGGAGATGTCCTGGGTGGTGGAGCTGGTGCGGCCCCAGCCGTAGAGCTTGGCGCTGGTGCCCGCGGCGTAGGAGGCGGTGTCGCCGGACGTCGTCATCCGGATCGGCGTGGCCTTGACCGGGTTGTCCAGCGTGAGGACGGCGATGTCGTTGTCGATGGTCGTCGCGCTGTACGACGGGTGGTTCCACTGGCGCAGCACGCCGGTCGCGGTGCCGCCGTGCAGGTCCGTGTTGCCGGAGCTGTCGCTGGTCGGCAGCTGGGAGGTGCCGGTGACGATGGCACCGTAGGCCTTCCAGTTGTAGCCCTTGACGCAGTGCGCGGCGGTGAGGATCTTCGTCGGCGAGACGACCGACCCGCCGCAGAAGAAGCCGAGGTCGTCGCTCTCGTCAGTGGTGCCCTTGTCGTCGTAGTACCAGAGCTGGGCCATCCACGGCGCGCTGGTGATGGTGGTCTCGCTGCCGCCGATGATCTTCGGGTCGACCGTGGCGGTGTTGGTGCTCGCGCTCAGGGACGACTTCTCGGTCGTCTGTCCCGCGGTGTCGTCACCGGCGAGGGCGCCCGCGACACGCTTCTCCAACGTGACGAGCGACGGCGAGGAGAGGGCCGGCTTGACGGTCGGGGTCGGTACCGAGGTGGCCGCCCCCGCGGACGAGGTCATCAACGCCGCGGTCACGGCCGCGGCGACACCGGCGGCGGCAAGGGGCAGGGCGAGGCGTATCCGGCGTCTGTGACGACCGCCGCCGGACGGAGCTGTGGACAAGAAAGTCCCCCCAGAGATGCATGAGTCGGAAGGGGCACGAGGTGCGCCCACTTCTCTCAGCGCCAAAAGGCCGCCCCCCGTCACTGATGACGGGGGGCGGCCTGGCCGACAGACAACCGAAGGACTTCGGCTGACCCAGCGGAGCGACTAGTCGCCGTTACCAGGCGTCGGCGTCGTCTTCTGAATCTGCATCAGGAACTCGGCGTTCGACTTCGTCTGCTTCATCTTGTCGAGGAGCAGTTCGACCGCCTGCTGCTGGTCCAGCGCGTGCAGCACCCGGCGCAGCTTCCAGACGATGGCGAGCTCGTCGCTGGCGAGCAGGATCTCTTCCTTACGGGTACCGGACGCGTCCACGTCCACCGCCGGGAAGATGCGCTTGTCGGCGAGCTTGCGGTCGAGCTTGAGCTCGGCGTTGCCGGTGCCCTTGAACTCCTCGAAGATCACCTCGTCCATGCGGGACCCGGTGTCCACCAGGGCGGTGGCGAGGATGGTCAGCGAGCCGCCGTCCTCGATGTTGCGGGCCGCACCGAAGAACCGCTTCGGCGGGTACAGGGCGGTCGAGTCGACACCACCGGACAGGATGCGGCCGGAGGCCGGCGCCGCCAGGTTGTACGCACGGCCCAGACGCGTGATCGAGTCGAGCAGCACGACGACGTCGTGGCCCAGCTCCACCAGACGCTTGGCGCGCTCGATCGCCAGCTCGGCGACCGTGGTGTGGTCCTCGGCCGGGCGGTCGAAGGTCGAGGAGATGACCTCGCCCTTGACCGACCGCTGCATGTCGGTGACCTCTTCCGGACGCTCGTCGACGAGGACGACCATCAGGTGGCACTCGGGGTTGTTGTGCGTGATCGCGTTGGCGATCGCCTGCATGATCATGGTCTTGCCGGTCTTCGGCGGGGCCACGATCAGACCGCGCTGGCCCTTACCGATCGGCGACACGAGGTCGATGATGCGGGTGGTCAGCACGCCCGGGTCGGTCTCCAGGCGGAGCCGGTCCTGCGGGTAGAGCGGGGTCAGCTTGTTGAACTCCGGGCGGCCACGGCCGTGTTCGGGCGCCATGCCGTTGACGGAGTCGAGGCGGACCAGCGCGTTGAACTTCTCGCGGCGCTCGCCCTCCTTGGGCTGACGGACCGCGCCGGTGACGTGGTCACCCTTGCGCAGGCCGTTCTTGCGGACCTGGGCGAGGGAGACGTACACGTCGTTCGGACCCGGCAGGTAGCCCGACGTACGGATGAAGGCGTAGTTGTCGAGGATGTCGAGGATGCCCGCGACGGGGATCAGGACGTCGTCCTCGGCGAGCTGCGGCTCGTTGCCGGCGAACTCGTCGCGGCCACGGCGGCCACGGCGGTCGCGGTAGCGGCCGCGACGGCCACGGCGGCCACCCTCGAAGTCGTCGTCATCCTGCTGCTGGCCGCGCTCCGGGCGACCGCCGCCGCCCTGCTGCTGGCCCTGCTGACGCTGGCCGCCCTGGCCCTGCTGGTCGTCGCCCTTGCCCCGGCGGTCCCGGTCCCGGTCCCGGCCACGCTCACGGCGGTCGCGGCGGCCACGGCCGTCGCCCTCACCGGCGTCACCCTTGGCCTCGCCCTGCTGCACGGTCGTCTCGGCCTTGGGCTCGGCCTTCGCCTCGGCGACGACGGTCTCGGTGCTGCTCGCGGCCGGGGCGCCCGCCTCGGCGGTGGCGCGACGGCGACGGCGCTCGGTCGGGGCCTCGTCTTCGCTCGCGCGGGAGGTGCCGCCGGCCGGCTGGCCGGGAATCTCGATCTGCTGCTGGGCCACGGCCTTGTCGGCGGGGGCCTGCGCGGACTTCTCCGCCTTCTTCTCGGCGGCTTCCTCGCCCGTCCGGGCCTTCGAGGTGGCGCGGCGCTTCGGCTTGGTCTCGGCGGGGGCCTCGGCCTTGGGGGCGGCGCCCCCACCGGCCTGGGCCTCCTTGATGACCTCGATCAGCTGGCTCTTGCGCATACGCGCGGTGCCCCTGATACCGAGGCCCGAGGCGACCTGCTGCAGCTCGGCCAGCACCATGCCCTCGAGGCCGGTACCACGGCGCCGCCGGGAGCCGGCACCGGTGGCAGGCGCGGAGGCGTCCGTGGCGGGCGCGGCAGCGGTCTCCTCGACACGTGCGCCCATCAGATCGGTGGTGTCGCTCACGAAGGGTCCTTCCCTGGAGCGGACGTCGGCCTGTCTGGCTCGGCGACCGGTTGTGCTGTCCGGCTACGGTCCTGTCTCTGCGAACCGTGCCGGGGCGGTGGTCCGCCAACGCGGCGGAAGAGATTTGCAGGTGATGGCGCTTCCGCGAACCGTGGCACCCAGTGTCACGTGGCGTGGTAGCACCGATTCCGAAGCGTGCCCGGCGGCCCGCTCAGTGCGCGCATACGACGTACTGCCCAGGTACGACACATGGAACACGGAGTGGCTTGGGAGGCTCCCGGAAGAGGGTCTGTCCCGGACGGGGACACGAGGCACCTCGCCATGGTGAGGTCGGGTGCAGACTTGAGGTTAACACTACCGGATCCAACAAACATTCCCCCTCTCCAAATCCGGCAAGCATGTGTCAGGTCGCAAGCGGCAGCACGCTCGCTCCCTGCATGTCCAGGCTCAGCCGGTTGGCGGCCCAGTCGGTGCCGGCCAGGGCTTCCACCTTGTCGGCGGTGCCGACGTCGGCCAGGGCCATGACGGTGGGCCCGGCGCCCGAGATGACGGCCGGGATCCCGTCGGCCCGCAGCCGCTCCACCAGCGCGGCGCTCTCCGGCATGGCCGGGGCGCGGTACTCCTGGTGGAGGCGGTCCTCGGTGGCGGGCAGCAGCAGCTCGGGGCGCCGGGTGAGGGCCTCGACGAGCAGGGCGGCACGGCCCGCGTTGGTGGCGGCGTCGACATGCGGCACGGTGCGCGGGAGCAGGCCGCGCGCGGTCTCGGTCAGAACCGGCTTCCCGGGCACGAAAACCACCGGAACGATGGAATCGTTCGGCTCCATCCTGATCGCCCGGGCGGCGCCGGCCTCCATCCAGGACAGGGTGAAACCGCCGAGCAGGCAGGCCGCCACGTTGTCCGGGTGGCCCTCGATCTCGGTGGCCAGCTCCAGCAGCGCGGCGTCGTCGAGCCGGGCCTCGCCGCCTATGGTCACCGCGCGGGCGGCGACGATGCCGGCACAGATGGCGGCGGAGGAGGAGCCCAGGCCGCGGCCGTGCGGAATGCGGTTGGCACAGACGATTTCGAGGCCGCGGGGCTGTCCGCCCAGCAGATCGAAGGCGGTGCGCAGGGAACGGACGAGCAGGTGACTCTCGTCCCGGGGCAGGGTCTCGCTGCCCTCACCCGCGATGTCGATGTGCAGCCCGGAGTCGGCCACCCGGACGACGACGTCGTCGTACAGCCCCAGCGCGAGGCCCAGGGCGTCGAAGCCCGGACCGAGATTGGCGCTGGTGGCGGGAACGCGCACCCGGACGGCGGCGGCGCGGAACGCTGGACCGGCCATCGCTCGAAGACTCTCCTTGAGCTGCGTGACTGTCGAATGACATCCGATGGAGTCGAATGTCACCCGATGGAATCGATGGACATTCGATGACGTACGAAGACCCTTCGGGGCGCGGTGACGGCGCGACCCCGTGCCCACACGCAGGGGCATATGCGGTAGGCGGGTTCAGTACAGCCTATCGAAGGAAGGTTCTGCCGCGACATAGGGCGCACAGGAGGCGCACGATGCGTGTCGTAAGCCCCCTGTGCACCCTGACGCGGGTTACCCCTGCTCAGGCAGGTTTCAGGCCAGGCCGAGGCGCTCGGCCGCGGTGGCCGCGTCGACCGGGACGGTGACCGGCTGCGGGGCGCCGGCGACGGCCCAGTCGGGGTCCTTCAGACCGTTGCCGGTGACGGTGCACACGATGCGCTGTCCCGGGTCGACCTTGCCCTGCTCGGCGGCCTTGAGCAGACCGGCCACGGAGGCGGCGGAGGCGGGCTCCACGAAGACACCCTCCTGCGCGGCCAACAGCCGGTAGGCGCGCAGGATTTCACGGTCCGTCACCTCGTCGATGGCACCGCCGGACTCGTCCCGGGCGGCCAGGGCGTACTGCCAGGACGCAGGGTTGCCGATGCGGATCGCGGTGGCGATGGTCGACGGGTCCTTGACGACCTCGCCGCGCACGATCGGGGCACTGCCGGAGGCCTGGAAACCCCACATGCGCGGAGTCCTGGAGGCGATGCCGTCGGCGGCGTACTCCTTGTAGCCCCTCCAGTAGGCGGTGATGTTGCCCGCGTTGCCGACCGGGAGGACGTGGATGTCGGGGGCGTCGCCCAGCATGTCCACGATCTCGAAGGCGGCCGTCTTCTGGCCCTCGATACGCACCGGGTTGACCGAATTGACCAGCGCCACGGGGTAGTTGTCGCTCAGCTCGCGGGCGAGCGTGAGGCAGTCGTCGAAGTTTCCGTCGACCTGGAGGATCTTCGCGCCGTGCACGAGGGCCTGGCCCATCTTGCCGAGCGCGATCTTCCCCTGCGGCACGAGCACGGCGGAGACCATGCCCGCGCGCACGGCGTAGGCGGCCGCACTCGCCGACGTGTTGCCGGTGGAGGCGCAGATGACGGCCTTCGCCCCCTCCTCCTTGGCCTTGGAGATGGCCATGGTCATGCCGCGGTCCTTGAAGGACCCGGTGGGGTTGGCCCCCTCCACCTTGAGGTGGACCTCACAGCCCGTGCGCTCGGAGAGCACCTGAGCGGGCACGAGGGGCGTGCCGCCCTCGCGGAGCGTCACGACCGGCGTGGTGTCGGAGACCGGCAGCCTGTCCCGGTACTCCTCGATGATGCCGCGCCACTGGTGAGTCATTGCTGGTTACTCTCCTTCAACCCGCATGATGCTGGCGACACCCCGCACGGTGTCGAGCTTGCGCAGCGCCTCGACGGTCCCGGTGAGGGAGGCGTCGGACGCTCGGTGGGTGACGACGACGAGGGAGGCCTCGCCGTCCTTGCCCTGCTGCCGAACGGTATCGATCGACACCCCGTGCTCGGCGAAGACGGTCGCGACCTGGGCGAGAACACCCGGTTTGTCCGCGACGTCGAGGCTGATGTGGTACCGGGTGACGACCTCGCCCATGGGCGAGACGGGCAGGGCCGCGTACGCCGACTCACCGGGCCCCGTTGCGCCGTTGAGCCGATTACGGCAGACGGCGACGAGGTCGCCGAGCACGGCGGAGGCGGTCGGGGAACCGCCGGCGCCGGGGCCGTAGAACATGAGCTGGCCGGCCGCGTCGGACTCCACGAAGACGGCGTTGTACGCGCCGCGCACGGAGGCGAGCGGATGGCTCAGCGGAATCATGGCGGGGTGCACGCGCGCGGTGACGGAGCCCCCGTCCGCCGCCCGCTCACAGATGGCGAGCAGCTTGATGGTGCACCCCATCTCCTTGGCCGAGCGGAAGTCGGCCGAGGTGACCTCGGTCATGCCCTCGCGGTAGACGTCGTCCAGGCGCACCCGGGTGTGGAAGGCGATGCCGGCGAGGATGGCGGCCTTGGCGGCGGCGTCGAACCCCTCGACGTCGGCGGTGGGGTCGGCCTCCGCGTATCCCAGGGCGGTGGCCTCGTCGAGGGCCTCCTGGTAGCCCGCCCCCGTGGTGTCCATCTTGTCGAGGATGAAGTTGGTCGTCCCGTTGACGATGCCCATCACCCGGTTGATCTTGTCGCCGGCGAGGGACTCGCGCAGCGGCCGGATCAGCGGGATGGCACCGGCGACGGCGGCCTCGTAGTAGAGGTCCTTGCCGTGCGCATCGGCGGCGGCGTGCAGGGCGGCGCCGTCCTGGGCGAGCAGGGCCTTGTTCGCGGAGACGACGGACGCCCCGTGCTCGAAGGCGGTGGTGATGAGGCCCCGGGCGGGCTCGATCCCGCCGATGACCTCCACCACGACGTCGATGTCGCCGCGTTTGACGAGGGCGGTGGCGTCGGTGGTGACGAGTTCCTGCGCAATGCCCTCACGGACCTTGGAGGGCCGCCGTACCGCGACTCCCGCCAGCTCCACGGGGGCGCCGATCCGGGCGGCGAGGTCGTCGGCGTGCGTCGTCATGATGCGCGCCACCTCTGAGCCGACCACTCCACAGCCCAGCAGCGCCACCTTCAGCGGACGCGTACGCATCATCCGACCTCGTTTCCTCATACCGTCTACGGTTGGACCAGTCTCACTCACCGGACGGCGGTTTCTACCCTTCGTCCGGATCGTGAGACATCTATTTCATGTTGCCGGGACGAACAGACCGAAGAATCTCCGGCCGGTCACCCCTGCCTCGGCTTCTTTGTCAACTTCTTCGTCATCGTCTTTGTCGTCTTCTCTGTCATCCGACATCGAGACGCAGGAGGTCGTCCTCCGTCTCGCGCCGGACGATGACCCGGGCCTTGCCGTCCTTCACGGCGATGACGGGCGGCCGGAGCACGTGGTTGTAGTTGCTGGCCATGGACCGGCAGTAGGCGCCGGTGGCGGGTACGGCGATGAGGTCGCCCGGCGCCAGGTCGGCGGGCAGGAACGCGTCCTTGACCACGATGTCCCCGCTCTCGCAGTGCTTGCCGACGACGCGGGCGAGCATGGGCTCGGCGTCGCTGGTGCGCGAGACGAGGGCGACGCTGTACTCGGCGTCGTACAACGCGGTGCGGATGTTGTCGGACATGCCGCCGTCGACGGAGACGTACGTCCGCAGCCCGTCGAGCGGCTTGACGGTGCCGACCTCGTACAGCGTGAACGCGGTCGGGCCGACGATGGCGCGCCCCGGCTCGACGGAGATCCGCGGCGTCCGCAGCCTGGCCGCCTCGCACTCCCGTGTGACGATCTCGGTGAGCGCCTTGGCGATCTCATGCGGCTCACGCGGATCGTCGTCACTGGTGTAGGCGATACCGAGCCCGCCACCGAGGTCGATCTCGGGCAGCTCGACCCCGTGCTCGTCCCGGACGGCCTTCAGCAACCCGACCACCCGATGGGCGGCCACCTCGAACCCGGACATGTCGAAGATCTGCGACCCGATGTGGCTGTGAATGCCGATCAGTTCGAGCCCGTCCAGCTGCAGGGCCCGCCGCACGGCCTCGGCGGCCTGCCCGCCCGCGAGCGGAATGCCGAACTTCTGGTCCTCGTGAGCGGTGGCGATGAACTCGTGGGTGTGCGCCTCCACGCCCACGGTGATCCGGATCTGCACCTTCTGCCGCTTGCCGAGCGACTGCGCGATATGCGCGACCCGCACGATCTCCTGGAACGAATCGAGGACGATCCGCCCGACGCCGGCCTCTATGGCCCGCTCGATCTCCTGGGCGGACTTGTTGTTGCCGTGGAAGGCGATGCGCTCGGCGGGCATGCCGCCGGAGAGGGCGGTGGCCAGCTCCCCGCCCGAACAGACATCCAGGTTGAGCCCCTCCTCGTGCAGCCACCGCACGACGGCACGCGAGAGGAACGCCTTCCCGGCGTAGAACACGTCGGCGTCGGCGCCGAAGGCGGTGCGCCAGGCGCGCACCCGGCCGCGGAAGTCGGCCTCGTCGAGGATGTAGGCGGGGGTGCCGAACTCCTCGGCGAGCCGGGTGGCGGGAATCCCGGCGACGGTGAGGACACCGTCCTCGTCCCGGCCGACGGTCTGGGCCCACACCTTGGGGTCGAGGGCGTTGAGGTCGGCGGGCGGGGCGGAGTAGTGCCCGTCGGGCAGGACGTCGGCGTGGCGGGGCCCGGCAGGGTGGGCGGAACGACTCATGACGTTGGCTCTCAGACTCTCTGTCTCGCTCCGGGGCTCATGCGTGTCGCTCTGAGTCCCTCAGAGGTGTTCGGGTGCGTCGATGCCGAGCAGGGACAGGCCGCCGGCCAGCACCGTCCCGGCGGCTTCGGCGAGGGCGAGCCGGGCACGGTGGGCGGCCGAGGGTTTCTCCTCGCCGCGCGGAAGCACGGTGGGCACAAAGGGCAGGACGGCATCGGCGACGGTGACGAGATGCCGGGCAAGCCGGTCCGGGCCGCGATGGGTGGCGGCCGCGGTGAGGATACGCGGGTAGTCGGAGAGGGCCGTGAGGACCTCACGGGCTTCGCGGGCGTCGACAGGACCGGGTTCGGCACCGAACCCAAGACGCCCGGCGTTACGGCTGACGGCCCGGACCCGGGCATGCGCATACCGCACCCGGAACAGCGGATTGCTCTCCCGCTGCACGAGATGGTCGGCGGTGATCCGGGGCCGGTCGTGCGGCGCGGGATGGAGCAGGGCCCACTGCGCGGCGTCGGCCCCGAGCGGCGCGGGATCCTCCGGCGCCGGAACCGGCCGCAGATTCACGGGCTCCCCGTGCTGGACCTCACACCGCCCGCCCTGCGTCCCGACGATCCGCACGACCGCATCCGCGACGACCTCGGCGCGCACGTCGTACGGAACCCGGAGCACGACAACCTGCCCCTTCAGAACCTCACTGTGGCCGTACCCACCCCCACACTCACGGATGTCCCGTACGACTCCGGCGGCGAGGTCGGCCTCCTCACCGAGGCTGATGTTGAGAAACCCGGGACCGGTGACGACGACGTCTCTGATCCCCTCGGCACCGACGAGATACGGCCGCAGAATCTCGGCAACCCGCAGAGGCGTCTCCTGAGCCGCCCGAGCGAGCTGGAGCGCAACGTTGGTGGCGTAGTCCCCACACCCCCCGGCCCCCGGCTCGGTCACGACGACCCGCTCCGGCACAACCACATGCAGCTCCCCCTGCTCCACGGCACGCCGCACTGCGTGCAGCACGGTGCGGGAGAGCTCGACGGGGGTCACGGGACAAGCGTAGGGGAGGTGGGGGGTGGGTATGCGAGCTGGTTTATGCCGAGTGGGGTGGGGAGGGAGGCGGGCTGCGGGGGATTCGGGTGAGGTTGCTGGGGCTCGGGGGAACGCGAGGGGGGCCTCTGACTGGAGCTATCCGCCGAAGGGGACCCCATCGACCATTCCATCGACTATTCCGTCGACCACTCCACCGGTCACGCCGCCGACCCCTCCACGGGTCACGCCGCCGGCCACACCACCAGTCAGGCCGCCGACTACGTCACCGGGTCACCGGGTCACCGGGTCACCGGGTCACCGGGTCACCGGGTCACCGGGTCACCGGGTCACCGGGTCACCGGGTCACCGGGTCACCGGGTCACACACCACCATCAGACCGCCGACTACGCCACCGGTCACACACCACCAGTCAGACCGCCGACTACGTCACCCGTGGCCCCGTCGCGCACGCCTCCACTAATCCCTCCACCAATCCCCCCACCGCCCTCACCATCCCCGTCAATCTCCCCATCACCTTCGCCTCGCTCTCCACTCCTGCCTCCGGGCCGCCGCTCGATGAGGTGCTTGACGAGGCGAACGAGTTCCGCGGGTTCGAAGGGCTTGGCGAGGAAGGCGTCGACGCCGACGTCGAGGCCGGTCTCGACCTCGTACTGGGTACACGCACTGATGATGGCGAGGGGAAGATCATGCGTCCGCGGATCGGCCCGAAGCCGAGCGGCGGTCCGGAGCCCGTCCAGCCGGGGCATGACTACATCGAGGGTGACGACATCGGGCCGCACCTGATGCACCACATCCAGACACTCGGCACCATCGGCCGCGGTCACGACCTCAAGCCCCTCCAGCTCGAGGTTGACCCTGATCAGCTGCCGGATGACCTTGTTGTCGTCCACAACAAGCACCCGACCCGACGCGCCTGGCACAACTCGAGAGTAGGTCCAGACCGGCCACCGCGTCCGGGTTTTCCCCACTTCCAACCCCTGCGAGGGACCTGGGCCACCCTGCCCTTGAACCCACCCCACCCCGACCAGGACACCCACCCCGGGAAACCCGTTCCTGATCACCCCGCAAGACCTGCTAGGGTTCTACCCGTCGCCGCAAGCAAGAAGCAAAGCGCCCGACACGCCCCCGTAGCTCAGGGGATAGAGCAACGGCCTCCGGAGCCGTGTGCGCAGGTTCGAATCCTGCCGGGGGCACTCGCCCAGGATCAGCGGAAATCAGGCGCTGACCATGGCGGATGCCGACAGAAGAGGGCGGGAGTCAGTCTCACTGACTCCCGCCCTCTCTTGTTGTCTCTCGATGTTCGCGACACACCTCCGACGCACACCAGGCCGAACCTCATCCACGAAGCCTGATCGCAGTGCTCTGCCGGACGCGTTGAGCCGCCCCTCCACCGATACGAGTCAAGGCCGCCTTCGTCGACGACATCAGAGTCAATGCCCGAACGGCCCGGCCTTGCGTCGTGAAGTACATACAAGCCCGTTTCAAGGCGCTTCCAATCGGTCCCAGAAGCGTCCTGAAACGTTCATGGTTGGGACCCTGAGAGCTCGTAAAACGATCTTGTTGAACGGCCCTGTTCGGCCGTGTCCGGTGTGACGATTCGACCGTTCGGGATGGTGTCACTACCCGGCCGTGGATGGTGGACGATGATGTGTGGGCGCTGATCGCGCCGCCGCGGCCGTGCGAGCCATCATCGGGGCCCCGGTCACGGAAACGCCGTGACCGGGGCCCCAGGATCAGCTACCGCGAAAGGTGCCGACCGCCGCTAGTTCCGGTACCGGAACACGATCCGGCCGCGCGTCAGGTCGTACGGCGGGAACTCCACCAGCACCCGGTCTTCCAGCATGATCTTGATGTAGTTCTTGCGGATCTTCCCGCTGATGTGCGCGAGCACCTGGTGGCCGTTCTCGAGCTCCACGGTGAACATGGCGCTGCGCAGGCACTCGACGACCTTGCCCTCGACTTCGATGACGTTCTTGTTCTTCGTCATCGAACCAGCTCCAGGTTGCTGCTCATCGGGCGGGCGCCGATGCCCTCGAACAGCGCCGAGGCTGCTTGGTTGGACTCGTGGACTTCGGTCCAGGCCTCGGCGAACCCGGAGCGGTGCAGCCTCCCCAGCGCGTGGGCCAGCAGCGCCCGCGCGATGCCGCGGCGCTGCTCGCCGGCCCGGACCGCGACCAGCCCGATGCGCGGCCGGTTCACTGTCACCACCCGGATCAGACCCAGGTAGCGGTCCGGCGCCATGGCCACCGCGTACTTCGACGGGTCGACGATGGTGTCGCCTTCGGGGCGGGGAATTACCTCCGCGGGCATCGACTGCCACCCGACGGCCGCCTCGACTTCGTCACGGATCGCGCGGTCCACCGCCCGCAGCAGACTCTCGTCGGCCTGACCGGCGGGCACGATGGTCACGCCCGAAGGCGGCAGGACTGCTTCGAGCCCTGTGACCCGCGGGTCGGTCGGCACGACGTACTCCCACTCGCGGCGCCGGATCGTGAAACCGGCCCGCCGCCAGCCGGCCGTCAGCTCGACGTCGGCATCGTCGACCACCGTGTACAGCGGCGCCGGCAGTTCCGCCAGCATCGCCTCGGCGAGCCGGTCGAAGGTGGCGTCGTGCCAGGCGTCGATGCTGACGAACAAGCGTCCGTCGGGCCGGTGCTCCGCATGCCCGCGGCCGACCACCAGGTCGTCATCCAGAGCATGCCATTGCCCGTCCGCGACGCGCGTGATCATCACCGCGTTCTCGCTCAGGCCAGATGTGAAAGGCTTCGTGTTCATCGGAGTCTCCCTCCAGGAGTGCCTCGATCTCAGGCGCTCCTGGCGACACCGAACGTCAGCCGCCGGACCGTGACGGGTTGAGGGAGCACCCATGGGTAACTGTGTTCACGGGGCTCACCTCCATACGACGACTTCACGGTCCACCGCGAACGTAGCAGCGGAGCGCTGCCTCGCTCAAAGCCTTTTCCGCGAGCTCGTCACGCGATCATGGTCCGGCCTTCTTGAGGCGTCTACAGCAGCTGAGGCTGCAAGCCAACGAGAGGCAGGAGACGTGGAGTTCGATACGTCGTTCCCAGCGGACCGCGAGGCGTTTGAACTGGTGGAGCAGCGCGAAGGTCTGCTCGACGACGAATGGGGTCTCCCCTGCTCGAGCGAAGCCGAGAGCTTGGGGATGGAGCTTGCCCAGGCCCTCGATGTTCGGGGAGCCCTTGCGGGAGATCACCGGCTGGATGCGGCCGCGTCGCAGCTCACCGCGCACAGTCTTCGAGTCGTACGCCTTGTCGGCCCAGGCTGCACTCCGGCCGCCGTCGGAGCTGGCCGGGTCGTCCGGCGACGGGCGGGATGCCGTCGACGTGTCGATGTTCTATGGGCCCTCCTGCGCGACGGCAGACTCTTCATCCTCCATCCACCCGTCGCCCAAGCCACTTAACAGGCCAGCGCACCCCGCCTAGTTGGCGATAGCCTGCGGACCAAACCAGAAGGGCGGGTCCAGTGGGTTTCGACGCAGAACGATCAGCGCGTATCGCAGCCAAGCAGGAATCCGCCCAGCCCGTCTGGGAGGCAACCCGCGACACAGACGCACTCCAGCAGTTCCTCAAGGACAACGGGTGTCACGGAGTGGAAGCCGTGTTCGTGACCATGAACCTGCTGAACTGCGATCTTGCCGAAGCTCAACGAGCCTTCTTCAACGCCCCATGCCGCGACGCCGAACGCCGCTTCCACAACCACGCCATGGATCTGCTCGAAGAGGCCGCCGACACCGACGCCTGACAGCACCAGCGGCCCAGCAGAGGCCCCTGACTCGGCCATTAAGACTCCACCGACCGTTCTCTTCAGTTTCCGGTTGGCGGGCTTTATCCACAAGCGTCGAGATCTTTCCAGCCTTCTTCCAGCCCCCATTGGAAAATAACATCTCGCGAGGATTCCGGAGCGAAGTAAACCTTTCTGGATGTCTCGACCGGGATTCCGAGATACCCTACCCTCCATTCGCGCCCAACAGGATCTCGGTAGAACATCTCTATCTTCTGATCGATGCGCACGTCTTTTCCGTGCTTACCCAGTTCAAAAGTGACCCTACTGCAAGGAGTCAGCGTTCCGATCTGGAAATTCTGCAAGTTCTTTTCATTGCTATCTTCGATGTTGACGACAGCCGCGTAGGCCGGCTGGAACGATCGATTCTCCACGACCAGTTGGCTTGGCGTTTGACTATTCGTATAGAGGAAGTACCAGTTCACATGCGCTGCGTCCTTGAGGGTGCTTTCTTGCTCACCAGACCGCTGATCGTAGTAAGTAATGAGCGAGAGGGCGAGCGCAGCCAAAGCCATCAATGTAGCGCCAGCAGTGGAGATGGTATTTACCAGCGAATAACTACGCTCGGGCTTCGATGAAGAGCCGACCGGAGGATCTGGCTCCTTATTCCGCCTGGCATTGGATCTAGGACGGGGAATCTGCATCCTAATCTCTCGGCGCAGCGGCGCATTCCGGTTAGGCATGTGAGATATGTACCGAGAAACAGGCTCCGCCACCCGACTGTTCGCTTCAGGCTTAAGGATTCCGTGGGCGATGAACTAGTATCGAATGAACGTCCGGTGACACCGCGCCCCTCGGTGCCGGGATGCTACCTGAACCACTGCCCGGTCTCGGCACTGTTTCACCGACATCCAACGCCGACATCAACGACCACGGACGGCGGTGACAATCGGCAGCCACGTGCGGAACCGGCGCGCGAGGTAGGCCGCGACCACGCCGAGACGAGATCGAACTCCTAATGCGGTGCTCACGCATGAGTGCCCTCCCGGGCCGTCCTCGGGCCGTGGAAGGGCGCTCAATGGTGACCGGCGTCGACAGGTGCCGACAGCTCAGCACCAGTTCAGGACGTTGATCGGTTAGGCGGCCACAGGTCTCGGCCGCCTGTGGTCAGTTGTGGCTGAGCTGAGGTGAGCTACAGGCCGTCGCGCTCGATCAGCGAGCCATCGGGCCCCAGCGTATAAACGCGCGGCGGCTGCATCGCTTCAACCGCCCTCCGTAGCGCCGCTTCCTGCTCGGCACGATCAGGCCCGTGGGGGTCTCGCACGTGGAATCCGTACAACTCGATGGCCTCCGCGTCGACATCGTCGGGCTGCGGACGGCCTTCCTGGATGAAGCCGCAGAGCGCACGCAACGCGTCTTCACCCAGGTCCAAGGGGTGAAAGGGCAGGGCGTAGGGCTCTTCCTCCTCGCCGGGCCACGGGACGATGTCGGCCGGGCGGTCTCCGGCCCAGTAGGGCAGTTCGAAGGGGAGCGGTTCGCCGATGTTCTCGATGATGCCGCTGTCCGGGGACAGGCTCAGGGAGCGGACGAGGCGCCCGTCCTCCCAGACCGCGAACGCCAGCCAGTCGACGACGCTGTGCATCGCGTGCAGGACGAGTCGTCGGCCGGCACTTGCCGCCACGAGGTGTTCCGGGAGCTGGGAGGGGGCGTCGATCATCACCCTCTGGTCGCCGATGACATCCACGCCCGGCCAGCTGGCCGCGTACGCCGTTCCCTTCGAGGGGTAGACGCCGTCCCAGAGATTCGAGCCTCCGCACTCCTCGATCTCCCAGCCCGGGTAGAGCCGCCGCATCATGGCGGTCGTCCGGTCAAGGTCCGCCGCGTCCACCTGTCGCAGCAACTCCGGCACGTCGCCGTCGGCGTACACCAGCAGTCCCGTCTTGGCTCCCAAAGCCCCTCCCCAGAGCGTTGCCCTCGATGGCGAACGCACCATAGCCGCACGCACTGACAACGGAGGCGGCACAGCGCGGCCGCCAGGCTGGGCCGTCCCTGGGCTCCCCGGGCCGTGCGAGGTCAGCCGACGCCGACCGGCAGCCCTGGAAGGCGGCGCGTCCTACGACGGAGTTGCCGCCTTCGTCGTGTCATCCATGAGTGAGCACACAGGTGCCGGTCAGCAGCACGTGTGAGGGTCAAAGACACTCGTTGGGGTCCTCGGGCGGCACGGCCTCCTCGAACCACTTGCTGAACGGGGCGGCGCCGTGCGGGGCACCGTCCTCATGGCCGACGAACTCCCACCCGGGCGCGAACCGTTCGCCCTTGGCGGGGCAGGGTTGGTCCACGAGGATCAGCCGTACGGATCGCACGGTCACGTGGCGGGTCTTCCACCCGGGCATTTCCGAGGGGACTCCGGGGCCGGCGATCTGCGCCCCGTCCCGTGTCAGCGCCGTAAAGGCACTCGTCATCGGCAGCTCGCCGATGCGGCGGGGCAGCCCCACGTGGCCGGAGCCGGTCACCCTGCCGTCGCCATCGACGGAGAGCGTGGTGGTCCAGCCGGAGGTGGGCAGCCCGTCGATCACCGGGTTGGCGGTGACCACCCTCTGTCGCTTATCCGGTGTCGGGGCTGTGGTCAGGGTGGCGTCGGTCTGCCCCAGCGCCTGCAGGACGGGGAGTGCAGCGGCTTTCGCGCGGCTCTCGTCAATCAGCCGCGTGCTCTTGCTGGGGCCGATACCGCCACCCCAGGCGCCCCACTGGCCCTTCTGTACGATGAGCTGATCCCGCGGGGGGTTGGACCAGAAGTCCCCCTGATCCCGCATCCCCGTCACGCCGAGCGCGCGGGCGAGGCGGGCCATCTGCGCCTCGGTGACCTTGCGGTCGGCGCGGTACACCGGGGCGGTTCGCGGGCCTTGCGGCAACGGCTTCTTCACGTGGTAGACGACCTGGACGGGGGGCGGTGTGCGCGGCGAGGGCGTACCCGGACCCGGCTCCCCGGCGCCCGCCCTGCGCGTGTCCCGCGTGGCGGACGCGCTGCCTCCGGATCCACCGGCCGTGCTCGTGCCACCGCCGTCGGACGTCCTGACCAGCCCGTAGGCCGCGCCGGTCAGGAGCAGCAGTCCCGCCACGGCGGCGGAGACGGCCACCCGCGGGGAGCGCCGCCCGACTCGCTTGTCCAGCCCGCCGGTTCCCGCTCCTGGAGCCTCGCCTACCGGAACCGCCTCGTCGTCCGCGCCCATCGCGTCGCTCCCCCGCCCCTGAGATGCGGCCCCTTGAGTGCGACATCCCACAGACCCCGTGGAGCGGGCGTCAAGTCAACGGACAAAGCACCCCGTTGGGTGCGACCGACCGACCGGGCCGTGCCGCTCCTGCCGCTACGGCTACGGCTACGGCTACGGCTACGGCTACGGCTACTTCACCTCGGCGCAGGTGGAGCCCGGAAACGGGCGAGGCCTCTGACATGGGACAGCCAGGTACTACTACAACCAGCGCGGCAGCCGGTGAGTCTCATCTCGTGACGAGGTGTGGAGGCGCAGATGGATGAGCGCAAATCCGTGCTGGGCGGCGGCCGGGACGAGTACGGCTCTCCCGTCGGGTGGAGGGCACTCGCGGTCGCCGTGGCCATCGTGGTGTGGATGGCGTTCGGGCCGCTGGGGCCCTTGTGGCTCTACGCTCTCGGCTGGGCGGTGGCACTGGCTGCAACGGACGGTATCTCCAGGCTGGTCCGCCACCAGGGCTGGGCCGTTCCTTCGCCGGGCCACCTCGTGGCTGGGCTGCTGCGGCTCGGACCGGAATCGTGGCTGGTGGCGCCCCGCTGGGCCAAAGTCCGATTGGCCGCCACGGGTTTCCTGATGTTCGCCACCATGGCCGGAATCATGGGGTGGGAAGCCGGCCAGGAGTACCAGGTGCTGGCGAGCCTCCGGGACCAGGGCCACAGGACCGACGCGACCGTCGTCGAGATCACCAGCCGGTCGGAGGAAGGCTGGGCGACCTCCGTGACCGTCCGCTTCAACACACCGTCCGGTCCCGTGCGCGCGGATGTCGATGTCACGCCCAGCTCGGCAAACAATGCGAAGCCGGGAGAGCACATACCCGTCGCATACAACCCGGTGCGCCCCACCGAGGTCCGCCACGTTGCGTACCTCGACGGACGCGACGCCGACGGAATTCTGCAAGGGTCGATCGTGATCGGGTTGCTCGCGGCGGGTTTTCTGGTGGGGACTACCAGGGAGGTGCTCCGTGCCAAGCGGCAAACGGAGTCGGACAAGACGCCGGGCGCCCACCACCCCAGGGCCTGAACGGCCCGGCGCAACTTGTGATCACGCCTCAATGATTCAGCTCGGTCCTGCCGGCCCGACAGACCACCACGCAGTGATGAGACCCAGGAACGACGAGACCCCTGGACAGGACCATCTTGGCCAGCACGGTGCGCTCGCGGATCTCGTCGGGTGACCCGTCAGTCAGCGGTCGTAGCAGGTGTACGAGCCGTCCTGCCCCCGCGCTGTGGCACTGGAACCCCAGCACTTCAGCATCGGCGCGAGCGTGTACGCCCGGTAGGCAGCCGCGACGAGCAGCAGGCCGCACACCAGGCCCGCGGTGACCTGCAGAACCTCGGATCCCCGGGCAGCCACCGCCAGTGCACAGAGGGTTGCCCCGATACCGAGGACAAGGGCGAACAGCGCAAGCCCACTGAGGTTGTCCCGCAGCCCCGGGGTCGACTCTTGCTCCATCGTGGAGATGAAGCTGAACAGGAGCAGCAGCGCGACAAGCGGCGCACACCCCAAGACCAGACACCCCTTCACGAGCCCCCACCCCTTCAGCTGACGAAAAGCCGGTCCGAGTCGCCGCGCAGCCTACGGCCCCTTGAAGGGGGCCGGAGACCGGCAAGAGTGGGCGAGGCAACTTCGTGTGTGATCGTTGAGGCGGCCGCAGGTCACGGCCAGCGGGGATCAGTTGTGGCTGATCAGACAGGGATCCAGTCAGGCCACTGTGGCGGGACATTACTCACGGGGCAGAGGCCGGAGTCGCCGGGATAGCCGTCCAGCGTCCCTCGGGTCGCGAAGAACCACCATGCCAGGCACACCGTCGCAACAACCACCAGCAGCGTCGGCAGTGAGACGCGGACCGCCGTCGGCGCGCGAAGCACCAGGCGTCGGCCGATGGCCAACGCCACGAGCCCGACGAGTGCCTCGGCTCCCACGACCACGGGGAGCAAGAAGTTGAGTTCGAAGCGTCCGCCGGCGTCGTAACCCGCGTCGCAGTACGCCCGCGCCCAGACGGTCAGCGACCAGGCGACGCCGCCCATGGCAGCTCCGAACAATGCGGAGCCCGCCCAGGGAAGACAGGAGTTGGATCTCGGCTTGGCTGTGTCCACGACACAGCACGACATCAAACACGGCATGCACGGTTCCGCAGTGGGCGGGTGAGTGTCCAACTGCGGGACAACGCCGACAGTCTCACTGGGTCCCGCTCTTTGTCGTTGGTACGCAGTGATCGCGAGCTATCGCAAACGCCGTGGCATCAGCGGCTGACACCAACAGCGGCGGACAGGGCCGGACGGGAGCGGTCTTCGGCGGTCACGACACCGGCGCCGGACTGGCTTTCCTCCTGGCCTGGCTTGCCCCGGTCATTGGAACTCCGCCGTCCGGAGGGTGCGTAGATCAGCTCCTGACTACGCGGGAGGGGCGTAAGGGTTCCCGTCGGACGCCAGCGGGCCACCCCACCGCGCCCCCGGCGGCGGGACAGGAGCCCAGTCCGGGCCCCGGTGATCCAGCCACCACCTACCGATGGTGTGGAACTTCTCCTCGAAGCTGCGATCCCAGCTGAGGAACCCGGTGATCGGCGCCCGCAGGCGGGTACGACGGCCGCCCGCCTCGTAGATCATGACGGTCCGGCTTCCGAAGAGAGACTCGATCTGGATGGCTTGGACGTTCGACCACGGGATGGTCCTGCGGCGGAGGTTGTGCACGATGGCCGCCGACGGCGTGAGAGTGACCCCGAAGAGCCGCGAGGTGATCAGCGCCGCGGGCAACAGGACACCCCACATGAGCAGTGCGGCAAATACCGGACCAACCGGTCCGCCGTCCAGCCAGAACAAGACCTGGAACGCCATGACGACGATGGCGGGCAGCACGGGTAGCAGGCGTTGGAGGCGCGTCAACCGGTAACGGATGCGCTCCGGCGGCACAGCCTCGACCTGCGATTGCCCCATCAATCCCCGCCCCTCACACAACGCAGCCAGCGCCGGCCCATCACCGCCAGGGCAGCATGGCGGACCAGGGGCGCGCTGTCCATCTACCTGCTCTTGGAAGCCGAGCAAGCACTCTGGAGAACTCGTCTGGCCACTTGCCGTGGCCGTGGATCTTGAGACTGACATGGGGCGGAATCAGGGGAATTCAGTAGTGCCAGGGGGTGGGGATGTCCGGCAGGACCATCTCTGTGATCGTTGCGAGCGTTGGCGTATTCGGCACGCTGGCCTCAGCAGTGATTACACAGGCGCCTGATGGAGGCAGCGGGCGACTCGGTAGAAGTTCAGCCGCGCGGCATTCCGGAGCGAACCCGTTTCCGAAGCTCGAAGATGCGGCTCGTGCGTATGACAACGGACATTGCCTTGGCGTACAACAGGCTGGCGTCACCTGCTGTCGCCGGATCAGCGGCGCAGCACACCCTCAACTCCTGGGAGAACGTGTGCTCCT
Organism: Streptomyces sp. NPDC001410; assembly: GCF_042895235.1. NCBI lineage: Bacteria > Bacillati > Actinomycetota > Actinomycetes > Kitasatosporales > Streptomycetaceae > Streptomyces > Streptomyces sp. NPDC001410. The sequence goes on from NZ_JBIAWE010000005.1 coordinate 179,956, forward strand.
GAGCGATGCGGATGGCCTCTTCGCCGCCTTAGCCGCCCTGAAAATGCCGCGCGGCGAGTACGTCGTGTGCGGGTCTGCCGCGCTCTACGTCCGCGGTCTACGTGCTCGTATGGGAGACCTGGACGTTCTCGCCCGAGGTGCGGCTTGGGAGCGGGCCCTCGCGCTGGGCGCTCCGGAGTCGACGGTCTCGGGATACGGCCTGAGGGTTGTCCATCCGACGGCTTCCATCGAAATCATGGACCGCTGGACCCCAGGCTGGTCGACCGACCGGCTGATCGACGACGCCGATGTCATCGACGGCGTTCCCTTCATGCGGCTCGGAGACATTCTGCGGTGGAAGATCGCGGCTGCCAGACCGAAGGACCACGCCGATATCGCAGCGATCCGTCATCTCCACCGCATCTGGACGGGCGAGGCAGCGCCGCTCTCGCCTCCTTTCTCGGCTGCGCAGGGGCTTGAGCAGCCCGCCGCCGAGGAGGAGAAGAAGGAGAAGGAGACGTCGGCGGGAGGAAGGGACCTTCGCAGTCTCCCAGGTGTCCGGCTGTCCGATTAAAGCCGCCGTGAGGCGTGAGGCGTGAGGCCTATTGGAGGCCACGGGAGTGGCCGACGCCGCCGGAACGTCACCACGGTGCCGGGACAAGCCGCGTGGGGCCCGTGATGCAATGGGTCCGACGGAGCAGATCTCGGTGTGGGGTGGGGCGTGTTGAGTAACAGTGGGCCCGATGCGGGGAGTTTCGAGCCGTTGGAGGACGGCGACCCGCGGTCCGTGGGCGGCTACCGGCTGGTGGCCCGGCTCGGGGCCGGCGGCATGGGGCGGGTCTATCTCTCGCACACCCCGGGCGGACGGGCCGTCGCGGTCAAGGTGATCCGGCCCGAACTGGCCGAGAACACCGAGTTCCGCAAGCGGTTCCAGGCCGAGGTGGCCGCGGCGAGCCGGGTCCACGGGATCTACACCGCTCCCGTCGTGGACAGCGACACCGAGGGGGCCGTGCCGTGGTGCGCGACCGCCTACGTGCCAGGGCCCTCCCTCTCCGAGGCGGTACGCGATCACGGGCCGCTGCCCGTCGACACCGTGCTGCGGCTGATCGCCGGTGTCGCGGAGGCGCTCCAGGCCGTGCACCGCGAAGGCATCGTGCACCGGGACCTCAAGCCGTCGAACGTGCTGCTCGCCTCCGACGGCCCGCGCGTGATCGACTTCGGTGTGGCGCGCGCGGCTGACGCCACCTCACTGACCCAGAGCGGTACGGCCCTGGGCACGGTCGCCTACATGGCGCCGGAGCAGGTGCTCGGTGCGGAGGCCGCCCCCGCGGCCGACGTGTTCGCGCTCGGGCAGACCGCCGTGTTCGCGGCGACGGGCGGCGCCGCGTTCGGTGACGGGGATCCGCACGCGGTGCTGTACCGGGTGGTGCACGCGGAGCCCGATCTCAGCCGTGTGCCGGCCGAGATCCAGGATCTGGTGGCCAGGTGTCTGCGCAAGCCCGCCGCCGAGCGGCCCACCGTCGAAGAGGTCATCCGCTCCGTCCAGGAGATCCAGGCGTACCGCGGTGACGAGGCGCGGTTCGCGTCCGGGGCGTGGCTGCCGGGCGAGTTGGCCGCGGGAATCGAGGCTCGGGCCGCGGACGCCGATCAGGCCCGGGGGCGGGGGCAGGGGCGGGTCGTGGATACGGGTAGTACGACGGCTCAGGCCACTCCCCCCGCGGGCGCTTTCGGGGCATTCGGGGAAGCCAGCGGTCCTGGTACTCCCCAGGCTCCCGGCGCTCCCCAGGCTCCCGGCGCTCCCCATGCTCCCGGCGCTCCTGGCGCTTTTCCCTCCGCCGGTCCCGGTGCGTTCGGGCCGCCGGCCGCCTACGCCCCTACCCCGCCGTCCCACGCCGCGCTGCCCGGGCCCTTCGTCATGGCGCCGGGGGCCGCGCCGGGTGCGTACGCTCCGGTCGGCGGGCCGCAGGCGCAGGTCCCGGCCGACGCACAGACGGCGCCGTTGGCCGCAGGTGGCAAGGGGCGCAAGGGACGGATGTGGCTGTTGTCCGCGGCCGCCGTCGTACTTGTGGCCTGTGGGGCGGCCGTCACCTGGCTGTTCGTTCCGGGGGGCGGTGACAAGGGCGGGGCGCAGGCTCGGGAAGTGGCCGCGTCGCACTCGGCCGCGACCGCCGAGCCGTCGCCGTCGTCGTCGTCCGGCTCGCCGTCCGCCAAGGCTTCGAAGAAGGCGAAGGCCACCAAGTCCGCTGTGCCGCCCAGCCCTTCGGGGCCCCCGACGCCCACGCGGACCGTGTCCTCGGCGCCGCCGAGCACGGCGGCGAGCAAGCCCGCGGCTCCGAAGGCGCCCGTCCCGGTGATGTACGCCGGGATCCGGATGACCAAGAGCCACGACCTGTACCTGGCGGACAGCCCGGTGCGGGCCAAGGCGGACACCGGTACCTCCGACGAGGATCTGACCTACGCCGTCTACTCCTCGGGCGCGGTCCTCGCCCCCGGCACCACCTCCGGCAGCTCGCTCGCCCTGCTGCCCGTGGGGCGGCAGGGGAGCCTGGACGCGTGCAAGGCGGCGACCGGTTACAAGAGCTACGTCTGGGTCAAGGACCTGGCCGTGGGCCAGCAGATGTGTGTCATCAGCGGGACGGGGCACGTGGGGCTGGTGACGTACCGGGGCTCGTCCGGGACGACGTACGCCACTTTGGACGTGAAGGTGTGGCGTAACGCGGCGTAGGGCGTGCCGTCGGCCGCATGCGTCCCGCCAACGGCTATCGCGCGCTGGGGCCCTGCATCGACTCCTCGTCGTCGTTCGCGGCGTACGGGTGGACGAAGTCCTCGTCGTCGTAGGGGGTGAACCAGTCGCCCGCACCGGTGGGGCCGATGTCCAGGTCGTCCTCGGTGAGGTCCCCTTCGATGCTGTCGGCGAAGGCCTCCAGGGCCGCGCCGACGTCCTCGGTCAGGAGGTCGTAGAGGTCGGCCGTCACCTCGGCCTGGGTGAGGAGGAATCTCAGCAGGAGTTCTTCCGCGATGCAGGTCGGACGGGTGGGATGCGGCTGGGTGAGGCGGGCGGTCAGGGTCACCGCCGTGACGGTGAGGCGGCGGGCGAACAGGACGGTGTACTCGTCGGCGAACTGCGGGGGCAGGTCGTCCAGGAGCATGAAGGTGGCGTCGCTCTCGGCCACGGTCGGACCGTCGTCCTCCAGGCTCGCGAGGTCGGTGAAGAGTTCGTCCACCAGGAGGTCGATGGCGAGCACGAGGGCGCCGGCCGCGACCTCCGCCGCCTCCCGGCCGACGGTCCGCTGCTCGGGATCGTCAAAGTAGCCGAAGCAGTCGAGGGGGAAGGCCGCCAGCAGGGGTGCCAGGGCGCGGAGTCTGGAGCGCATGGCCTCGACCTCGGCCGGGTCGAGACGGCCCGGAGCCGGGGCGGGCTCGGCGACCCGGTGGCGTCGGGCGCGTTCCGCAGGGTCGGACGGCGGGGCGTCGGGGCCGTCGGCCGCGTCGAGGCTCTCCTGGAGGAGTTCGGAGTTCAGCTCCACCGCGCACCGGGTGATCTGCCAGTCGGCGAGCGGTTCGGTGCGTTCCAGGAGTTCTGCCACGACCTCACGGGCGGCGTCCTCCGCGAACTCCAGCGCCGGTGCGTCGACGAAGAGCTTCAGCAGGACGCCTCCGGGATGGGCGGCGATGACGTCGTCCATCAGCTCGATCTCCATGCCGTCGGGCCCCTCGATCGCCTCGAGCGAGTCGAACCCCTTCCGCAGCAGGAAGACGACGCCCTCGCGCTGGAGCGCGTCGAGTTCCGGAGCGCCCTTGGGAGGGGCCATGGCCACGGTCACCATGTATGTCACCCCCTCATCGTGCCTGAGTCGTCCCACCTCGGGGGAGGGAATCAGGGGTCATCTTCAGCCGTCGGCCGTGCCTCTCTCTCGGCTGGTGATCCTCGTGGCGGCCGGGCGCCCCGGTTCCGCGGGGGTGGTACCCGCCGTGCGCATACGGCCGTACGCGTACACGCAGCCCGCCAGGGCCAGGTCGGACAGCAGCATGAAGCCGATGGAGTAGGAGTTCTTGGCGCTGTAGACCGCGCCCATCACGAGGGGCGGGACGAAGCCGCCGAGGCCGCCCATCGCGCCGACGATGCCGGTCACGCTGCCGACCTGGGGCTGCGGGGTGACCCGGGAGACCAGGGCGAAGACCGAGCCGCTGGTCGTGCCGAGGCCCGCGGCCGTGAGGAGGAGACAGATCGTGGCGGTGGGCACGAGGGCGGGGTCGAAGGCCTGGACGATCGCCAGCACCGCGACCGTGCCGAGGGCGCAGGCCGTGACCACCGCGGGGTGGACGCGGTCCGCGAGCCAGCCGCCGATGGGGCGGAAGACCACCGTGACCAGGGCGAAGCCGGCGGCCCGGGTGCCCGCGTCGGTGGGGCTGAGGGCGTACCAGGTCTTCAGGTAGGTCGGGAGGTAGACGCCGAAGGCGACGATGCCGCCGAAGCCGATCGCGTAGAGCGCGGACAGTTCCCAGGTGACGCGGAGCCGGCCGGCCTGGGCCAGGCGGGTGGTGAGGGGGCTGGCGGGGATCGTGCGGCCGGGGCGGTCGTTGACGAGGAAGGCCGCCAGGACGGCGTACACGGCGAGCGCGATCGCCATCACCAGGAAGGGGAGGTGGTCGCCGCGGTGGTACAGGCGCGGGGTGAAGAAGCCGGACAGGGCCACGCCGCCCATGCCCATGCCGAAGATGCCCAGCGCCGCGCCGCGGTGGGCGGGCGGGAACCAGGAGTTGACCAGCGGGATCCCGATCGCGAACGTCGTACCGCCGAGGCCGAGGAAGAAGCCCACCACGATCAGCGCCGGGTACGACGTGCTCGCCGGGATCAGCAGCAGTACCGGGATGATCGTCAGGGCGCTGATCAGCGGGAACATCAGACGGGCGCCGTATCGGTCGGTGAGCGCGCCGACCGGGACCCGGCCGAGGGAGCCGACCAGGACCGGGACCGCGACCAGCAGGGACTGGGCGGAGGCGGTCATGTGCAGGTGGTCGTCGAAGTCGGCCGCGAGGGGAGCGATCAGGTTCCAGGCCCAGAAGGTGAGGGTGAAGCCGAGGGTGGCCATCGCCAGGTTGCGCCAGGCGGCGGCGGACGGTCGGTCACCGGTCGTCATCGTCACGCTCCCAGCGGGTCGGTCCACCCCCCTGAGCAGCAGCGTCTCTCATGGTCGGTGATCGGTCCGCGGGCCGCATCCGGACGGCGGACGTCAGGCCGAGCGCTTGCGGGACGCCGTCTTCCTGGCCGGGGTCTTCTTCGCGGTCGTCTTGGCCGTGGACGCCGTCTTCGCGGTCTTCGCCGTGGACTTGGACGTCGTCTTCGACGCGGTCGTCTTCGCGGCGGTCGTCTTCGCCGTCGACTTCCTGGCCGGCGTCGTCTTCTTCGCGGCCGTCTTCTTCGCCGCCGTGGCCGTCGACTTCTTGCCGCCCGTCTCCTTCGGGGTGGCCCGGCCGCGCGCGAGGGGTCTGACCTCGGCCTCCTCGGCCTCCTCGGCCGGGGCCGGTTCCTCGCCCCGGGACTCCCGGGCCGCGCGCACGCTCTTCTCCAGGGCCGCCATCAGGTCGAGCACCTTGCCGCCGGCGGCGGGCTCGGGGGCCTCGGGCGGGGTCTCGCCGGCCGCCTTCGCCGCGATGACCTCCTCCAGCGCCTCGCGGTACTCGTCGTGCAGGTCCTCCAGCTCGACCTCACCGAGGGTGTCCATAAGGGCGTCCGCGAGGTCCAGTTCCTTGTCGCGGACGGTGACGTCCACGTCCGGCGCGACGCCTTCGGGGGCGCGTACCTCGTCCGGCCAGAGCAGGCCGTGCATGGCGATGGCGTCGCCGACCACGCGCAGCATGCCCAGGCGTTCGCGGCCGCGCAGCGCGTACTTGGCGATGGCGACCTTGTTGTTGCGTTTGAGGGCCTCGCGCAGGAGGGTGTACGGCTTGGCGGCGGGGGCTCCGCCGGCGGCGAGGTAGTAGGCCGCGTCCATCTGGAGCGGGTCGATCCGGTCGGCCGGCACGAAGGCGACGATCTCGATCGTGCGGGCGGTCGGGATCGGGAGGTGGGAGAGGTCCTCGTCGCTGATCGGGATGATCGTGCCGTCCGCGTCCTCGTACCCCTTGCCGATCTCGGCCTGGCTGACCTCGCGGTCCTCCAGTTCGCACACCTTGCGGTAGCGGATGCGGCCGTTGTCCTCGGTGTGGATCTGGCGGAAGGAGATCGAGTGGCTCTCGGTGGCGTTCACCAGCTTGATCGGGATGCTGACGAGACCGAAGGAGATGGCGCCGTTCCATATGGATCGCACGTGCAGCACCCTTCCTTTCGGTTTCTGGTGTTACGTGGCTGTATGTCTGGAATGGTCATCCTATGACGCCTATCACCGACGTGGAGGGGCGGCGGGTCGCGCTCAGCAACCTGGAGAAGGTGCTGTATCCGGAGACCGGCTTCACCAAGGGGGAGCTGGTGCACTACTACGCGACCAGCGCCGAGGTGCTGCTGCCGCATCTGCGTGACCGCGCGGTGTCCTTCCTGCGCTATCCGGACGGGCCGGACGGGCAGGTGTTCTTCACCAAGAACGTGCCGCCGGGTACGCCCGAGTGGGTCACGACCGCCGAGGTCCCGCGGTCGGAGGGGCCGGCCCGGATGGTGGTCGTACAGGACCTGGCGAGTCTGGTGTGGGCGGCGAACCTGGTGACCGAGTTCCACACGCATCAGTGGCTGGTCCAGTCGCCGGAGGAGGCCGACCGACTGGTGTTCGACCTGGATCCCGGGGCGCCCGCGACGATCGTGCACTGCTGCGAGGTCGCACTGTGGCTGCGGGAGCGGCTGGCTGCGGACGGGATCGAGGCGTACGCCAAGACGGCGGGGTCGAAGGGGCTGCATGTGCTGGCGGGTGTGCGCGGGGGCTCGTCCGAGCGGGCCAGTGAGTATGCGAAGGCGCTGGCAGTGGAGGCGGAGCGGGCCATGCCGCGGCTGGTGGTGCACCGGATGACGCGGAGTCTGCGGCCGGGGAAGGTGTTCGTGGACTGGAGTCAGAACGCGGGGCGCAAGACCACGGCGGCGCCGTACACGCTGCGGGCGCGGCGGGTTCCGTTGGTGTCTGCGCCGGTGACGTGGGGGGAGGTCTCGGAGTGTCGAGCTGCGGGGCAGATGGAGTTTGTGGCCGGGGACATGGGGCCGCGTCTGCAGGACCATGGGGATCTGCTGGCGCCGCTGCTGGATTCCGGGCGGTCGGTGGTGCTGCCCTGAGGAGGGTTGTTCTCGCCCCCGCCGCCCCTACCCGTCCCATCGAGGGGACTCCGTCCCCTGTGACCCCTGCTGGGGGCTGCCGCCCCCAGACCCCCGCACCGGCCCTGAACGGGCCTTGTCCTCAAACGCCGGACGGGCTGGATTTCACGGGCCCTCGTCCACTCGCCCTCAAGGGTCGGACCAGCTGGATTCCCCGCCCCACAGACCAAACCGACCAGCCTCCGCCACCCCCCTCACAACTTCCCCCACACCCCCCGATCCCGCGCCATCGCATGCAGTGCCTCCACGTCCGCCGGCTTCAGTACTCCGCCCGGGCGGGCCAGGGTCGGCAGGTCGGTGTGGTGGAGGATGCGGACGCCTCGGGGTGGGGTCGTGATGCGTACGTCGGTGGGGTCGACGAGGGCCAGGACGGGGTGGACCTCGGCGGTGAGGGCGTAGGAGGCGCGGTCGGTGGTGGCGCGGAGGCGGCGGAGCAGGGGCTCGGGGTCGTGGCGGCCCAGGGTGACCATCGGGTCGGCCACCTGGACCCGCTGTTTGCGGGCGTAGAGGGCGTGGACGACGTAGAGGCCGCCGGGGCCTATGAGGAGGTGGTGGATGCGGTCGCCGCCCGGGAGGGGGATGGAGTGCAGGGTGTGCCAGCCCGCGCCTCCCAGCTGGTCCAGGGCGTCGCCGACGGCCTGCTCCGCGGTCAGGGCGCGGCGGCGCGGGTCCGGGCGGAGGCGGTGGGCGGGGCCGGGGTCCCGGTCGAGGGCGACGAGCAGGGCCTCGCCGGGGCGGTTGGGCGCGAGGTCGTCGTCCGGGTGCAGGGTCAGCCGGGCCAGTTCCGCGGGTGTGGGCACCGGGGGTGGGCCCACGGTCACCGGGCCGGTCAGGAACGGCTTCAGGGCCTGAAGGACATCCGCCTCGCGGTCCTCGGCGATCAGGCTCACCCGGCCGGTCTCACGGTCGTACCAGGCGATGTTCCCTCCGTCCGGGCCGCAGACGTACAGCCGTTCGTGGCCGTGCCGCCAGGTCGGCACCACGCGCAGTCCGCTCATGCGCCATCACCCCTCGACCATGGGAACAGGCGGGGTGCTCCCACGCAAGAACCCGGTTACCTTGGAGATCGGCCCTGTGAGGGGGAGTTGGGGAGGCGCCGTTGCGGACCCGCGGAGAGCAGCCCGACGTACCGGCTCCGGAGAGTCCCTGGAACGAGATAGAGCCCGGCCTGTGGATGGGCGGGCACGAGTTCCGGGGCCGTTCCGGTCGGCTGGAGTCCGCCGTCGTGCGAGATCAGTTCGACGTGGTGCAGTCGCTCCTGAGGCTGCCGGGGTACGGCCCCGGCCCCAGGACCGAGCATCATGTGTGGCCGATACCGGACGGACCGCTGGACGGCACGCAGCTCGCCGGAGTGATACGGCTGGCGCGAGCGGCGCACGAGGCACTGGACGCCGGCCGCTCGGTGCTGGTCCGCTGCTACCACGGCTACAACCGCTCGGGCCTGGTCGTCGCGCACACCCTGGTCCGGCGGGGTCGCAGCGCCGAGGAGGCGATCGAGCTGATCCGCGCCCGGCGCTCCCCCTGGGCGCTGCACAACGACCTGTTCGTGGAGTACCTGCGCGCGGGACTGGCCACCGCCCGGCTGCTGGAGGAACTGGCCGAGTAGCCTCTCCCCCAGCACCGCCCCGAGTACACAAAAAGGACTTCCCTACGAATAAGGCGTAGGGGGCGGGGCCACTCTCGTCCCCTACACCTCAGGAGCCCCGTGTCAGCCCGTCGCATCGCGCGCACCGCCCTCACCGCGGCCGTCGTCGCCCTGCTGTCGGCGACGGCGGCGGCCTGTGGCGACCGGGGTGACCTGGAGGGCGCCGGGGTGACCCCGACCGCGATGAGCCCGGCGAAGCTCTGGCCGGACCTGCGGCCGGCGTCCAGCCCGGCCTACCCCTACGACGAGGGGAGCACCGAGACCGTCAAGGGCGTCGAGGTGCCGGGCGACGACATCCGCAAGGTCGATCCGGTGGACGTCGTACGGGCCGAGATGGCCGCGCATCCGGACGACTACGGGTCGAAGGGGGCGTACCACGCGACCGTCGAGCGGATGAAGGAGTGCGACGCGGGCGGGGACCGGGCGCGGTGCCCGCTGCTCAAGGCGTACTACCGGGATCTCACCGGGGACGGCGGGGCCGACCTGACGCTCGGCTTCCGGCTGTATCCGACCAACCAGACCGCGGTGCGGGTCTACACGGTGGAGAAGCACAAGCTGGTGCAGGTGCTGGCCGACAACGACGCGATCATCGGCGTCGAGCTGGCCGGCCGGGCGGTGATCGTCCGCTCCCCGGCCGGGATCTCCGGGTACGAGTACCGCACCACCTGGGCCTGGGACCCGGACCAGCGGGCCATGGTGTTCTCCCGGGACGAGTTCCTGCGCACCGGCAAGGGCCGGCACAGCCATGCGCCCTCCCCGTCCGCCAGCACCGCGCCGCCGGTGAGCGCGGGATGAGGCCCACGCTGCCCCGGTGGGCCGGGACGCTCGCGGTGAAGTCGGCCGCGTTCATCGCGGTGATGTGCTGCGCGCTGGCCGCGCTGCTCGGCGTCCTGGTGCATGTGTCGGTGACCAACCAGACCGTCGGCCAGGCCCGCGACCTCGCGCTGTCCCGGCTGCAGGACGCCACCGAGGCGTACGAGGCCGGGGACACGCTGCTGCCGGGTGCCGGGGTGGACCCCAAGGGGCTGCCCGCACGGCTGCGGACGCTCGCGGTGGCCGGGGAGCGGGGCACGATGGTCTCCTCGCACCAGGGACGGCCGACCATGTGGGCGGCGGGGCCGGCGAACGGCCACCGGGCGCTCGCGGTGGAGGTCGACTACTCGCAGCAGGCCCGTACGATCGCCGGGCTCGACCGGTCCATCCTGTGGTCGTCGGGGCTGGCGATCGGGGCGACGCTGCTGGTCGGCGCGTTCGCGGTGACCCGGGTGACGCGGCGGCTGCACGGCACCGCGCAGGTGGCCCGGCGGATCAGCGCGGGCGATCTGGACGCCCGCGTGAACGACCCCCGGACGAAGGACCCGACGCGACCCCAGGACGAGGTGGCCGCGGTCGCGGCCGCACTGGACTCCATGGCGTCGAGCCTGCAGAGCAAGCTGCTGAGCGAGCAGCGGTTCACCGCGGACGTGGCCCATGAGCTGCGCACCCCGCTGACCGGGCTGCACGCGGCGGCCGAGCTGCTGCCGCCGGGCCGGCCGACCGAGCTGGTCCGGGACCGGGTGGCGGCGCTGCGCACGCTCACCGAGGACCTGCTGGAGATCTCCCGGCTGGACACCGGTCGGGAGAAGCTGGAGGTGGACACCGAGGAGCTGGGCGCGCTGGCCGGGCGGGTGGTGCGCGCCTCGGGGACGGACACCGAGGTGCGGATCGTGCGGGACGCCCGGGTGGAGACCGACCGGCGGCGCCTGGAGCGGGTACTGGGGAATCTGGTGGCCAACGCGCACAAGCACGGGGCGTCTCCGGTGGTGCTGACCGTGGACGGGCCCGTGGTGACCGTGCGGGATCACGGGGGCGGGTATCCGGAGTACCTGGTGGCTCATGGGCCGCAGCGGTTCCGTACGGAGGGCGGGGCCAAGGGGCACGGTCTCGGGCTGACCATCGCGGTGGGGCAGGCGGAGGTTCTGGGGGCCCGGTTGTTCTTCGGCAACGCGGTGGGCGGCGGCGCCGTGGCCACGCTTCACCTCCGGTAGGCGGGCGGGTGAGAGCTCGGGGGTACGGGTAATCCGCCGACTGCGGGTCCCCTGCGGCTGGTCGCGCCCGCGCGGCGGAGCCGCACATCGATACAGCCCCGCGCCCCTTTGGGGCACGTCCCTTCCGCGCCACGCTGATACCGGCAACCCGGGCAAACCGCACACAACACGCCCTGTTTGGGTAGGTTCCGGACATGACCAAGGCCGGAACAGCCGTGGCGGCGCCGAAGGCACCCGCCCCCGCCGTACGCCTTCCCCGCCGCCGTGGCATCGAACTGGCCCTGATCGTGCTGGCCGTCCTGCTGTCCGTGTACGGCTACTGTGCCGTGGGCCTGGCGAGGACCGGTACCGTCCCGCCGGGTGCCGCCGGTTACGGCGCCGGACTCGGTGTGCTCGCCCTGTTCGCGCATCTCGCGGTGCGGATCCGGGCACCGTACGCCGACCCGCTCCTGCTGCCCATCGGGGTGCTGCTCAACGGCCTCGGCCTGGTGCTGATCTACCGGCTTGACCTGGAGACGCCGGGCGACCGGGGCGCCCCCGCCCAACTGGTGTGGTCCACGCTCGGGGTGGGCCTGTTCATCGTCGTCGTGCTGGTGCTGCGCGACCACCGGGTGCTCCAGCGCTACGCGTACGTCTGCGTGGTCGCGGCCCTGGCGCTCCTCCTGCTGCCGATCCTCTTCCCGGCGGTCAACGGCGCCCGCATCTGGATCCGGATCGCCGGATTCTCCATCCAGCCGGGCGAGTTCGCGAAGGTGCTGCTGGCGGTGTTCTACGCCGCCTACCTGGCCGCCAACCGCAACGCGCTCGCCTACACCGGCCGCCGGCTGTGGCGGCTGCAGTTCCCGACCGGGCGGGTGCTCGGGCCGATCGTGACGATCTGGCTGCTGAGCGTCGGGGTGCTGGTGCTGGAGCGCGACCTCGGGACCTCGCTTTTGTTCTTCGGGCTGTTCGTGGTCCTGCTGTACATCGCCACCGGCCGCACCGGCTGGATCGCGGTCGGTCTGGTGCTCGCCGTGCTCGGCTCCTTCGCCGTCGGCCACTTCGAGCCGCACGTGAACGGCCGGATCGAGGACTGGCTGCACCCCTTCGCCACCATCGAGGCCGGGCAGGGCCCCAACCAGCTGGCGCAGTCCCTGTTCGCCTTCGCGGCGGGCGGCATCCTCGGCACCGGGCTCGGGTTCGGCCACTCCATCCTCATCGGCTTCGCCACCAAGTCGGACTTCATCCTGGCGACGGCGGGCGAGGAGCTGGGCCTCGCGGGCCTCGCGGCGATCTTCCTGCTCTACGGCTTGCTCGTGGAGCGCGGCTACCGGGCGGGCCTCGCCCTGCGTGAGCCGTTCGGCCGACTCCTCGCGGTGGGCCTCGCCTCGATCCTCGCGCTCCAGGTGTTCGTGATCGCGGGCGGGGTCACCGGTCTGATCCCGCTGACCGGCATGGCGATGCCGTTCCTCGCCCAGGGCGGTTCCTCGGTCGTCACCAACTGGGCGATCGTGGCCCTGCTGATCCGGGTGAGCGACTCGGCCCGCAGCCAGTACGACGGCCAGGAGGCCCCGTGACCGAGTACGGTGGCGGCCGGCCGATGGCCCGCTACATCCGGCACGCCTGGGCGTTCTGCGCCCTGCTGCTGGCGGCCCTGCTCGTCAACGCCGCCCGGGTGCAGGTGGTCCAGGCGGGCTCCTACGACGCCAACCCGGCCAACCGCCGCCCCACGATCGCCCGTTACCAGCAGCCGCGCGGCGACATCCTGGTCGGCGGTGAGCCGGTCACCGGCTCCAACGACACCGGCGAGCAGCTGCGCTACGAACGCTCCTACCGCGACGGCCCGTTGTACGCGCCGGTCACCGGCTTCGCCTCGCAGATGTACGGCAGCACGTTCCTGGAGGACACGGAGGACGGGGTGCTCTCCGGCACCGACCCGATGCTGTCGCCGTTCCCGCTGTGGAACGACGTGACGCGGAAGCCGAGTCCGGGCGGGGACGTCGTCACGACCATCGACCGGGACGCGCAGCAGGCGGCGTACCAGGGGCTGCACGGGCGGCGGGGCGCGGTGGCCGCGATCGAGCCGACCACGGGCCGCATCCTGGCGCTGGTGTCGACCCCGTCGTACGACCCCGCGGAGCTGTCCGGCAACAGCGAGGCGACGGCCTCGGCGTGGGCGCGGCTCAACCACGACCCGGAGAAGCCGATGCTCAACCGGGCGGTGCGGCAGACCTATCCGCCGGGGTCGACGTTCAAGGTGGTCACCGCGGCGGCGGCGCTGGACGCGGGTGTGGTCACGGACCTGGACGCGTCCACCGACTCCCCCGACCCCTACCGGCTGCCCGGGACCAGGACCCGGCTGACCAACGAGGGCGACGGCTGCGCGGACGCCTCGCTGCGGGAGGCCTTCAAGTGGTCCTGCAACACGGTGTTCGCCAAGCTGGCCGTGGACGTCGGGGCGGCGGACATGTCGGCCACGGCCCAGGCGTTCGGCTTCAACGACACCCGGCTGAGCGTCCCCTTCGAGGCCGCCCCCAGCACCTTCGACACCCATGTGGACAAGGCGCAGCTCGCGCTGTCCTCGATCGGGCAGTACAACACCCGGGCGACCCCGCTGCAGATGGCGATGGTCGCGGCGGCCGTCGCCAACGGTGGCCGGCTGCGGACGCCGTACCTGGTGGAGCGGACCACCCGCCATGGCGGCGAGACGCTCACCGGCGGCGGGATGCGGCCCGACCGGCAGGTGATGCGCCCGGACACGGCCGTGCGGCTGCGGGAGCTGATGACCGACGTGGTCACGGACGGCACCGGCACCAACGCGGCCATTCCCCGGGCCGTGGTCGGCGGCAAGACCGGCACCGCCCAGCACGGCGTCGGCAACTCCGGTGTGCCGTACGCCTGGTTCGTCTCCTGGGCGCAGGCCGACGACGACCTGGAACCGAGGGTCGCGGTCGCGGTGGTGGTCGAGGACGCCTCGGCGGACCGGGGCGAGATCAGCGGCGGCGGGGACGCGGCACCGATCGCCCGGGAGGTGATGCGGGCGGTTCTCGGCCTGTGAGACGGGGGGTACCGCGACCCGGCACAGCCGACCTACCGTTCGGTCATGACGCATGCGCCGGCCGCCCACGAACTCGCCCAGGTCAACATCGCCCGCCTCAAGTTCCCGTTGGACTCCCCCGAGTTGAAGGACTTCGTCGACGCGCTCGACCCGGTGAACGCCGTGGCGGACGCCGCGGACGGGTTCGTCTGGCGGCTGGAGAGCGACTCCGGCAACGCGACCGACATCCCCGTCCTCGGCGACGAGTGGCTGATCATCAACATGTCGGTGTGGCGGGACAGCAACGCGCTGACCGCGTTCATGTACCAGGGGCAGCACCGGGAGTTGCTGGCCCGGCGCCGAGAATGGTTCGAGCGGGTCTCCGAGGCGATGGCCACGCTGTGGTGGGTTCCCGCCGGCCACCGCCCGACCGTCGCCGAGGCGGAGGAACGACTGCTGCACCTGAGGGAGCACGGCCCGACGCCGTACGCCTTCACGCTGCGCACGTCGTTCCCCGCGCAGGAGGCGACGGCGGTCAGCCGATCGGCTTGATCATCTCGTCGCGGACCTTGAGGGTGTTCCGGGCGGCGGCGTCGAGGTCCACGTCGGCGGAGTCCTTGCGCTGCAGGTCGACCTCGCCGATCACGGCCGCCGTGTTGCCGTCCGCCCAGGCGCAGACCGGGTAGGTGATCGTCACCAGTGACTGCTTCTGGGTGAGCACCTCACAGCTGATGGTGACGTCGGAGCCGGACGGGGTGACGTCCTTCTCGGGTTCGACCACCGTCACGCCGTTGGCCTCGGTGGCCCCCTTGAGCATGTTGCTGCGGACGTCGTCCTCGTTCTTGAACCGGCCGTACATGCTCGACACCAGCAGCATGCCCTTGGAGTCGTCGCCGCCCGGGCTGTAGCGGCCGACCAGGGCGTGGACGTCCTTGGCGTCCCAGGCGCCGTCGGCCTCGTCCTCGACCTTCTGCCCCTGGCTGTCGGAGAGGTCGTCGGCGAGGACGTACTTCCCGTCCACCAGCTCGTGGGGCAGGGTGAGCTTGTTCTCGGCCGCGGGGAAGTCGGTGCCGAGCACCGCCCCGACTCCTCCGAGGCTGCCGAGCACGGCCAGACCGATGACCCCGCCGATGATCCCCAGCGCCAGACCGGGCCCGCGCTTCTTCGGAGGCGGACCCATCGGCGGCGCGCCCCAGCCGGGGTACGGCTGCTGCGGGTAGGGCTGCGGAGGGTACGGCTGCTGCTGGGGGTACGGGGAGCCGTACGGCCCCGGAGGCGGCGGGGCCTGTGGCGGCTGCTGCCCGTACGGGTACTGCGGCTGCTGGGGCTGGTACGGGTACTGGGGCTGCTGCGGCGGTGGAGGCATGGACACGCCAGAACGCTACTGCACCGGGCGGGCGGGTCAGACCTCGCCCGCCCCCGACTCGATCGCGTCCCGCACCTCGGCGACCCGCTCCCGCTCCTCCGCGGCGAACCGCTCCGCGTCCAACTGCTCGGCGATCTCCTCGTCCTGGGCCATCAGCAGGTCCAGGTTGGAGTCGCCCATCTCGAAGACCCCCATGTCGACATAGGCCTGCTGGAGCCGCTTGCCCCACAGGCCGATGTCCTTGACGCAGGGCACGATGCGGCTGAACAGGAGGCGGCGGAAGAGCTGCAGGAACTCGGAGTCCGCGCTGATCCGCTCGGCCTCGGCCCTGGCGATGCCGAAGTTCTCCAGCACTTCGATGCCACGCAGCCGGTCGCGCATCAGATAGCAGCCCTCGATGACGAACTCCTCGCGCTCGCGCAGCTCGGCGTCCGTGAGCTGCTTGTAGTAGTCGCGCAGGGCCATGCGCCCGAAGGCCACGTGCCGGGCCTCGTCCTGCATGATGTAGGCCAGGATCTGCTTGGGCAGGGGCTTGTTGGTCGTGTCCCGGATCATGCCGAAGGCGGCGAGGGCGAGCCCCTCGATGAGGACCTGCATCCCGAGGTAGGGCATGTCCCAGCGGCTGTCGCGGAGGGTGTCCCCGAGCAGCGACTGGAGGTTGTCGTTGATCGGGTAGACCATCCCGATCTTCTCGTGCAGGAAACGGGCGTAGATCTCGGCGTGCCGGGCCTCGTCCATCGTCTGGGTCGCCGAGTAGAACTTGGCGTCCATGTCCGGCACCGACTCCACGATCCGCGCCGCGCAGATCATCGCGCCCTGCTCGCCGTGCAGGAACTGGCTGAACTGCCAGGACGCGTAGTGCTGCCGCAGCTCACCCTTGTCCCGGTCGGAGAGCTTGGCCCAGTACGGGGTGCCATACAGGGACATCGACTCCTCGGGGGTGCCGAGCGGGTCGTACGGGTCGACCTCCAGGTCCCAGTCGATCCGCGTCTGCCCGTCCCACTGCTTGTCCTTGCCCTTCTGGTACAGGGCGAGCAGGCGGTCCCGGCCCTCGTCGTACTCCCAGCTGAACCGGGCCGCGCCACTGGCGGGTACCTGCCAGAGGGGGTCTCCGGGGTTGTCCGTGTACAGGTCATGCGTCGGCATACCTCGCAGGTTCACACGTAGACACCGAGTCAACAAGTCATGCGCAGGGGATTGACGGTCTTGCTGACAGGCAGTCTCATAAGAGGCGGACGACGTACCCCGGGTAACGAGGTGAAAGAGCCATGACGACCCTGACGGAAGCGGACGCGCTCGACGGGCTGCGCGACGCGCTCGGCCTGCTGAAGGACCGCGAACAGGTGGCCGAACGGCTGCTCGTCTCTTCCGCCAAGCACTCCTTCGACCCGGACAAGGAGCTGGACTGGGAGGCGCCCTTCGAGGAGGGCAAGTGGTTCTGGCCGCCGGAGCTGGTCTCGCTGTACGGCACGCCGATGTGGCAACGGATGAGCGAGGAGCAGCGGATCCTGCTCTCCCAGCACGAGGCCGCGGCGCTGGCCTCGCTCGGCATCTGGTTCGAGCTGATCCTGATGCAGCTGCTGGTCCGGCACATCTACGACAAGGCGGCGACGAGCGCACACGTCCGGTACGCCCTCACCGAGATCGAGGACGAGTGCCGGCACTCGAAGATGTTCGCGCGGCTGATCGCGCGGGGCGACGCCCCCTGGTACCCGGTGAGCCGGGCGCACCAGAACCTCGGCCGCGTGTTCAAGACCATCTCCACGACCCCCGGTTCCTTCACGGCCACGCTGCTCGGCGAGGAGGTGCTGGACTGGATGCAGCGGCTGACGTTCCCGGACGAGCGGGTGCAGCCGCTGATCCGGGGGGTCACGCGGATCCACGTGGTCGAGGAGGCCCGGCACGTCCGCTACGCCCGCGAGGAACTGCGCCGCCAGATGCTGACCGCTCCGCGGTGGTCGCAGGAGTTCACCCGGGTCACGTCCGGTGAGTTCGCCCGGGTCTTCTCGATCGCCTTCATCAATCCCGAGGTCTACACGAACGTGGGTCTGGACAAGCGGGAAGCGATGGCCCAGGTGAAGGCGAGCGGGCATCGACGGGAGGTCATGCAGACGGGCGCGAAGCGGTTGACGGACTTCCTGGACGACATCGGGGTACTGCGGGGGGTGGGGCGGCGTCTGTGGAGGTCGTCCGGGCTGCTGGCTTAGGCGGGGGCTGGGCGGGGGTGGGGCCGCTCACCGGCACTGGCAGGATGCCGCTGCGCCCACCCTCCCCCAAGCGGCACGACTGCCCGCAGCTATGCACGGAGCCATGGCAGCGGGCGGTGCGGCGAGTACCTAAGGGGCGCGGGGAACTGCGCGACAAGCCCCCGCGGACCCGCAGCCGCCCACGCCCCGAACCCTCACGGCGATTAGGCTGCTGGCCATGACCCCGGCCGCCTCCCCCGCCTACCGTCGACTCAGTGTCGAGGAGCGGCGCAGCCAGCTCCTCGCCGCCGCCCTCACACTCTTCGCGCACCGCGCCCCCGAGGACGTCTCGCTCGATGACGTGGCGGAGGCGGCCGGGGTCTCCCGTCCGCTCGTGTACCGGTACTTCCCCGGAGGGAAGCAGCAGCTGTACGAGGCCGCGCTCAGATCGGCGGCCGAGGAGCTGCAGCTGTGCTTCGACGAGCCGCTGCACGGCCCTCTGCTGCCCCGTCTGTCCCGGGCTCTCGACCGCTATCTGACCTTCGTGGACGAGCACGACACCGGCTTCAGCGCGCTGCTCCAGGGCGGCAGCGTGGTGGAGACGTCGCGGACGACCGCCATAGTGGACGGGGTGCGCCGGGCCGCCGCCCAGCACATCTTCAGCCACCTCGGCGTCTCCTCCCCGGGCCCGCGGCTGCGCATGACCGTCCGGATGTGGATCACGGCGGTGGAGGCGGCCTCCCTGATCTGGCTGGACGAGGGCAAGCAGCCCCCGGTCGAGGAGCTGCGCGACTGGCTGGTCGAGCAGTTCGTGGCCGTCCTCACGGTGACCGCGGGCCGCGACCCGCAGACGGCGGACCTCGTCGGCGCGCTCGCCGAGGATGGCTGAGACTGAGACCGTGAAGAGTCAGGACACCCCCTTCGAGGGCGGCCCCATGGACGGGCGCGTGCTGCCCGTACTGCTGGGCATGACCGGCCACCCGCCGAAGACGTACCGCATCCCCGTCCCGGACGCGGCCGGCGGCCCGCCCACCGTGCTCGTGTACCGCCGCGTGCCGAGGGAGCACAGCAAGAAGCTCGGTCTGACGCAGGGGTGGAAGTACCGGTACGACCCCGAGGGGAGGCCGGCGAGCAAGGTCAGGTGGCCCTGGTCCAAGCCGGACGAGAGCCCGTCCGGCAAGCCGGATGACGCCTCCGGGTGACAGGGTTACGCCGAACCGCGTAGGCAGCGCACACACATCTCCGTACATGTCTGATTATCGCCGTGCGGCGACAGGCGGAGGGTCCGCCCGTTCCGCAGCGGAGGTGATGACATGTCAGGAGTGCTTCTGCGCCTGGCCTGTACGGCCGCGGTGGCGGCCCAGGCCGTCCTCGCGCCCGCGCCGGCGGTGGCCGCGCCCGAGCCGCAGCGGCCCGTCTCCGAGCTGCTGACGGATCTTCAGCAGCTTTACCGGCAGACCGAACAGGCCACCGAGACCTACAACGCCACGGCGGAGCAGCTGGGGAAGCAGCAGGCCGAGGTGGACCGGCTCGACGGCGAACTGGCCCGGGCCCGGCTCGCCCTGCAGGGCAGCAGGTCCGACGCCGGACGCCTGGCCCGGCAGCAGTACCAGAACCGCAGCGACCTCTCCCCCTACGTACGTCTGCTGCTCGCCCCGGACCCCCAGCACGCCCTCGACGAGGGCCATGTCATCGGACAGCTGGCCCGCGAGCGCGCCGAGACGGTGGACCGGCTGGCCGGCACCGAGAAGAAGAAGGACGCGCTGGCCAGGGCGGCCCGCAAGGCGCTGGACACCCAACAGACCCTCGCCGCACGACAGAAGAAGCAGCGCGACGACGTGACGACCAGGCTCGCCGACGTCGAACGGCTCCTCGCCTCCCTGACCCCGGAACAGCTGAGCGCGATCGCCCGGCTGGAACAGCAGGGGGTCACCCAAGCCCAGGACAAGCTCGTGACCTCGGGCGCCCTCGGCAGGGCCGCGGTCCCTTCCTCGGCCGAGGGCGAGCGGGCGGTCCGCTACGCGATGGACCAGATCGGCAAGCCGTACCAGTGGGGAGCGGCGGGCCCGAAGTCGTACGACTGCTCGGGCCTCACCTCCCAGGCCTGGGACCACGCGGGCACGCCCATCCCCCGTACCAGCCAGGAACAGTGGGACCGCCTGAAGCGAATCCCGCTGACCGACCTGCGCCCGGGCGACCTGGTGATCTACTTCCCGGAGGCGACGCACGTGGCGATGTACGTGGGGGACGGAAAGGTCGTACAGGCACCGAGACCGGGCGAGAAGATCAGGATCTCCCCGCTGGCGTCCAATCCCGTACTCGGTGCCGTACGCCCTGACGGCTCCCGCGCTCAGGCTCCGGCGACCGAGGCCAGGTAGGCCTGCGTCTTCTCCGGCTCGTAGAAGAAGTTCTCGAAGTCGGCCGGATCGTTGAAGGCGTTGGCGAATCGATCCGCCACCGGCTGCAGCTGCCCCGCCGCACCGATGAGGTTCAGGATGTGCTCCGGCGGCGGCGCCAGCATGGCGTTGGTCCACTTGGTGACGTGCTGTGCCGTGGTCCAGTACCGGTCGAACGTGGCGCGCATCCACTCCTCGTCGAACGGCTTGTCCTCCCGCTCCAGGATCGAGGCGAGGTACGCGGCCGCGCACTTGGAGGCGGAGTTGGAACCCTGGCCCGTGATCGGGTCGTTGGCGACGACCACGTCGGCCACGCCGAGGACCAGACCGCCGGAGGGCAGCCGGCCGATGGGGTTGCGCACGGTCGGGGCGTACCGGCCGGCCAACGTGCCGCCGGCGTCGGTCAGTTCGACCTTCGTGGCGCGCGCATGCTCCCACGGAGTGAACTTCTCCATGAGTTCCAGGGTCAGGGAGAGGTGCTTCGCCGGGTCCTTGACGCCGTTGAAGACGTCGAGCGGGCCGCCGGGTATGCCCTCCCAGAACAGGATGTCGGCACGGCCCGAGGTGGTGAGCGTCGGCATGATGAACAGCTCGCCGACCCCGGGGACCAGGTTGCAGCGGACCGCGTCGAACTCCGGGTGCTCCGGGCGCGGACCGAGGCCGTGGACGTACGAGACGGCCAGCGCGCGCTGCGGCTCGCTGTACGGGGAGCGCTCCGGGTCGCGGGTGAACATCGAGACCAGCTCGCCCTTGCCCGCCGCGACCAGGACGAGGTCGTAGGTGCGGGAGAAGTAGTCGAGGTCGCCGACGGCCGCGCCGTGGATGACCAGCTGGCCGCCGCGCTGGGCGAAGGTCTCCATCCAGCCGGCCATCTTCACCCGCTGGTCGACCGACTGCGCGTACCCGTCGAGCTTGCCCACCCAGTCGATCGCCCGCTGGGTCGGACCGGGGTCGTGCGAGCCGGGGGCCGCGACCGAGACGCCGAGTCCTTCGATCTTCGGGGCCTGGGACTCCCAGAAGTTCAGCTGGAGATCGCGCTCGTGCTGCAGTGCCGTGTCGAACATGCACTGCGTCGACATGACCCGGCCGGAGCGGATCTCGTCCGCGGTCCGGTTCGACATCAGGGTGACCTCGTAGCCGTGCGACTGCAGACCGAGGGCGAGCTGGAGTCCGGACTGGCCGGCTCCGACGACGAGTATCTTCCGCATGCGGGTGTGTCTCCTACGGGGGCTGGGGACTACTCGGGGGTTTCGTCCAGCGCGTGGCCCACCAGGGCCAGGAGGGTCTCGATCACCGAGATCCGGCGCCGCGCGTCCATGATCATGACAGGGATGTGCGCGGGGACGGTCAGCGCCTCGCGTACGTCCTCCGGCTCGAACAGCTCGCTGTCGTCGAAGTGGTTGACCGCGACGACGTACGGCAGTCCGCAGCTCTCGAAGTAGTCCAGTGCGGGGAAACAGTCCTTCAGGCGGCGGGTGTCGGCCAGGACGACGGCGCCGATCGCGCCGCGCACCAGGTCGTCCCACATGAACCAGAACCGCTGCTGGCCCGGCGTGCCGAACAGGTAGAGCACCAGGTCGTCGTCAAGGGTGATGCGGCCGTAGTCCATGGCCACCGTGGTGGTCAGCTTGCCGGGCGTGGCGGAGAGGTCGTCGGTGCCCTCGCTCGCCTCGGTCATCAGCGCCTCGGTCTGCAGCGGTTTGATCTCCGAGACGGTCGTGACCAGCGTGGTCTTGCCGACGCCGAAGCCGCCCGCGACCACGATCTTCGTCGCGACGGGGGCCCGGTCCCGGTCCTTCTGCCAGGCCTTCAGATCCTCGTCGGGCTCGGCGAAACCGGCGACGAGGGGGGTGACGCCGGTGGCGTCAGAGACGGCGGAGTCCACTCAGCACCCTTTCCAGCAGAACGCGGTCCGGGCGGCCGGTGCCGTGACCCGTTCCGGTGCCGTACACACGGATCTTTCCCTGGTCCGCGAGATCGCTCAGCAGGACGCGGACCACGCCGAGCGGCATCCTCAGCAGCGCGGCGATCTCGGCCACCGTGCGCATGCGGCGGCACAGTTCGACGATGGCCCGCATCTCGGGCATGACCCGGGTGGCGAGGGAACCGTTCGTCAGTTCCTTGCGCTCCTCGGGGGCCTCCAGGGCCGCCACGAAGGTCTCCACGAGGAGGACGTGGCCGAAGCGGGTACGGCCGCCGGTGAGCGAGTAGGGGCGGACGCGGGCTGGTTTGCGGTCGCCGCCGCGGACCGGGAGCTGCTGCTTCCCTGCCGGGCCGGTCATCGGGTGCTCCCCGTCGTCGTCGGCTCGGCCTCCAGGGATTTCCTCAGCTCGCTGCGGAGTTCGGGGGTCAGGACGTGGCCGGCACGGCCGACGAAGAGCGCCATGTGGTACGCCACCACGCTCATGTCGCACTCCGCGGAGCCGTGCACGCCGAGCAGCGAGCCGTCGCTGATCGACATCACGAAGAGGCTGCCCTCGTCCATCGCGATCATCGTGTGCCTGACGCCGCCGAACTCCAGGAGACCGGCGGCGCCGATGGTGAGGCTGCCGATGCCGGAGACGATGGTCGCCAGGTCGGCGGAGGAGCCCCGGGGGCCCTTCGCCGCCTTCCTCCGGCGGGACTCGGCCGTGCGGGCGGGGTCGGAGGAGAGCAGGAGCAGGCCGTCCGAGGAGACGACTGCGACGGACTGGATGCCGGGTACTTCCTCGACCAGGTTGGTCAGCAGCCAGTGCAGGTTGCGGGCTTCACTGCTCAGGCCGTAGGTACTGGGCGCGGTCAACTGCTTGCCTCCTCGGCTGTGCCCCCCGTGGCGTGTTCGGTGTGTGTGGCGATCTCTGCCTCTACGTCCCTGTAGCCGGCCTGTGCTCCTTGGCGGAAGCCTCCGAGTCTGCGGCGGAGGGCTTCGGCGTCCACGGATGCGCTGCGCTGGCGGGGCGGGGCTGTGGGCGCGGTGATCCTGGGTGTGCGCTTGGGCAGGCCCTTGCTGGTGAGCGCCTCGGCTTCGCCTTCGGCGTCCTCGCTCCCACCCGCACCACCCGTGCGGCTTTCGTCGTCGAGTGCGGGTGGCCCCAGCGGGGCCCGCTCGCCGTCGGCGGTTGCGGGTGCGTGGGAGGCCGTGGGCGCGCCGTGGGCCTCGGGCGCGCCGTAGGACTCGGACGCGTCGTGGGCCTCCCGTGCGTGGGAAGCGGCGCGGGCGCCACGGGACTCGGGTGCCTCATGAGTCGTGTGCGCATCGTGGGTCTCGGGCACGCCGTAGGACTCGGACGCGCCGTGGGCCTCGGACGCGCCGTGGGCCTCGCGTGCGTGGGAAGCGGCGCGGGCGCCACGGGACTCGGGTGCCTCGTGAGCCGCGGGCGCATCGTGGGACTCAGGTATGCCCTGGGCTTCGGGTGCGTGGGAAGCCGTGCGGGCCACGCGGGGCTCAGGTACTTCGTGAGCCTCGGGCGCATCGTGGGACTCGGGCGCGCCGTGGAACTCAGGTGCGCCGTGGGCCTCGGGCACGTGGGAAGCCTCGCGGGCGCCACGAGCCTCAGGTGCCTCGTGCGCCGGGGGCGCATCGTGGGACTCAGGTGCGCCCTGGGCCTCGCGTACATGGGAAGCCGCGCGGGCCTCGCGGGACTCCGGTGCCTCGTGGGCCGTGGGTGCGTCGTGGGACTCGGGCGCGCGGGCGGACTCGGGGGCGTCGTGGGACTCGGCGGCCTCGGAGTCTGTCGGGGTGTCCGGGAGCAGTAGCTCCATCGTTGTTTCGGCGAAGGTTTCTGCCGGTTCCTTCGGGCGGGTTGCCGATTCCTCGGTGGTCGGCTCGTCGGGCTCCGGCCTGGTGTGGGCCTCCAGGGCCTCCGCTTCGCGGGCGAGCTTCTCCGCCAGCGCCACCAGCGGGTCCGTGTCCTTGTCCGGGTCCTTCGTGCGGGCGTGCAGGACGTTGGAGTTGGCCTCGGCGTCGGCGCCGGGGAAGGAGATGGCCTGGGTGGCGTCCGAGAGTCCGGCCGAGGGCGGGACCGCCGCCGCGGGGGCCTCGGCGAGGAGGGACTTGGGCAGGACGACGACCGCCGCCACCCCGCCCTGCTTCTGCTCGCGCAGCTGGACGCGGACGCCGTGCCGGTGGGCGAGGCGGGCCACGACGTACAGGCCGAGACCGAGGCCGGCCTCGCCCTCCTGGTCGTACGGCGAGGCGGGGTCGAAGTCGGTGAGGCGGGCGTTGAGGCGGTCGAGCCGGTCGCCCGCCAGGCCGATGCCCTCGTCCTGGACGGAGAGCATGACCTCGCCGGATTCGAGGAGCCAGCCGGAGACCTCGACGGGCAGGTCCGGCGGGGAGAACGAGGTGGCGTTCTCCATGAGTTCGGCGAGCAGGTGGGAGAGGTCGTCGGCCGCGAAGCCCGCGACATGGGCGTGCGGGGGCAGGGCGGCGATGCGGACCCGCTCGTAGCGTTCGATCTCGCTGACCGCCGCCCGTACGACGTCCACCAGCGGGACCGGTCCGTGGTGCTGCTGGACGTGTTCGGTGCCGGCGAGGACCAGGAGGTTCTCGCTGTGGCGGCGCATGACCGTGGCGAAGTGGTCGAGCTTGAAGAGGGTGGCGAGCCGCTCGGGGTCCTGTTCGCGCTCCTCCAGGCCCTCGATGACCGCCAGCTGGCGCTCGACCAGTCCCAGGGTGCGCAGGGCGAGGTTGACGAACGTACCGCCGATGCTGCCGCGCAGCCGCTCCAGCTGGGCGGCCGACTCGTCGAGTTCGGCGCGCAGCTCCTCGCGGGCATCGGCCATCTTCTGCCGCTGGCCCACCAGGTGCTTGCGGTCGGTCTCCAGGGTGGTGACCCGCTCGTGCGCGGCGGCGGTCTGCTCGTGCAGGGATACCGCGTGCGCGTGCAGGGCGTTGACCGAGCGGACGACCTGGGCGAACTCGTCGTTGCGGCCGGTGAAGGCGATCGGTTCCTGGGTGACCGGGTCCTCGGCCTCACCCAGGCGGGCCGAGCCGCGGCGCAGGACCGACAGCGGGCGGGTGAGGGTGCGGGCCATGGCGGTGGCGATGCCCACGGTGACCAGCATCAGGACACCGAGGACGGCGACGCGGATCTCCAGGGCGGTGACGTCGTCGTCCCGGAGCGCCGCGAGGTCCTTGGTGCGGTGGTCGTAGAGGGCCGACTCGGCGCCCCGCATCAGGTCGACACGGGCGGACAGGGCCGCGTCCAGCTTCTTGACGCCGGTGGTCGACTCGCTGCCGCTGAACGTCGGCTGGTCGGTGAGGGCGGCCAGATACTTCTCCGCCGAGTTGACCTCGGGGCCGGTGACCGTGGAGTCGTACGAGGCCACCGCCGCCTTGGGGGCCGTCTCGCGGAAGTCGGCAAGGGCCGCGTCGGCGCGCAGGCGGGCCTGCTGGGCGGCGGCGGTGAGCGCGTCGCGCTGCCTCCGGTCCGCCTCGTTCGTGGTGGTGGTCGTGGTGGGCAGACCGGTGGTGGGGTTGATCACCGTCTGGGTGCTGGACGGGATGTTCAGCGCGGCCAGCAGCAGGCCGCGGGCGGCCGCGGACTGCTGGACGGCGGAGTCCAGTTCGGCGAGGGAGTAGGCGCCGGAGCCGGCCCGCGGGGGCAGCTGGTCGGCCAGGTCGTCGGCGAGCCGGTGCAGCTCGCTGATGGTGGCCGAGTACGCCTGGTGGGTCTGCAGCGCGTTCGTCTTGCCGGTGAGGGCGGCGCGCCGGACGGCCGCGATGGCGTCGAGGTCGGTGCGCAGCGCGGCCGGGGTGTCGGTGTCGGCGCGCAGGTCGTCGACCTGGCGGTCGACGCGGGCGCTGCGCTGCTCGGAGGGTGCCTTGGCCTTGGGGCGGCCGGCGGCGATGTAGGCCGTGACCTCGTCGCGTTCGTCGGCGAGCGAGTGGGCGAGTGCGAGCGCGTCCTGCGTGCGGGCCGCCAGCGTCACCAGGTCCTGCGAGTCGCTGAGGTCCTGGGAGGCGGTGAGCAGCGCGGGCGCTCCCGCTCCTGCGATGGCCGCGGCCACCACGGCCACGGCGACGATCAGCCGGGTGCGCACATGAGTGGGGCGGCCGGTGCCCACGGGGGTCTGCTCGGCGACCCCCTCGGGGGCCGTCTGCTTGTTTGTGCGCCGAGGCCGCTTCATCTGCACCGGTGCTCGCATTCCTGAACTCGTCTACCCAAGGGCCCGGGTGGCGCCCCGTGATCTCGGTACCAAGTGGTGCGTACACCCCCGGTTCGTACGGTTCCCGACCCTTCCAGCGCCGGTGAGCAGTGGTCGCGCATCACCTGACCCGCCACCCGAAGGAGTGAACATCGGAGGGGAGTTGGCGGGCAAGTTCCTGTGGCGTGTGCAGGGCCCTTGTGCGGTGGGCCGGTTGGACGTGCGCGTCAGGCTTTGGCAGTATTCGCCACCACGTCTTCCCGGAGTGCGTCATTTACCCCCAAACCAGGCGCCTGACCTGCGGGGCCGTGCCAATTCGAGGGTGCTTGCCAGTCTTTGGCGAAGCCTGTGAAGGGGTCGTGCAGACTGGCTGAATGCGCACTGATCTCGTTTCGGAAGCCGGCGCCCCGACCCGACCCAACGAGGACTTCGCCGGAGTCGGACTACCCGCGTCCGGTCAGGGGGGTTGCGTGATCTTGCTGGACGGAGTGACGCCGCCACGGGACGGGACGGGGTGTCTGCATTCGGTCCCGTGGTTCACGGCGCGGCTCGGCGGCGCGCTGACCGAACTGACCGTTTCCGGGCGAGATCTGACGCTCCCGGAGATTCTCTCGCGGGCGATCGCCCGGACCGCCCAGACCCATGCGCAAACCTGTGAGCTTTCTCACCCGCGAACCCCCCAGGCGACGGTGGTCCTGACCCGCTGGTCCGACGAGACCGTGGAGTACCTGGTCCTGTCCGACTCCGTGCTGCTCCTGCAGTCCCCCGAAGGCGCGGTCACCCCGGTCCTGGACGACCGGCTCGACCGGCTGCCCCGCTCCGCGCTGGCCACCGACGCCCTGATCGACGCGCATCTGCGCAACAAGGAGGGCGGCTTCTTCACGGCCGCCGCCGACCCCTCGGTCGCCTCCCGCGCGGTCATCGGCACCCTCCCCCGCCACGAGGTACGGGCCCTGGCCGCCCTGACGGACGGCGTGACGCGCTGGACGGAGAAGTTCCACGAGGGTGACTGGACGGCCCTGTTCGACCTCGTCGCCAAGGAGGGCACCCGTTCCCTGGTCGAGCGGGTACGGGAGCTGGAGTCGGCGGACCGGGAGGAGCGGGCGTTCCTCGGCCGCAGCAAGACGCACGACGACGCGACGGCGGTGTACGTCGAGCTTTAGGGCCTGTCGTAGGCCACCTGCCGCAGGGCCTGTCGTGGGGCCTCTCGTAGGGCCCGCCCCGGAGTGCCGGCTACTTCTCCATGACGGTGTTCAACTGGTGCAGCAGGCGGGCCAGTTCGGCCACCTCCAGGCGGTCCCAGTGGGCCAGCTGGCTGACGTAGCGGGCGCGGCGGGCCTCGCGGACCTTGCCGACGCGGCCGCGGCCCTCGTCGGTCAGGGTCACCAGCCAGGCGCGGCCGTCGGCGGGGTCGGGCTCGCGGGCGATCAGGCCCAGCTCCTCCAGGGCGCGCAGCTGGCGGGACATGGTGGCCTTGCCGACGCCGATGTAGGCGGCGAGTTCGGTGGCGCGCTGGCCGCCGAGTTCGTCGAGGCGGATGAGCAGGCCGTACGCGGAGGACTCCAGGTCGGGGTGGACCTCGCGGGCCATCTCGCCCTGGTTGGCCCGGGCACGCCTGAGCAGCACGGTCAACTCGCGCTCCAGCGCCAGGAATTCCTGGTCTGCACCACTCGGCGTCACCTGGTCGGTGACCCGATGTCCGTCGCCGTTTCCGTCCTCGTGCACGTCAGCACCCCTGATCGGTTTCGCTGTCCTGAAAGTTTCTGTCAAACGCCGTCATTGCCGCAGCTCCGTAAGTATTTCGCAGGCGTAGACCAACGGCAGCCTCCGGACCCCCTTCCCACTCCGTCATCTACGTGCGTAGCTTCTTTAGCAGGCAATCAATGGCATGCCCACGCCAGTGGATCAGCGGTCACTCCACGGTCCCCCCCACCTCACTCCTCGGAGGCACGTCATGCCCGTGCACAGACCCGGTTCCCCCCACCCGCGCCCGCTCGCCGTCCTGGTCACCGCCCTGCTCGCGGCGCTCTCCCTGGCCCTCCCCCTCACCGCCGCCCAGGCCGCGAGCACACCCGGCCGCGGTTCGGCGTACATGGGCATGGGAGTCCTCGCCCACGACGGACAGAACGGCACCCCCTCCACCGGTGACGTCACCCAGACCGAGGGTGTCGACGTCTCCGGCCACCAGGGCAACGTCGCCTGGAGCACTCTGTGGAACAGCGGCGTCCGCTGGGCCTACACGAAGGCCACGGAGGGCACGTACTACACGAACCCCTACTTCGCGCAGCAGTACAACGGCTCGTACAACGTCGGCATGATCCGCGGCGCGTACCACTTCGCGACCCCGGACACCACGAGCGGCGCCACCCAGGCGAACTACTTCGTCGACCACGGCGGCGGCTGGTCCCGCGACGGCAAGACCCTGCCCGGCGCGCTCGACATCGAGTGGAACCCGTACGGCGCCGCCTGCTACGGCAAGTCCGCCAGCGGGATGGTCAGCTGGATCGCCGACTTCCTGAACACCTACAGGGCGCGTACGGGCCGGTACCCCGTGATCTACACGGCCACCAGCTGGTGGACCCAGTGCACCGGCAACTACGGCGGCTTCGCCGTGAACAACCCGCTGTGGATCGCCCGCTACGCCTCGGACCCGGGGACGCTGCCCGCGGGCTGGTCGTACTACACGATGTGGCAGTACACCTCCTCCGGCCCGACAGTCGGCGACCACGACAAGTTCAATGGAGCACTCGACCGCGTGGTGGCGCTGGCCAACGGCTAGCCGCCGTGCGGGTGCGGCGGTCGTCCCCCGCGGGCGGCCGCCGTGCGCTGCGTTGGTGCTCCGCGCCGGCCGGGATCATGCTGGAGAGGAGCCTGCCGAGCAAGGGCGAGATGAGCGGCGATGGAGCGACAGTCGACGTACACGGCCACGGCCACCATCGATGAGCAGGGCATCCTGACCGGCTGGAGCGAAGGCGCCCGGCGGCTGCTCGGCCACGAGGCCTCGGAGGTCGTCGGACGGCCCGCGTCCGCACTGCTCGCCGCGGAGGCCGGCTCGGCCCGCCGGACCCTGGCCGGGCGCGACCGGTGGAACGGGACCGTGCCCCTGCGGCACCGGGACGGCCGGCGCGTCGAGCAGGGGCTCCTCGCCCACCGCCGGACGTCGGACACCGGGGCCGTCGACTGGCTCGTGGTGACCGCCGTGGCGGACCGGCCCCAGCCGCCCCGGGGCGAACCGCTGGAGGAGTGGACGTTCATCCAGTCCCCCTTCCCGCTGGCGATCTTCGACACCGAGCAGCGCCTGATGCGCGCCAACCGCCGCCTGGAACGCGCCCTGTCCCTGCCCGAGGCGGCGATGCGCGGGCTTCGCCTGACCCACATCTCACCCGGTCACGCGAGCGAGGAGGCCGACCGGACGATGCGCCAGGTGCTGGAGACCGGCGAGCCCCAGGAGGTGCGGACCGGCCTCGTCCCGGATCTGGGCCTGTCCACCGTCCTGACCCCGCTCAAGGACGGCACCGGCAGGGTGCGCGCCGTCTGCCTCGCGGCGCACCGGCGCGCCCCGGAGTCCGCCCGCCGGGGCGCCGAGGGCGAGACCGGCACGCACCCGGGTACGGCTCCCGACCTCGGGCGGGCCGCGCAGGAGCTGGCCGAGGCCACGGTCCCCCGGCTCGCGGACTTCATGGCCGTGGACCTGCTCGACGCCCCACGGACCCCGGGCGGCCCCGCCGACACGAGCCCGGTGGTCCTGCGCCGCGCCGCGCTACGGGCCGTCCCGGACGACGCCGGACCCGCGTCCGGGGCCCGGACCGGCGAGGCGATCGCCTACGAACCGGGTTCACCCCTGGCGGAGTGCCTGGTCTCCGGCGATTCCGTCCTGTACGACACCTCGGACCCGGTGGTCACGGGGTGGGCGGCCGTGGACCCGGCGGCCGCGTGGCTGCACGCGTACGGCACGCACTCGCTGATGCTGGTGCCGGTGCTCGCCGAGGGCAGCACGCTCGGGGTGGCCCTCTTCGGCCGCCACCGGCGCCCCGAGCCGTTCGGCCCGGAGGATCTGCGGCTCGCCGAGGAACTCACGGCCCAGGCGGCCACCGGCCTGCACAGCGCCCGCCGGCACTCCCGCGCGCGCACCACCACCATGGCCCTGCAGCGCAGCCTGCTCCCGCACACGCTGCCCGACCAGGCGGCCCTGGACATCGCCACCCGGTATCTGCCCGCGGCCACCAAGGCCGGTGTGGGCGGCGACTGGTTCGACGTGATCCCGCTGTCCGGGGCGCGGGTCGCCCTGGTCGTCGGCGATGTCGTCGGCCACGGCATGCGCGCCTCCGCCACCATGGGCCGGCTGCGGACCGCGGTGCGCACCCTGGCCGATGTCGACCTGCCCGCCGACGAGCTGCTCACCCACCTCGACGACCTCGTCCTGCGGCTGGCCGCCGACGAGGGCAGCGCCGACCCGGCGGCCGAGACCGCCGGGGGCATCGGCACCACCTGTCTGTACGCGGTCTACGACCCGGTCTCACGCCGTTGCACGCTCGCCCGGGCCGGCCATCCGCCGCCCGCCGTGGTCACCCCGGACGGCACCGTCCGCTTCATCGACGTGCCCCCCGGTCCGCCGCTGGGGCTCGGCGGGCTGCCCTTCGAGGCGTTCGAGACCGAACTGCCCGAGGGCAGCCTGCTCGCCCTCTACACCGACGGGCTGCTCGAAGCCCGCGACCACGACATCGACGAGGCGCTGGACAAACTGTTCGGCGCGCTCGTCCGCCCCGCGCCGACGCTGGACGCGGTGTGCGACCGGGTGCTGACCGAGCTGCTGAGCCACCGCCCCGACGACGACATCGCCCTGCTCGTCGCCCGCACCCGGGCGCTGCACGCCGACCGGGTCGCCGCCTGGGAGCTGGACAGCGATCCCTCCGTGGTGGCCCGGGCCCGTAAGCACACTAGCGATCAGTTGAGCGCCTGGGGCCTTGACGAGGCCTCCTTCACCACCGAGCTGATGGTCAGCGAACTGGTCACCAACGCCATCCGCTACGGCCGCCCGCCCATCCAGCTCCGGCTCATCCACCAGAACTCCACCCTGATCTGCGAGGTCTACGACTCCAGCGGCACCACCCCGCACATGCGGCGCGCCCGGATCTTCGACGAAGGCGGCCGGGGCCTGCTGCTGGTCGCGCAGCTCGCCAAGCGCTGGGGCACCCGCCACGACCGGGTCGGCAAGACCGTGTGGGCGGAGCAGACGCTGACCCCGAGCTGACATGGGAATGCCCCGCCGGGGAGGGCGGGGCAGTGAGCGGTCGGCTTTCTGTGTGTGCGGTCTTCTCTGTGTTCGGCCTTCTCCCTGTTCAGTTGATGACCACGTCCGGCGGGGCGGGCGATTCCGGGGCAGCAGGCCCGGGGTCGGCCGGGGCGGGCGTCTCCGGTGTGGAGGTGCTGCCGGTGTCCCCGCCGGACGGCTCCGGCTTGTGGTCGTCGGGGCACGGCGGGCCGTCGTTGCCGTTGGTGCCGGTGCCGTTGCCGCCGTTCGTGCCCTTGCCGCCGCATGAGCCCCTGCCCCGGCCGCCGGTGCCGCCGGTGCCGGTACCGCCCGGAGCCGTGCAGACCGTGGCGTCGCCGCCGGTGCCGTTGCCGCCGTTGCCCCCTGTGGCGTTGCCGGCCTCGCAGGTGTCGTGGTCGCCGTGCTTCCCGTCCCCGTGATCGCCGTGCTTCTTGCCGTGATCGTCCTTGTGGTGATCGTCGCTCTTCTTTTGGTCCTTGCTGCCGTGGTCGTCGCCCTTCGCCGAGGCGGTCACGCTGTACGGCGCGGGGGCGGCGAAGGCGGCGCCTGCGGGGATCAGGACTGCGCCGAGGGGAAACAGGAGGGCGGCGGCGGCCACGGCCAGGCTGCTCTTGCGGACGTTGCGGGTCATGAGGGGTGCCGTTTCTTGAGGGGGGCGGTCGGGATTGCGGGGGGAGAGACTGGGAGGACTGGGGGCTCGTGGCCGGTGATCGGGTGGCGCGGCCGCTGACCGCGCCACCCGGATCCGCCGTCGCTCACTCGCTGCTGTCAGCGACGTGGGCTTCAGTTGGAAGTGGCGTTACCTCCGTTGCCGCCGGTCGCGTTGCCGGCGCCGTTGCTCGTGGCGTTACCACCATTACCGCCGGTCGCATTCCCGCCACCGTTACTCGTGGCATTGCCGCCATTACCGCCAGTCGCGTTGCCGGCGCCGTTACTCGTGGCGTTACCGCCGCCACCACCGGTCGCATTCCCGCCACCGTTACTCGTGGCGTTACCACCATTACCGCCAGTCGCATTCCCGGCGCCGTTACTCGTGGCGTTACCGCCGCCACCACCGGTCGCATTCCCGCCACCATTGCTCGTGGCGTTACCACCATTACCGCCAGTCGCGTTGCCGGCGCCGTTGCTCGTGGCATTACCGCCGTTGCCGCCGGTCGCATTGCCCTTCTTGGCCTTCTTCAGCTTCTTGTGCTGGTCACCGTCGTGCTTGTCGTGGTGCTTGGCCACCAGCGTGACGGTCGACGAGTCAGGCATCGGGGCGGCCGAGGCGGCGGCGGCCGGGAGGATGATTCCGCCGGCGACGACCACGGCCGAGGCGACGATCGTCGAGAGGCGGAAACCTCGCTTGGTACGGACGGCCTCGCGGTTCTCGTTGATGCGCTTCATGACTTTCTCCTACTTGATTCGGGGCCCTTTTTCGGTTTCCGGTTTCTCCGGTGGGGCCGTGCTTCAAGTAGGCCGGAATGCCAGAACGCGGTCACGTTCCGAGGACTCGGGACTTGACGAGGAGGAAAGCGTCCGGTATTTCAGCGCGGCGCGCCTAGGACGCCGGTCCCCCGAGGACCGGGCCGGCCCAGTCGGGCGGAGCGGGCGGGGCCGGCAAGGCGGGCGAGGCGGGCACCGGGTCGGCGGCAGGGAGAGCCTCGGCCGCACGGGCGTCCACCAGCGTGGGCGTACGGCGCCGCGGGCCACAGTCGGCCAGGGCGGCGCGCAGGGCTGCGACGAACTCCAGGCAGGTGCCGTAGCGGTCGTCCGGGGCCTTGGCCAGTGCCCTGCGCAGGACGTCGTCGGCGGCCGCCGGGATCCCGGCCCGCGCCTCGCTCAGCAGGGGCGGCGGGTCGTACTGGTGCGCCCACAGCAGCTCAAGGTCGTCGTCCCGGCGGAAGGGCGGTGCGCCCGCGAGGGTCTCGTAGACGACACAGGCCAGGCTGTAGAGATCGGACCTGCCGTCCACGGGGCGGCCCGCGACCCGCTCCGGCGCCACGTAGTCGAGGGTGCCGACGAACTCGCCCGCGGTGGTGAACCCGGTCAGCGACAGGGACTTCTTCGCCAGCCCGAAGTCGGTGAGGTAGACGTGCTCGGGGTGGTCGCTGTCGACGCCCTTGGTGACCAGGACGTTGCCGGGCTTGACGTCGCGGTGCACCAGGTCGTGCTCGTGGGCCGCGTCGAGCGCGGAGGCCAGCTGGGCGGCGATGCGCAGCGCGGCCGGCACGGGGAGCGGACCGTCCCGGTCGAGCACGGCGCGCAGGTCCATGCCGTGCACGAAGCACATCGCGATGTACAGGATCCCGTCGGTCTCGCCGGCCTCGAAGACGGGGACGATGTGGGGATGGTCGATGGCGGCGGCGATCCGCGACTCCTGGTGGAAGCGGCGGCGGAAGGAGTCGTTGCGGGTGTACTCGGGGGCGAGGAGTTTGAGGGCGACGGTACGGCCGAGGCGCAGGTCCCGGGCGCAGTAGACGACGGCCATGCCGCCGCGGCCCAGCTCGCGCTCCACGCGGTAGCCGGCGATCTCCGTCCCGATCGGGCCGGAAGGTTGCACCACCTGCCCACTCACGCCTGAATTCTACCCAGTTGATCCATATGCACGCTCGTCCGCGGCCGCGCTCGCCCACGGCACGGCGAAGGCCCGGGCCTCACGGAACCCGGGCCTTCCCTCATCCGGTCACCGCGGGCGCAACCCGCTGATGGACCACGTCGTCACGCCGCGACCGGAACCTCCGGCTCCGCGCCGTTCGTGGCGGGTGCGAGCGCCAGTTCCAGGACCTGGCGGACGTCGGTCACGGCGTGGACGTCGAGCTTGTCCAGCACCTCGGCCGGGACGTCGTCCAGGTCGGGTTCGTTGCGCTTGGGGATGATCACGGTGGTCACCCCGGCGCGGTGGGCGGCGAGCAGCTTCTGCTTCACACCGCCGATGGGCAGCACCCGGCCGGTCAGCGAGACCTCGCCGGTCATCGCCACGTCGGTGCGGACCAGCCGGCCGGAGAGCAGGGAGGCGAGGGCCGTGGTCATCGTGATGCCCGCGCTCGGTCCGTCCTTAGGGACCGCGCCCGCCGGGAAGTGGATGTGCACGCCCCGGTCCTTCAGGTCGGCCACCGGCAGCTCCAGTTCGGCGCCGTGGCTGCGCAGGAAGCTCAGCGCGATCTGCGCCGACTCCTTCATCACGTCGCCCAGCTGGCCGGTCAGGGTCAGCCCCGCCGCGCCCGTCTCCGGGTCGGCGAGGGACGCCTCGACGAAGAGGACGTCGCCACCGGCTCCGGTGACCGCGAGACCGGTCGCCACGCCCGGCACGGACGTACGGCGCTCGGCCGGGTCCTGGGCGGACTCGGGCACGTGGTGCGGACGCCCGATCAGCGCGCGGAGATCCTCGTCCCGGACGGTGAACGGCAGCTTCCGCTCGCCGAGTTCGTGCTGGGCCGCGATCTTGCGCAGCAGCCGCGCGATGGACCGCTCCAGGGTGCGCACGCCCGCCTCGCGGGTGTACTCGCCGGCGAGCTTGCGCAGCGCGCCCTCGTCGATCGTGACCTCGTCCTTGGCCAGGCCGGTCCGCTCCAGCTGGCGCGGGAGCAGGTGGTCACGGGCGATGACGACCTTCTCGTCCTCGGTGTAGCCGTCCAGGCGGACGATCTCCATACGGTCGGCGAGCGCCTCCGGGATGGCCTCCAGGACGTTGGCGGTGGCGAGGAAGACCACGTCGGACAGGTCCAGTTCGACCTCCAGGTAGTGGTCCCGGAAGGTGTGGTTCTGCGCCGGGTCCAGCACCTCCAGCAGGGCCGCGGCCGGGTCGCCCCGGTAGTCCGACCCCACCTTGTCGATCTCGTCCAGCAGGACCACGGGGTTCATCGACCCCGCCTCCTTGATGGCACGCACGACACGGCCGGGCAGCGCGCCGACGTACGTGCGCCGGTGGCCGCGGATCTCCGCCTCGTCCCGGACACCACCGAGGGCGACGCGGACGAACTTGCGGCCCATGGCGTGCGCGACGGACTCGCCGAGGCTGGTCTTGCCGACGCCGGGAGGGCCGACAAGCGCGAGCACGGCCCCGCCGCGCCGCCCGCCGATCACACCGAGGCCGCGCTCACTGCGCCGCTTGCGGACGGCCAGGTACTCGGTGATGCGCTCCTTCACGTCCTCCAGACCCGCGTGCTCGGCGTCCAGGATCGCCCTGGCGCCCTGGATGTCGTACGCGGAAGCACTGTCATCGGTCCGCTCGTTCCACGGCATCTCCAGGACCGTGTCCAGCCAGGTGCGGATCCACGAGCCCTCGGGCGACTGGTCGGAGGACCGCTCCAGCTTGTCGACCTCCTTGAGGGCGGCCTCGCGGACCTTCTCCGGCAGGTCGGCGGCCTCCACGCGGGCGCGGTAGTCGTCGGACTCCTCACCGTCCTGATCGCCGTTCAGCTCGCGCAGCTCCTTGCGGACGGCCTCGAGCTGACGCCTCAGCAGGAACTCGCGCTGCTGCTTGTCGACGCCCTCCTGGACGTCCTTGGCGATGGTCTCGGCCACGTCCTGCTCGGCGAGGTGGTCGCGCAACTGCTGCGCGGCGAGCCGGAGGCGGGCCACCGGGTCGGCGGTCTCCAGCAGCTCGACCTTCTGCTCGGTGGTGAGGAAGGGCGAGTACCCGGAGTTGTCGGCGAGCGCGGAGACGTCGTCGATGGCCTGGACGCGGTCCACGACCTGCCAGGCGCCGCGCTTCTTCAGCCAGCTGGTGGCGAGGGCCTTGTATTCCTTGACGAGTTCGGCGGCATGCCCGGGCAGCGGGTCGGGGACGGTCTCGTCGACCCCCGCGCCCTCGACCCACAGCGCCGCGCCCGGACCCGTCGTACCGGCGCCGATCCGCACCCGGCCGCGGCCGCGGATCAGGGCCCCCGGGTCGCCGTCGGCCAGCCGGCCGACCTGCTCGACCGTGCCCAGCACACCGGTCTTGGCGTACGTGCCGTCGATGCGCGGAACCAGCAGAACCTTGGGCTTCCCGGGCTCCGACCGGGCGGCGGCCTGCGCGGCCTCCACCGCGGCCCGCACCTCGGCGTCGCTCAGGTCCAGCGGAACCACCATCCCGGGCAGCACGACCTCGTCGTCGAGCGGCAGCACGGGCAACACGAGCGTGAACGCCGTGGACTCAGCAGCCATGATCTCCCCTTAGGCAGTCAACTTGAGCTATGCCGACTCAATGCACGGGGCTCCGCCAATGTTCCCGGGTCCTTGTTCGCTGTGAGCGATCGGCCGGTGACCGGGATGTTGTTGCAGACCAGAGGTGATGTCAGTGGGGCCTGCCAGGATGCCCGGACGTCAGCACGAACGGGGAGGAGCCCATGGGCACCTGGGACACGGGACCCTTTGACAACGACACCGCCGCGGACTGGTGCAACGGTCTCGACGACGCGGCCTTGAACGAGCGCGCGGGAATGGTTCGCGACGCGCTGGTGCGAGCCGTCGACACCGACGACTACCTCGAAGCACCCGAGGCGGAGGAGGCCGTCGCGGCGGCCGCGCTGGTCGCCGCCCAGTGTCCGGGCGGCGACATCCCCTCGCCGCACTACGGACCCGAGGAACCCCTCCCCGATCTCACGGCCCTGCGGTCACTCGCGCTACAAGCCCTCGACCGGGTCGTGACCGAGCCGTCCGAACTGCTGGGCCTGTGGGAGGAATCCGAGGGCTACCCGTGGCGGTCCGGTGTCGAGCGGATACGGCACATACTCCTGCCGCCCTCGGAGGGGGAACAGCTCAGCCTGTGCTGACCGTACGGCCCAATCAGTCATGAAGAGCTCCCCCGTGCCCTGACCACGGCTCCCTGCCACGGCCAGCAGCATCGCTACACCATCGAGCAGGCGTTCACACGGACCCCGGGGAAGTCGCGGGGAAGCGCCAGCGCCGTACCAGCGGCCAGCCGGCGATGCCGATGCTCAGGGCGATCAGGTGGCCCCAGTTGGTCATCGGGTCCTGGAAGGCGGTCAGGTCGTCGAGGAGCATGCTCGCGACCAGGGTGAGAAGGGGCCAGCGGACCCAGGGGGTGAGCAGGCCGGACAGGGCACCGATGCTGCCGGCGACACCGAAGCTGATGCCGTAGTCGAGGCGGTGCAGGGAGGTGTCCGGAAGGTGGCCGAACAGGACCGCGAGGCCCACCGGGACCTCGGTCGCGAGGGTCGCCAGGACGTGGCCCGCCAGGAACACGCAGGCCGCCCGGGCGCCGCCTATCCGCCGCTCCAGCGCGGTGAGCACCAGCACGAACGCGCCCGCGTACGGCGACACGATGCCGCCCGCGATCCACAGCGCGCTCGCCAGCAGCACCAGCACCGGCGTGCGCACCAGGTGGGCGACGTCGGTGCTGGAGCCCTGGTACAGCGTGTGCATCAGGGCGGGGTCGGCCCAGTCCGCCACGAGCGAGGTGAGGGCGAGGAGGGACGCGTAGGCGAAGGTGAACGGGGTGCCGGTGGGGGTCGGCAGGAGGTACCAGGGCCGGAAGGAGGGGCGGGTCGCGGCCGGGGCCGGCGTCGCGGCCGGGGCGGGCAGCTCTCGTTGGCGTGGGACTCCGTCGAGCAGGCCGGCGACATCCGGCAGGGAGTCGGCGGGAAGGGGCGTGCCCAGGGGCGGGGACGCGGCCGTCGCAGGCCCGGTCACGATCCGTTCCACGGTGAGGCACTCCTTCCGTCGCGCCCCACCCTTCGTGTTCCCGCGGCCGCTGTCTATGACCGACGCCACGCGAGAGCGGATTCACAGCAACCTCAGAAGCTTCAAACGCGTCCGCCCCTTGCCGGCGGCGCGCACGAGGCGCGCGGTGGCGGCGTGCGGCGGCAGTCGCGCCGCGCTGCCCCGCACCGCCCCGCAACCTGTTACCCGTGGGTTCGTGGTCAATTCCCGTGAACGCAACGCCTCGTTCGAGGAGGATGGGCGTATGACTGCCGTCTACGACACTCCTGAGGTCCTGGACCGACGCGAAGGCCCGTACGGGGAGGTGGTGCTGCGCAGGCACGGCGAGTTGCTGCAGATCATCGCCAACGGGTGCTTCCTCATGGACACCTCCGACGGCCGCTCGGAGCGGCTGCTGGTCGACGCCGCGTACGACGCCCTGGACGGGCGCCCGGCACCGGACGTGCTGATCGGCGGACTGGGGGTGGGATTCTCGCTCGCACACGCCGCGGCGGATCCCGACAGATGGGGCCGGATCACGGTCGTGGAGCGGGAGCCGGCCGTCATCGACTGGCACCGGGGCGACGGACCGCTGTCGGTTGTCTCCGCGCACGCGCTCGCCGATCCCCGCGCCGAGATCGTCCAGGCCGACCTTGTCACTTACGTCAATGAGACATCGGACACTTTCGACGCCCTGTGTCTCGACATCGACAACGGCCCGGGCTGGACCGTCACCGAGGACAACGACGGCCTCTACTCGCCGTCCGGACTCGCTGCGTGTGCAAGGGTGTTGAGGCCGGGAGGGGTGTTGGCGGTATGGTCTGCCGAGCCCTCTCCGGAATTTGAAGGAACCATGTGGAATGCCGGGTTCCATCAGGTGCGTACCGAAGAGGTCCCCGTTGCCCGGGGCGTTCCGGACGCCGTACACCTCGCCGTCCGACCTGGATAGCGACGGCGCGGTGAGTCCCCGTAATGTGCTGCCCTGACGCCGATCATTCAAGCGTCAATCGCAGTCATGGGATCACCCCACGGATTCCGGAAAGCAACAGGGGCGGGCGATGGAGCAGACACACACCTCCCAGACCAGCGCGGCCACGACGACCCAGGGCGCGCAGCGCCGCGTGCTGGTCGTCGAGGACGATCCGACGATCGTCGACGCCATCGCGGCCCGGCTCCGCGCCGAGGGATTCCTCGTGCAGACCGCGTCCGATGGCCCCGCGGCGGTCGACACGGCCGAGGCCTGGCAGCCCGACCTGCTGATCCTCGACATCATGCTGCCCGGCTTCGACGGCCTGGAGGTCTGCCGGCGCGTGCAGGCCCAGCGCCCGGTGCCGGTGCTGATGCTCACCGCGCGGGACGACGAGACGGACATGCTGGTCGGGCTCGGCGTCGGCGCCGACGACTACATGACCAAGCCGTTCTCCATGCGGGAGCTGGCCGCGCGGGTGCACGTCCTGCTGCGGCGCGTGGAGCGGGCGGTCGTCGCCGCGTCCACGCCCCGCTCGGGCATCCTGCGCCTCGGCGAGCTGGAGATCGACCACGCGCAGCGCCGCGTGCGGGTGAAGTCCGAGGACGTCCACCTCACGCCCACCGAGTTCGACCTGCTGGTGTGCCTGGCGAACACCCCGCGCGCGGTGCTCTCCCGGGAGCAGCTGCTGGCCGAGGTGTGGGACTGGGCGGACGCGTCGGGCACGCGGACGGTGGACAGCCACATCAAGGCGCTGCGCCGGAAGATCGGCGCCGAGCGGATCCGTACCGTGCACGGCGTGGGCTACGCGCTGGAGACACCGACGCCATGAGCGAACGGCGGGAGGCCGCACGGAGGAGCCCCGGGGAGGATCCCTGGGGGGGCGTACGCCCGTTCTCGATCAAGACCAAGCTGGGCGCACTCGTCGTCATCTCGGTGCTGATCACCACCGGTCTCTCGATCGTCGCGGTGCACACCAAGACGGAGCTTCGCTTCATCACGGTCTTCTCGATGATCGCCACACTGCTGATAACGCAGTTCGTGGCCCATTCACTCACCGCGCCGCTGGACGAGATGAACCTGGTGGCCCGCTCGATCTCGCAGGGCGACTACACCCGCCGAGTCCGCGAGAACCGCCGTGACGAGCTGGGCGACCTGGCCCAGACGATCAACGTCATGGCCGACGAGCTGGAGGCGCAGGACCGCCAGCGCAAGGAGCTGGTGGCGAACGTCTCGCACGAGCTGCGCACCCCGATCGCGGGCCTGCGCGCGGTGCTGGAGAACATCGTCGACGGGGTCACCGAGGCCGACCCGGAGACCATGCGGACGGCCCTGAAACAGACCGAGCGGCTCGGCCGGCTCGTCGAGACCCTGCTGGACCTCTCCCGGCTCGACAACGGCGTCGTACCGCTGAAGCTGCGCCGCTTCGAGGTGTGGCCGTACCTGTCGGGCGTGCTGAAGGAGGCCAACATGGTCGCCTCCGCGCGCGCGGGCATGGCCTCCGGCTCCGGCAGCCACACGCGTACCGACGTACATCTGCACCTGGACGTCTCCCCGCCGGAGCTGACCGCGCACGCGGACCCCGAGCGCATCCACCAGGTCGTCGCCAACCTGATCGACAACGCGGTCAAGCACAGCCCGCCGTACGGGCGCGTCACCGTGAAGGCGCGGCGCGGGCCGCAGCCGGAGTCGCTGGAGCTGGAGGTGCTGGACGAGGGGCCCGGAATCCCCAGGTCCGAGTGGCACCGCGTGTTCGAGCGGTTCAACCGCGGCTCGGTGACCCGGCCGCACGGTCCGGGCAGCGACGGCGGCACCGGGCTCGGCCTCGCGATCGCCCGGTGGGCGGTGGATCTGCACAGCGGCCGAATCGGTGTGGCCGAATCCGAGCGGGGCTGCAGGATCATCGTCACTCTTCCGGGAGAGACTTCCGTCCCAGGTTGACGTAAAGTCCGAACCGGAGCCACAAGATCCACGAGCGTCCCCGCAGTCGGACACGTGTGATCAGGGACAGCCCCGCGACGCACGCCC
This sequence comes from Streptomyces sp. NPDC001410, assembly GCF_042895235.1. Classification (NCBI taxonomy): domain Bacteria; kingdom Bacillati; phylum Actinomycetota; class Actinomycetes; order Kitasatosporales; family Streptomycetaceae; genus Streptomyces; species Streptomyces sp. NPDC001410. Next base: position 220,888 of record NZ_JBIAWE010000005.1, read on the forward strand.
GAGCGAGTCGCGCCGGGCCCCGCTCGGCGATCCCGCACACCTCAGCTCACATGCGGAACCACGCTTGTTTCCCGCCATATCAAGCCCTGAAACAAGATTTCTGATGTGACTTACGCGACGATGAACCTGCCCGACCTGACCTTCCCGGTCTCGGAGGCGTAGCCTTTATTCCCGCTGTCCATAACCTTGTGAAGCGGAAGAGGGCGGTTGCCGCCGTGTCGCCACAGTCCCCCAGTAACTCGAGCATCTCGACCGACGACCCAGCCGGGAAGAACCCCGCTGCTGCGTTCGGTCCCAACGAGTGGCTCGTCGACGAGATCTATCAGCAGTACCTCCAGGACCCGAACTCGGTAGACCGTGCCTGGTGGGACTTCTTCGCCGACTACAAGCCGGGCGCGCCTGCCGCCGCGGCTCCGGCGGGTACTGCGGCCGCGGGGGTCGCAGGAACCACCACCACGGCTTCCCCGGCCCCGAGCGCGCCCGCGGCCCCCGCCGCCCCCGCGCCCGCCCCTGCGGCCCCGAAGCCCGCCGCCGCGGCTGCGGCCCCCGCTCCCGCGGCACCGGCCGCGGCCCCCGCCCCGGCCAAGCCGGCGACGCCCGCACAGGCGCCCGCTCAGCCGACGGCCAAGGCCGCGCCCGCCACGGCGGCCCCGGAGGGCCCCGAGCTGATCACGCTGCGCGGCCCGGCCGCCGCGGTCGCGAAGAACATGAACGCCTCGCTGGAGCTGCCGACGGCCACCTCGGTCCGCGCGGTCCCGGTGAAGCTGCTGTTCGACAACCGGATCGTCATCAACAACCACCTGAAGCGCGCCCGGGGCGGGAAGATCTCCTTCACGCACCTGATCGGCTTCGCGATGGTCCAGGCCATCAAGGCCATGCCGTCGATGAACTGGCACTTCGCGGAGAAGGACGGGAAGCCCACCCTCGTCAAGCCGCCGCACGTCAACTTCGGCCTGGCCATCGACCTGGTGAAGCCCAACGGCGACCGCCAGCTCGTCGTCGCCGGCATCAAGAAGGCCGAGACGCTGAACTTCTTCGAGTTCTGGCAGGCCTACGAGGACATCGTCCGCCGCGCCCGTGACGGCAAGCTGACGATGGACGACTTCACCGGTGTCACGGTCTCCCTGACCAACCCCGGCGGCCTCGGCACCGTCCACTCCGTGCCGCGTCTGATGCCCGGCCAGTCGGTGATCATGGGCGTCGGCTCCATGGACTACCCGGCGGAGTTCCAGGGCACCTCCCAGGACACCCTGAACAAGCTCGGCATCTCGAAGGTCATGACGCTCACGTCGACCTACGACCACCGGGTCATCCAGGGCGCCGCCTCCGGCGAGTTCCTGCGTATCGTCGCGAACTTCCTCCTCGGCGAGCAGGGCTTCTACGACGACGTCTTCGAGTCGCTGCGCATCCCCTACGAGCCGGTCCGCTGGCTCAAGGACATCGACGCCTCGCACGACGACGACGTCACCAAGGCCGCCCGCGTCTTCGAGCTGATCCACTCCTACCGGGTCCGCGGCCACGTCATGGCCGACACCGACCCGCTGGAGTACCGCCAGCGCAAGCACCCCGACCTGGACATCGTCGAGCACGGCCTCACCCTGTGGGACCTGGAGCGCGAGTTCGCGGTCGGCGGCTTCGCCGGCAAGTCGATGATGAGGCTGCGCGACATCCTCGGCGTGCTGCGCGACTCGTACTGCCGCACCACCGGCATCGAGTTCATGCACATCCAGGACCCGAAGCAGCGCAAGTGGATCCAGGACCGCGTCGAGCGCCCGCACTCCAAGCCGGAGCGCGAGGAGCAGCTGCGCATCCTGCGCCGCCTGAACGCGGCCGAGGCCTTCGAGACCTTCCTGCAGACGAAGTACGTCGGCCAGAAGCGCTTCTCCCTGGAGGGCGGCGAGTCCGTCATCCCGCTGCTGGACGCGGTCATCGACTCCGCGGCCGAGTCCCGCCTGGACGAGGTCGTCATCGGCATGGCCCACCGCGGCCGCCTGAACGTCCTCGCGAACATCGTCGGCAAGTCGTACGCGCAGATCTTCCGCGAGTTCGAGGGCAACCTCGACCCGAAGTCGATGCACGGCTCCGGCGACGTGAAGTACCACCTGGGCGCCGAGGGCACCTTCACCGGCCTGGACGGCGAGCAGATCACGGTCTCGCTGGCCGCGAACCCGTCCCACCTGGAGACGGTCGACCCGGTCATCGAGGGCATCACCCGCGCCAAGCAGGACATCATCAACAAGGGCGGCACGGACTTCACCGTCCTGCCGGTGGCGATCCACGGCGACGCGGCCTTCGCGGGCCAGGGCGTGGTGGCCGAGACCCTGAACATGTCGCAGCTGCGCGGCTACCGCACCGGCGGCACGGTCCACATCGTCATCAACAACCAGGTCGGCTTCACCGCGGCCCCCGAGTCCTCGCGTTCCTCCATGTACGCGACGGACGTGGCCCGCATGATCGAGGCCCCGATCTTCCACGTGAACGGCGACGACCCCGAGGCCGTCGTGCGCGTCGCGCGGCTCGCCTTCGAGTTCCGCCAGGCGTTCAACAAGGACGTGGTGATCGACCTCATCTGCTACCGCCGCCGCGGTCACAACGAGTCGGACAACCCGGCCTTCACCCAGCCGCTGATGTACGACCTGATCGACAAGAAGCGCTCGGTGCGCAAGCTGTACACCGAGTCCCTCATCGGTCGCGGCGACATCACCCTGGAAGAGGCCGAGCAGGCGCTGCAGGACTACCAGGGCCAGCTGGAGAAGGTCTTCACGGAGGTCCGCGAGGCTACGTCCCAGCCGGCCGCCGGAGTCGTCCAGGCGCCGCAGGACGGCTTCCCGGTCGCGGTGCCGACCGCGATCTCCTCGGAGGTCGTCAAGCGGATCGCCGAGTCCCAGGTCAACATCCCCGACTCCTTCCACGTGCACCCGCGTCTGCTGCCGCAGCTGCAGCGCCGGGCGACGATGGTCGAGGACGGCACGATCGACTGGGGCATGGGCGAGACCCTCGCGGTCGGCTCCCTCCTGCTGGAGGGCACCCCGGTCCGGCTGTCCGGGCAGGACTCCCAGCGAGGCACCTTCGGCCAGCGCCACGCGGTGCTCATCGACCGTGAGACGGGCGAGGAGCGCACCCCGCTCCAGTACCTCTCCGAGGACCAGGCGCGCTACAACGTCTACAACTCCCTGCTGTCCGAGTACGCGGTCATGGGCTTCGAGTACGGCTACTCGCTGGCCCGCCCCGACGCGCTCGTGATGTGGGAGGCGCAGTTCGGCGACTTCGTCAACGGCGCGCAGACGGTGGTCGACGAGTACATCTCGGCGGCCGAGCAGAAGTGGGGCCAGATGAGCGGCGTGACGCTGCTGCTCCCCCACGGCTACGAGGGCCAGGGCCCGGACCACTCCTCGGCCCGCGTCGAGCGCTTCCTCCAGCTCTGCGCCCAGAACAACATGACGGTCGCCATGCCGACCCTCCCGTCGAACTACTTCCACCTCCTGCGGTGGCAGGTGCACAACCCGCACCACAAGCCGCTGGTGGTGTTCACCCCGAAGTCGATGCTGCGTCTCAAGGCCGCCTCGTCGAAGACGGAGGAGTTCACGTCGGGTCAGTTCCGCCCCGTCATCGGCGACGCGACGGTGGACCCGGCCGCGGTCCGCAAGGTCGTCTTCGTGGCCGGCAAGCTGTACTACGACCTGGAGGCCGAGCGGGTCAAGCGCGGTGTCACGGACACGGCGATCATCCGCATCGAGCGGCTGTACCCGCTGCCGGGTGACGAGCTGCAGGCGGAGGTCAACAAGTACCCGAACGCCGAGAAGTACCTGTGGGCGCAGGAGGAGCCGGCGAACCAGGGTGCCTGGCCGTTCATCGCGCTCAACCTGATCGACCACCTCGACCTGGCGGTCGGCGCGGACATCCCGGCCGGCGAGCGACTGCGGCGCATCTCGCGCCCGCACGGCTCGTCCCCGGCGGTGGGCTCCGCCAAGCGCCACCAGGCCGAGCAGGAGCAGCTGGTGCGTGAGGTCTTCGAGGCGTAAGCCTCCGGCGGTTCAGCCGAACACCAGGGCCCGGTGCCGAGTTCTTACTCGGCACCGGGCCCTTCGCCTACCCGCCGGGGCGATTGTGACCGTACGCGGCTGCGGGTGCGCGGGGGCTGGTCGCGCCCACGCGGCGGAGCCGCATATCGATACAGCCCCGCGCCCCTAGGGAGCTGCAGTTCCGCCGGCTGCACAGCGGCACCCCGCAAGCGCGGGCGAGCGGCCCCACCCCCCGCCCAGCCACAGCACCGGGCGACCGGGAAGCCCGCTCAGCCCAGATACGGTTCGAAGTCCCAGTACGGCCTCGTGCGCTGGCGGGCCGAGATGGTGTGGGGGTGTTGGGCGCCCAGGGTGCGGGTGAGGCCGAGGAGGCCGTCGTCCTCCAGTTTTCCGGCCTCCTCGTGTTCACGGGCGGCGCGCAGGTCGGCGGCGAGTGCCACCTGGCCGGAGAGGGTGAGCGGGTGCTCGTGCCCCAGGGTGTGCCGGGCCCGGCGCAGGGTGTCCCGGCTCAGTTCGACGGCGTCGGCGATCCGGCCGTTCAGGTTGCGGGCGCTGGCCGCGTTGAGGGCGCAGCCGAGGACCCAGGGGTGGTCGGCGCCGAGGGTGGCGGTGAGACCGGCGAGGGCGGACTCGAACATCGACAGGGCCTCTCCCCGCTCGCCCGCGGCCTGCATGACCAGGCCGGTGTTGGAGAGCATGCCGGTGGCGACCGGGTGGGCCGGGCCGAGCAGGGCCCGGTAGCCGGCCTCGGCCTCGTCGATCAGCTCGCGGGACTGGGAGAGGTCGCCGTGCTCCCGCAGGTAGTTGCCGTAGTTGGTGAGGAAGGCCAGGGTCCGGTAGTGCTCGCGGCCGTGCAGCTGGATCAGCTGCTCCAGCAGGCTGGCCATGGTCGGGCCGACCTCCGGGGCGTGACCGCCCTCGCGGCGTCTGCACATGGCCAGCTGGGCCCGGGCTTCGAGGGTCTGCGGATGCTGCGGGCCGAGCACCGTCACATGGAGGCGTACGACCGGTTCCTGGCGGGCGAGCGCGTCACGGTAGCGGCCCAGCAGCCGCAGGCTGTGGGTGACCGCGTTGCCCGAGCTGAGGGTGTTGATGTGCCGCGCCCGCAGCACGCTCTCGCGCCTGCCGAGCGTGTCCAGGTCGAGCTCCAGCGCCTCGGCGTACCGGCCCAGCGCCCGCAGGCACACACCGAGGTTGTGCCGGGCGACCAGAGTGGGGGGCTCGTCCGGGCCCAGGAGCCGCTCGTTGCCGTCGAGCACCTCGCGCTGCAGGTCGTACGCCTCCAGGTACCGGCCGAGGTTGCGCAGGCCGGACGCCATGGCGCTCTTGGTGACCAGCTCACCGATCTCGTTGCGCACGGGCGCGGCCTGCAGCCGGTCCAGGACGCCGCGGTGCAGCTCGTAGGCGTCGCGGAACCGGCCGCTGTTACGGAGCATGTTGCTCTCCTGGGTGGCCAGGTCGAGCATGGGCTGGTCGAGCGGATCCATGAACCGGGACCAGTGGGGGCGCACCCGCTGGGCCAGTTCGAGGCCGCCGCTGTACTCCCCGCTGCGCGAGCAGTAGCGCAGACAGTTCAGCACCAGTTCCTGGACGCGTGGCTGACGGCTCTCCAGGGCGCCGGAGGGCTCCAGGTGGGGCAGCAGTTCGGCGTAGCGCGGCCAGTTCCTGCTGTCGGCGGGGTTGCCGGGGTCGGCCTCGGCGAGCAGGGTGCGCACCGCCCGTTGGTGCAGGTCCCGGCTGTCTTCGCTGGTCAGTTTGGAGACGATGTCGTGGACGAGACGGTGCATGTGCACGGACTCCTGGTGCGGGCCCATCTCGGCGGCCAGCGGTCCACGGGTCTCCCGGGTGAGCACGGAGTAGTTGACGAGTGCGTCCAGGGCCCTGGTCCAGGCCGGCAGGTCGGTGGACATCCAGCGCAGTTCCTCGGGCAGTTCGGCCCGCGGGTAGGCGCGGATCAGGCCGAGCGGGATACGGCCGGGTGCGAACGAGGTGCACAGGCTCAGCACATCGATGGCCTGCGGCTGGGAGCGGCGCAGGCGGTTGAGCAGTATGGCCCAGGAGGTCAGGGAGGAGCGCGGGAAGCCCTCGCCGGTGACGGGCTCGTCGACGGTGGACAGCCGCCGTTCCCGCACCATCCGCAGGTACTCGGCCACCTCCATGCCGGACTCGCCGAGCCAGGAGGCGGCCTGCACGAGCGGCAGCGGGACGTCGCCGAACTCGGCGGCCACCTCGTCGGCCTCCGCGGCGCTGATGTGCGGGGCGCGGCGCATCAGGTACGCGGTGGACTCGGCCCGCAGGAAGGAGGGGATCGAAAGGACGTCGGTGTGCTCGCTCCAGCCCCGGTTGCGTGAGGTGATCAGGACGTGGCCGGTGCCCTGCGGGAGCAGGGCCGACACGCCTTCGGTGTCGTCCCAGCCGTCGAAGACCACCAGCCAGTTGGCGTACGGCTCCCCGCGCCGCAGCGCGTTGCGCACCGCGCGGATGCGCTCGCCGGGCTCGCTGCCGATCCGCAGGCCGAGTTCCACGGCGAGTTCGCCGAGCCGGTCGCGCTGGATGTTGCGGTCGTCGGAGTTGACCCACCACACCAGGTCGTAGTCGGTGCTGAAGCGGTGTGCGTACTCGGCGGCGAGCTGGGTCTTGCCGATGCCCGACATGCCGACGAGCGTGCAGGCGGAGGCCCCGCGCTCGGCGTCCGCGAGCCGCTGGTGCAGCTCGTTGAGCAGGTCGTCGCGGCCAGTGAAGCGCGGGTTGCGGCGCGGCACCTCGCCCCAGATCTCGCAGCGCTCGTCGGGGTAGCGGATCTGATCCGGCAGGGGCCGTGGGCGCGGGCGGCGCTCAAGGCCGAGCCGGTTCAGCAGGCGCTCCTCGGCAGCCTCCTCGCTCAGCGCCCACAGGCTGGCCGGTTCCAGGACCGCGGTGGCCGGGAGCAGCGGCCGGTTGGTGAGGTTGACCGCGGCGAAGCGGTCGGCCTGTGCGGCCACGAAACCGCGCAGGGCGTCGTTCCACTCGCCGGGCGGGCGCGGGCCGAGCTCGAAGAACCAGTCGTTGAGGACGAGGAGGACCTTGCCGCTGGACAGCAGCAGGTCGCCGAGCGAGTCCTCCAGGGGCACCTCGCGCGGCGGGTCCCAGCGCTGCAGGGTGGCCCGGTGCCCGTGGCGCTCCAGGCACTGTGCGATCCATGTCGCCCATGAGCGGTGGTATCCCGGGAAGACCACGAGAACGTGCTCATGTGCCGCCGCACCGGTCTCGCCCGACCGCCGCTGTTCCGCCATCGTCGCTCCCTGTTCCCGCGGCTGCCGCCCTCTCGGGCAGCCGCACACATAACGTAACGCAAAGGCGCCTCTACGGAGCGTTATCCGGACTGTCGGGCGGTCACCCCGAGAATCCCGTGGTGTGCACCCATGTTCCGGACGAACTCCCTTCCCTCTGGGGTCAGTTCATCGGAATCGCTCAGCACGGACAAGGCCTGGCCGACCTGATCCCTGTGTGCCTCGAACCGCTCCGCCGCGCGCCGGCCCCAGTTCCGGTCGCCCCCCGGCCCGGTCCGGGCCCGCCACCACAGGTCCATCAGCGCCAGATGCGCGTACGCCCCCTGCAGCACTCCCGAGACGGGCCGCGGATCCCGCCGCCACCCGACCCGGTGCAGGATGCCGTCGCCGCAGGGCCGCCGCAGGGGGACGAGTTCGTCGAGCACGGCCAGTTTGGTGTGGTGCGTCTCGTGCACCAGCAACTCCGCCAGGTCCCGCCGGTCGGCCGGCAGCTGGGTGAGGACGGCGCCGGGTGCGGTGCGCAGCGTCGCGCTCATCGGCGTACCCGCGCCCGCCGGGGACGTGAGCGGGACGACGCAGCGGACCAGCGCCGTCGTCTCGGCGGCCCGGCCGGGATGCGTCGTGACCAGCAGGGCCAGCGCGTCGCGCCAGCGGGTGGTCCAGGCGAGCTGGTCGGAGTACGGGCGCTCGGCCCCGGGCAGGGCCGCCGGGCCGATGCCGCCCGGAGGCACCCGGTAGGGGTCCACGTCGTCGAGGACGGCTGCGCTGCCGGGCAGCAGGTGCAGCACGGACCAGGCCGGCGGGCCGTGGGGCGCCCGGCGCGGCCGCACGACGTCGGGTGCCGCCCCGGACAGCAGGACCGTGCCGCCCGCGCTGTCGGTGAGCCGTACGACGCCGGCGCGGCCGCTCAGCCGGGCCGGTCCGGGGGCGCAGCGCAGCAGGCCGATGCCGGGCAGGGACAGGGTGCCCGTCGGCAGCGGGCGCGTGAGGGTGAAACGGCACCCCGCCCGGAGCGCGGCGGCGACCGCCACACCGCCCAGCCGGTCCAGCCGTTCCTCGAAGGCCGGACCGTCGGGTGCGGCGAGCAGCTCGGCGAGCCAGGAGCCGGTCGTCGGATAGTCGAGCACCTCACGGACCGCCGCGGGGTCGGCCCGCTCCGCCCGCTCCAGCAGCGCCCAGTCCTCCTCGAAGCCCCGTCGTACCGCGGTCGGCAGCGCATCGTGCCGGCGTTCGGCGCGGACGAGGAGGGATTTGAGCAGCAGCATCCGGCGGGCACGCAGCGCGGCACGCAGCGCGCCGGTGACCACGGGCAGCGGCCGGGTCCGCGCCAGCTCGGCGAAGATCTCCGGCGTGACCGGCCCGGAGGTCATGCCACGGTGTCCTCACTCCGTAAAGGGCGCCGCGCACGACCGGCTGAAAACGCACGCCCCTCGGGCCCTTCCGGTACGGCGTCGTCGTCCGGGTTGGTGTACCAGACCCGGCGCAGCTCCCCGGGGTCCGCCAGCACCCCCTCCACCGCCGCGATCAGCTCCGGGTCGTCAAGGGCCCGCAAAGTCCGCAGGTCGACGTCAGTGAGGTCGGGCGGAACCAGGCCCTCTCCTGTCGTCCGGCCGAGGCCGACCGCCCGTATCCTGTGCTCCCCCACCTCGGCTCCTCCCTGCCCCACGCCCGCCCCGCACGGCCGTGACAGCTGCCCAGTTCTTCCCGACTGGCGGGGAGCAGAAACCCGACCGGGATCAACTCCGGTCAAGCTCACTCGAGTTGTTCCACTCCAGGTTCCAAGGCCACCACGGTGGGGCAGTGTGGCGCCACTGTTCCTCCGGCATCGGCCCGGGCCCGCCGGCGGCCGGGTCCTGCACGGCGCTTCGGGTCAGCTCCACGTCCGCCCAGTCGACCTCCCGCAGCGCCGCGACCAGCCGCTGCCACTGGTCTCGGGCCGCCCGGTAGGCGTTGCCGGCCGCGCCGGGCCGCCCCATCAGCGCGAGCGCCGCCCCGCTGCCGTGCCGCGCCCGTGCGGCCGTCACCGAGCCGGGGTCGGCGCCGTGGGCGGCCTGCGCCTCCCGCTCGGCGTTCTCGTACGCCTGCAACGCGTCCATCAGCAGCGGCGCACCGGCGTGATGCCAGCCCTCCAGCCGAACCCGCCCCAACTGCAGCCACGCCTCGGCCCGTACGGCCGCGTCGGCCGCCGCGCGCACGGCCTGGCCGAGCAGGTGGCGGCTCTCGAACAGGTCGGGCAGGAAGCCGAGATGGCGGAACCGCTGGGCCAGTGCGCTGCCGACCAGGCCCTGCAGCCGCCCGCGCTGGGCGGACCGGGCGGGCAGTGACTTCAGCGCTTCGCGCAGCACGTACTCGGCTCGGTCCACGATGCCCGAGCCGTCCGCTGCGGAGGCCCGTCGCAGCAGCGACTCGCCCCAGGCGGTGAGGAGTTGGCAGCGCAGGGTGCCGTCGGCGGGTGCGAGCAGGGCGGCCCGTTCGTACGTCTCGTCGGCCTCGCGGACCTCCCCCGCCGCGTCATGGAAGGCGGCGAGCGCGGTCAGGCAGGGCAGGAGCAGCTCGGGGTCGTCCCCGGCGGCCCGGCGGGCCCGCAGCAGCGCCCGCCGCGTCTGCCCGTCCTCGGCCCCCGACTCCCGCAGCGCCCGCGCCAGGTCCAGCAACGCGGGCCCGCGTACGGCAGCGGCGGCTCCCTCACCGTCCAGGATCGCGCAGGCTTCCCGCAGCTCCCCGACGGCCGCACCGGGATGCCGAAGGTCGAGCAGAATCCGGCCACGCAGCAACAGCCGGGCCCGGTGTGCGGCGACGGGCCAGGGCACGGAGCCCGCCCCGGCGGCCTGCTGCACCCCGGTCGCCTCCTGCGCCGGGCTGTGGCCCGGACGGCCCTCGGAGTCCGCCGGGGCGGGTCCGGACGCCGTGGGATCGCCGGGGTCGGCTCCGGGGCCGTCCAGCTCGGATCGCGGGACGGCACTCTCACCGAAGCCCTCCAGCCCGGATCCCGGCGCCCCGAATCCGCCGGCGCCACCCCCCGAACCCTCCAGCCCGGACCCCGACACCGTCGGGTCGGCAGAGCCGCCGCCGGGCCTCCTCCGAGCCTCCGGTGAGGCGGCGCTGTCCCCCGGCTCCCGGTCCCCCGCATCACCGAGCCCTGCCAGGGTGTCCCCGTCCTCCCGTCGCCGCGCCCGGAACCAGGACCGCGCCTGCTCCGTCAGCCCGGGCCAGGGAGCCGACTCGGGGTCGAGGACCTCCAGAGCGGCCGTGAGGTGGTCGGTCTCGGCCGTCAGCTGCCACAACTCGCGTCGGCAGGAGGCGAGTTCCAGGGCCGCCTCGGCCCGTTCGCGGCTGTCGGCGGGGGCCGCCGCGTGGGCCGCGGCGAGTTCGGTCGCGGCCTCGCGCAGCAGCTCGGCACGTCTGCCCGCCGTACGCGCGGCCGCCGTGCCCGCCTCGGCGCGCAGGATGCGGCCGAGCACCAGGTGGGACCGCAGCCCGGTGCCGGGGACGGTCCCGGTGCCGGGGACGGCGGCCGCGAGGGCCTGTTCGCGGGCGCGGTGCAACACCTCCGGGTCGGCCAGGTGGTGCCACTGGTCGAGCAGGCGCTCGGCCTCGGTCAGCGGGTCGGGCGTGACCAGGTCCGGCAGGTAGAAGCGCAGGACCCTGGCCGGAATGCGGGCGAACAGCTCGGCCTCGACGCTGCCGCCGCCCTCCGCCGAGCCGGCGTCCTCGGGCAGGGGCGCGGCCCCGGCGGCCGGGCCGTGGTCGGCGAGCCGGGCCGCGGCGAGGGCGGCGAAGTTGCGGGTGCCCCGGCCGAAGTGCCGTTCCACATAGGCCGAGCAGTGCTTGAGCACGAGGCCGGCCGTGTCCTGGTCCAGGGAGGACAGGAGCAGGTCCTGCACCCGGCCCGAGTAGGCGAAGCAGGGCTGGTCCTCGGTGCCGGGGAGCTGTCGGAGCAGCCCGCCGAGCAGGACCTCGGCCAGTTCCATGGGGCCCGTGTCGGGCAGCATCGCCCGCTGGACCAGTTGCATCACGGGCAGCGTGAGAGGAGCCGCGGCGAGGTAGACGGCCAGGCGCAGGGCGCCGGGTGAGGCTCCGGCGCGGAAGGCGCGCAGCAGGTCGTCGTCGCTGCGCGGTGCCGCCGTGGCGGGGGCGGCCGCCGGGGTCGTACCCGGGTCGGTGAGGGCCGCCCAGGCACGCTCGCTGGTGGGGCCGGCGCCGCCGAGCAGCCGGGCGAAGGCCTCGAAGGCCTCCGGGGTGGGCTGCAGCACCGGTACCGGCCGGGCGCCCGGCGCCGGTTCCTCCCAGGGCTCGTCGTCGGGCAGGAAGCCGAGGCGGCCGCCGACTTCGGCGGGGCGCAGCAGCAGGCCGGGCTCGGCGGGCAGCGCGGTACGGCCCCACAGGCGGGGCGGCAGCGGCTGGACGACGGCCAGCGGGGCGGTGCGCGGCCACTGGTGCAGCAGGCGCTGTGCGCTGCCGTTCTGCCACAGCGGGCCCACGCAGTCGCTGATGACGAAGGTGAGCCGGCGGCCGGTCGGGTCGTGCAGTTCGTCGGCGGGGCGCAGCCGGGTGTGCCGGCCGGGCCCCGCGGTCGTACCGACGAGGGGCGCGCCAAAGGCGTCGGCGTACAGGTGGTGGACGCGGACGGAGGAGAACGCGCCGGACTGCTGGCAGGCCTGGCGCAGTTCCTCGACCAGCTGCCCCCAGACGGCCATGGCGGGCCCGGTGTCCATGAGCAGCTGGACGTCGCAGCGCCGGCGGCGGCCGGGCCGGGTGACCGGGAGCAGGATGCCGCTCGCGGCGGCGCGGTCGGCGGTGGCGTCCTCGTCGATCGGCTCGTGCTCGGAGCGTACGGAGGCGACCCGGTAGCGGCCGAGCGCGCGCAGCGCCTTCTCCAGGCCGAGCAGTCCGGGCAGGGCACCGGCGGCGGGCGCACGGACGGGGAACGCGGCGGGCGCGCCGGAGTCGGACTGCGGGCGCGGCGTGAGACCGGGTGTGAGCAGCGGGACCGGGGCGGCGGGGGCGTCCGTCCGGGCCTGGGGCGGGTCGGTGACCGGGGCCGCGGCGGAGTCGGGCGGCAACGGCTCCGAGTCGCCGTCGGCCTGGCGGGCCGGGGCGGTGCCGGGCGGTCCTGGGGCGTCGCGGGGCGGGGCCGCGCCGAGCCGCCGGGCCAGCCAGACCGCGTCCGCCACGTCCTCAGCGGTGGGGTCGAGCCCGCCCTGGCGCAGCTTGCCGATCAGCTCGTCCAGGCGCATCCCGGGCATCGGGCCATCACCTCGTACGGTCGAGCGGCTGCATGAGCATCTCGGCGATCCGCTCCCGGGTGAGGCTCTGCGCGCGCGGGTCGTGCCGGGTGAGGAAGAGGGCGTTGAGGAGCTGGTCGGCGGCTAGTACCTCGCCGGGTTCGCGCTCCAGGAACCTGCGGATGAGATCCGGGCCGGCCTCGACGCCGTCCGCGCCGAGATGCGCCTCGACCATGGCGGTGAGCTGCTCCTCGCCGGGCGGGTCCAGCTCCAGCTGCACGCAGCGCCGCAGGAGGGGGGCGGGGAAGTCGCGTTCGCCGTTGGAGGTCAGGACGATCACCGGGAAGGCGGTGCAGGCGATCCGTCCGCCGTGCACGGCGACCCGGTCGCCGTCGTGGTCGATCACCTCGACGACGGGTTCGCGGTCGGCGAGCCGCTCCAGCTCGGGGATCGAGAACTCGCCCTCCTCCAGGGTGTTGAGCAGGTCGTTGGGCAGGTCGAGGTCGCTCTTGTCGAGTTCGTCGATGAGCAGCACGCGGGGTTGCTCGGCGGGCAGCAGCGCGGTGCCGAGCGGGCCGAGCCGGATGTACGAGCCGATGCCGGGGGCGGCCGTCGCGCCCTCGGCGCCGCGGGCGCGCTCCAGCTGGACGTCCTGGAGGCGGCCGATCGCGTCGTACCGGTACAGGCCGTCCTGGAGGGTGGTGCGGCTGACGATGGGCCAGCGCAGCACCTTGCCGAGGCCGAGTTCATGGGCGATCGCGTACGCCAGGGTGGACTTGCCCGTGCCCGGGTTGCCGGTCACCAGCAGGGGCCGGCGCAGATAGAGGGCCGCGTTGACCGCGTCCACCTCGGCCGGCCGGGGCGCGTAGCTCTCGACCAGACGGCGGCGGACGCCGAGCCTGCGGGCACTGCTGGGGTCCTCCGGGCCGGTCTCCGTGCTCTCCCGGGAGGCCGCGAAGTCGCGCCAGGGCGGCGGTGCCGGCAACCGCAGCATGCCGTCGTGCGGCTGACCCACTCCGCGGTAGATCCGCCAGTCGTTCACCTTGGGCTCCTCCCGGCTCTGGTGATCATGCAGCGGGCCCGGCTGTTCGACGACGAGGCTACCGTCAGGCGGCCGTGTCCGCTTGGGTTCGAGGGGTCCGGCGTTCACTTCCGGCCCAGCCGAACAACCTTGCGAATCAAGGGGGTTGGCAGGGTGTCCGGCGCGTACGCGGGGCGGGTCAGCCGCCGGGGGCGGCCAGTGGCGGCGGTCGCATCGTCTCGGTGCCGTACGGCGGCCGGTCCGGCGGGTCGAACAGCACAGCCAGCTTCCCGCGCAGGCCCTGAGCCCGGGCCGACTCGGGGTCGTACAGCCGGATGCGCAGGTCACGCACCGGGCCGTGCAGGCCTTCGGCGTTCCGGGCCATCCCCAGCACATGGGCGGCCTGCCGGTGGAAGTCCTTGCACTCGTCGTGGTCGTGCCGGTCCCGGCGCCACAGCACCACCGAGTGGCCGGCCATCAGCGCATCCCTCATCGCCGCCTGCCCCTCCCCGCTGCCGACCGGACCGCAGTACACCGGAACGCACGCGTCGTCCATCGCCGACAGGGCGCCGTAGTACGGGTACTTGCCCGCGGAACGGACCGCGGCGGGATGGCCGTCGGCCGGGGCCCGGCCGTGCAGCGGCTCGTGCGCGAGCGGCCCGCCGACGACACCGCGCCGGCGCCTGCGCCACTCCGGCGCGGGCGGACGGTCGTTGCGCAGCACGTCCCGGATGACGACGGTCCGGCGCATCCCGAGCGGCATGGACCGCTCGTCGACGACGTCACCGTCGTCGTCTTCGTCCTCGTCCTCGTTCTCGTCCGTCTCCATGGCCGCCACGGCCTCGGCGCCGGGCAGCAACTGCCACTCGTCCACCGGCAGATCGAACAGCTTGCGGGGCAGGAACACCTCGACCGCGGCCAGATGCTCCCCGTGGTCGCCCTGGCTGAGCGCCTGGGCCAGCGGTTCGCGCAGCGCCGCGGCCAGCTCCTCGACGCGGACACCCCGGTCGTCGGCGTCGACCGGGGTGACGTCCAGGCCGTCGTAGATCAGCTGCACGCTCCACGGGTAGCGCCCGTCGTACATGGGCCGACCCACCTTGACGAGGACGTCGGTCCGGGTGGCGGCCGGCCGTACGACGGGCGGGGCCGCGGGCCCGGCGGGGCGGCCGCCGTCACCGCCCTGGCCGTCGACGCCCTCCAGCAGCCCCCGGACGGCCTCGCCCACCGCCCAGTTCCGGTGGCCGTCCGCCTGCCCGCCGAGCCAGTCGGTGAACGCGCCGAGCCGCGCGGGATCCACCTCGCCGGGACGCTCCTTCACGGCCCTGCGGACCACCTTGGCCGCGTACAGGAGGACGGCGTCGAGGTCGACCAGCGTGCCGCCGCCGCCCGGTTCCAGCGTGCGCAGCCCGTACAGCAGCCCGGCGCCCTCACGCCACGTCCGCACGTTCTGCAGCACCAGCGAGAGCAGCCGCTCGCCGCGCACCTGCTCCTTGACCTCCTCCACGAGGTGGACGATCTCGCCCGCTCCGGCGGGCGGCGGCAGTTCGGCGAGATGGCCGTAGAGCCGGGTGCGGAGGTCGGCGGTGATCCCGGAGGCGGGGGGCGCGAGGGCGGGCAGGGCGGCCTGGAGCGTGGTCCAGTCCGGGTACGGCGACGGGTCGTCGAGGAGGCGGCGGTGGTGCAGGTCGTGTGCGCGCAGGACCTCGTGCAGGACGGCGGGGCCCTCGCGCGAATCCGGCAGCTCGTGCAGCGCGCCGACCGGGACGGCGACCCCCTCCTCCCGGCGGCGCCCCTTGATCACGCCGATGACCGACCCGTGCCGCAGATCCAGCACGGGCCCGCCGGACAGCCCGCCGATCGGCAGACTGCCGCCGAGCAGCAGCGCCCGTGCGTCGGAGCCCGCCAGCTCGCCGGTGCCGTGCCGGATACCCAGCTCGCCGGTCTGCACGGACCAGCCGTACAGCCCGATCGGGGCGCGGGCGACGGGCTCGCGGTCGCTCAGCCAGAGGCAGCGCACGTCGTCCGCGCCGCTGACGCGGACGAGCGCGAGGTCGGGGAACGGCCAGGGACCACGGAACGACTCGGGGGTCTCGGGCCGTGGCGCGAGGAGTTCGGCCGTCCCGGCGCCGCTGCGCTCCTCCCAGGTGCCGGCAGCGGTGCGCTCCTGCCAGCTCACGCGTATGGCGCTCTCCCCTCGGCACACCGCGGCTCCCCCCTTCCCCACGACGTGGGCGCAGGTCAACAGCCAGCCCGGGGCTATGAAGAACCCCGACCCCCAGTACAGGTCACGGTCCGTTGCATACCCGTCACCTGGTGCGCCGATGCGTGCGAGGGAGGGGCGCACCATCTCGTCGAAGGCGCTCATACGGCGCCGGAGGCCGGGGACCGGGGCGGTACGACGGCACCGCCGGGCGCCGCGGGATCCGTGCCGTCCGCCGTCGCGGGCGGTTCGGTCCAGGTCAGGGACACCGTGAGGGAGGACTTGCCGCCGCCCTCCGCGATGGCGCTCACGATCTTGCCGGCCTGCGCCGTCAGTTCGATTCCGAAGCTGACGGACACCTCGACCGGGGCGGGTGTGTCCAGACCGGCGCGCAGAGAGCGCACGACGCCCCCGACCGTGCCGGCGAGCCCGCCCGCCATGTCGATGACCCGGTCCCCGAACCCGGTGTCCCAGTACGTTCCGTCGCCGAGCGCTTCCTCGTCGGCCGCGCCGATCCTGGCCCAGACGACGGTTCCGTCGTCGAGCCGTACGCGTTCGACCCCTCCACCCATGACGCCCCCGTTCGCTGAATGGGAGGAGAAGGCTAACTCCGGAAAAAGCGACGGGGGAGGGTCATGGGACGAGAAGGCCGATGATCGCCCCTACTGTGACGGAAGTGGCCGCTGCCGCCTACTCGTCGTCCTCGTCGTCGAGCCGCGCGAGCCAGGTCGCGAGCCGCTCGACGGGCACCTCGAAGTCCGGGTTCAGATCCACGAACGTGCGCAGCTGCTCGGCAAGCCACTCGAACGTGACCTCTTCCTCGCCGCGCCGCTTCTCCAGCTCCTCGATCCCGCGGTCGGTGAAGTACATGGGCTGCCTCTCCTGCGTGTACGTAGCTCAGGGACAGCCTATGCAACACCAAAGGGTGTCTTGACTTTCGTCGACCGCGATATATCGTGTTTGACAGAAGACGCGATATGGCGTGTCGCGGCAGCGCGACCGTGTCCCGCCGAGGAGGCTCCCCATGTCCGAGTGGTCCGTCGCCGAGCCGCAGAAGCTCACCTTCGACACCCCCGTGAGCGACCTGCACGTGCGCATCGTCAACGGAACGGTGAACGTCATGGGCACGGACGAAGGTTCCGCCCGCCTGGAGGTCTCGGACATCGAGGGCCCACCCCTGACCGTCACGCAGGAGGGCGGCACCCTCACGGTGGCCTACGAGGACCTGCCCTGGAAGGGCTTCCTCAAGTGGCTCGACCGCAAGGGCTGGCGGCGCAGCGCCGTCGTCTCCCTCGCGGTCCCCGCCGGCACGCGCGTGGAGGTCGGCGTGGTCGGCGCCGGCGCGGTCGTCTCCGGCCTCAGCGGCTCCTCGGTGATCAAGGGCGTCACCGGCGACACGACCCTCGTCGGCCTCTCCGGCCCGGTCCGCGCCGACACCGTGTCCGGGAACCTGGAGGCCCAGGCCGTCACGGGCGACCTGCGGTTCAACTCGGTCTCGGGCGACCTGACCGTGGTCGAGGGCTCGGGCCCCTCCGTCCGCGCCGACTCCGTCAGCGGCTCCATGATCATCGACCTGGACCCGGACGGCCCCACCGACGTCCGGCTGACCAGCGTCTCCGGCGAGATCGCCATCCGCCTGCCGCACCCGGCGGACGCGGACGTGGAGGCGAACACCGCGAGCGGCACGATCTCCAACGCCTTCGACGGCCTGCGGGTGCACGGCCAGTGGGGCGCCCACAAGATCACCGGCCGCCTCGGCGCGGGCAACGGCAGGCTCCGGGCCACCACGGTCTCCGGCTCCATCGCCCTGCTGCGCCGGCCGCCGGGCGAGGACGAGCACGACGCCCCGTGGGAGGCGGCGCCGCCCGCCGGCCCCGCGGCCAACGGGACACCGACCGACCCGGCGGCCGGACCAGGGGCCGCCCCGGGGGACAATTCCGTCTCCGGCCAGGACTCCGACGCCCCCGGCGACCCGGCCGACGGCACGACCGACAAGAAGGTGCTCTGACATGCCCCCCGTCTTCGCCCACGGCCGCCTCCGCCTCTATCTGCTCAAGCTGCTCGACGAGGCCCCGCGCCACGGCTACGAGGTGATAAGGCTCCTCGAAGAGCGCTTCCAGGGCCTGTACGCCCCTTCGGCGGGCACGGTCTACCCCCGCCTGGCCAAGCTGGAGGCCGAGGGCCTGGTCACGCACACCACCGAGGGCGGCCGCAAGGTGTACGCCATCACGGACGCCGGCCGCGCCGAACTGGCCGACCGCAGCGGCGAACTGGCCGACCTGGAGCTGGAGATCCGCGAGTCCGTCGCCGAACTCGCCGCCGAGATAAAGGCGGACGTGCGCGGCGCGGCGGGCGACCTGCGGCGCGAGATGCGCGCCGCCGCCTCCGAGGCCCGCCGGGGCGCCAAGGCCGGCGGCGGCGAGGCGGGCCCCTTCGCGGAGTACGGCGACCTCACCGAAAAGGAGGCCTGGCGGGCCGCCAAGGAGGAGATGCGCCGGGTCAAGCAGGAGTGGAAGGAACAGGCACGCCGCGCCAAGGACGAGAGCCGCCGGGCCCGCGAGGAGGCCCAGCGGGCCCGCCACCAGGCCCAGGAGGCCCAGACGCGGGCGCGGGCCCAGGCCCAGGAGGAGATGCAGCGCATCGCACGCCATGTCCAGGAGCGGGTGCAGGACCACTTCACGCGCGGCGACTGGCCGACCGGCGTACGGGAGGGCCTGACCGAACTGGCCAAGGAGTTCGGCGAGTTCGGGAAGGACTACGGGAAGGAGTTCGGCAAGGACTGGGGCTTCGGCCGCGCCGCCGGGGAGCCGGGCCAGGGTGCCCGCAAGCCGGCCCCCGCGCCGGGACCGGAGTACTCCGCCACCCCGGAGGACTTCCCGGCCGAGTACGAGCCGTCCTGGGCCCACGAGGACGGCACCGGCGACCCCACCCGCGACCTGGACCGCCTGCTCGACCGCTTCCGCGACGACATCCGCGACGCGGCCCGCGACCACGGCGTCACCGCCGACCAGCTCCGCGACGCCCGCCGCCACCTGTCGACGGCGGCGGCCCACATCGGGGCGCTGCTGCGCGGCCCGAAGGTCTGACCCGCCTGGGGCCTGCCGGCCCCGGCCCCGGCCCCGCCCGACCCTGCGGTGTGCCCCGGACACCCGGGACACGCCGCCGGACGGAAAAGCCCCGGCCGCACGTCGGCGGCCACGGCAGATCAGCCGTTGGTCAGGACGATCTTCCCGAACTGGTCGCCGGATTCCAGCCGTTCGAAGCCCTCGCGGGCCCGGTCCAGAGGCAGCACCTCGTCGATGACGGGCCGTACGCCGGTGGCGGCGCAGAAGGAGAGCAGGTCCTCCAGCTCCTCCTTGGTGCCCATGGTGGAGCCGACGACCTTCAACTCCAGGAAGAAGATCCGGGTCAGCTCGGCGTGCGAGGGACGGTCGCCGCTGGTGGCACCGGAGATGACGATCGTCCCGCCGGGCCGCAGGGACTTCACCGAGTGGGACCAGGTGGCGGCGCCGACGGTCTCGATGACGGCGTCCACCCGCTGCGGCAGCCGGGCCCCCGACTCCACCGCCTCGACCGCGCCCAGCTCCAGGGCCCGCTTCCGCTTCGCCTCGTCCCGGCTGGTGGCGAAGACCCGCAGGCCGGCCGCCTTGCCCAGCACGATCGCGGCCGTGGCGACACCGCCGCCCGCGCCCTGCACGAGGACCGAGTCACCGGGTCGCACCCCGGCGTTGGTGAACAGCATCCGGTACGCCGTCAGCCACGCGGTCGGCAGGCAGGCGGCCTCCGCGAAGGACAGCTCCTTCGGCTTGGGCAGGACGTTCCAGGTCGGCACGGCGACCTGCTCGGCGAAGGTGCCCTGGTAGCGCTCGGTGAGGATGGAGCGCGGCTCCTTGGGGCCGACGCCATGACCGGTCTGGCCGATGACGGAGTGCAGGACGACCTCGTTGCCGTCCTCGTCGATCCCGGCGGCGTCGCAGCCGAGGATCATCGGCAGCCGTTCCTCCGGGAGTCCGACACCCCGCAGGGACCAGAGGTCGTGGTGGTTGAGGGAGGCGGCCCGCACGGTGATCGTGCTCCAGTCGGGCCGGGCCTCGGGGGCCGGACGCTCCCCCAACTCAAGGCCGGAGAGCGGCTGGTCGCGGTCGATTCGGGCGGCGTAGGCAGCGAACATGGGCTCGACGATAGGTGCGCCGTGCAGCTGACGGAACTGCACGGCGCTGTGACACATGCCCTCTTGTGTGATGGCACCCGTGCGGCGCAGCCCGGCGTCCACGCCCTCAAGGGGCCCTCGCCGACACCCGAACGGGCGGGCAGGCGGGTAAAGAAATGGCCCCGCCCGAACGGGCGGGGCCATTCAGCGCAACGTCAGCGACGCGCAACGCCCTCGGCACGAGCAGCCGCAGCGACCGCCGCGGTCACGGCCGGAGCGACCCGCTCATCGAACGGCGACGGAATCACGTAGTCGGCGGCGAGGTCGTCCCCGACCACAGCAGCCAGCGCCTCCGCGGCAGCGATCTTCATGCCCTCGGTGATCCGAGTGGCCCGCACCTGCAGCGCACCCGCGAAGATGCCCGGGAAGGCCAGCACGTTGTTGATCTGGTTCGGGAAGTCCGAGCGCCCGGTCGCGACGACCGCCGCGTACTTGTGGGCCACCTCGGGGTGGACCTCCGGGTTCGGGTTGGCCATCGCGAACACGAAGGCACCCTCCGCCATGGAGGCCACGGCCTCCTCCGGGACCGTACCGCCGGAGACGCCGATGAAGACGTCGGCGCCCGCGAGGGCGTTCTCCAGCGAGCCGGTGATGCCGGCCTTGTTGGTGAAGGAGGCCACTTCCCGCTTGACCGGCGTCAGGTCCTCGCGGTCCGCCGACACGACGCCCTTGCGGTCCGCCAGCGCCACGTCCCCGATGCCGGCCCCGACCAGCATCTTGGCGATGGCGACACCGGCCGCGCCGGCGCCCGAGATGACGGCCCGCAGCTGCCCGATCTCGCGCCCGCTCAGCCGCGCCGCGTTCCGCAGCGCCGCGAGGGTCACGACGGCCGTGCCGTGCTGGTCGTCGTGGAAGACCGGGATGTCGAGCCGCTCCTGGAGCTGCTTCTCGATCTCGAAGCACCGGGGTGCCGAGATGTCCTCCAGGTTCACTCCGCCGAAGGAGGGAGCGAGCCGGACCACGGTCTCCACGATCTCGTCCACGCCCGTGCAGTCGAGCGCGATCGGCACCGCGTCGACGCCACCGAACTGCTTGAACAGGATCGCCTTGCCCTCCATCACGGGGAGGGAGGCCTGGGGACCGATGTCCCCGAGCCCGAGCACGGCCGTACCGTCGGTCACGACAGCCACCACGGAGGACTTCCAGGTGTAGTCGTTGACCAGGTCCGGCTGCTCCGCGATCGCGGTGCACACGCGCGCGACGCCGGGCGTGTACGCGAGGGAAAGGTCGTCCTTGTCGCGGACCGGCACGGTGGCCTGCACGGCCATCTTGCCGCCGCGGTGCAGCGCGAACACCGGATCGAAGGAATCGAGGGGCTCTGCCCCGTCCTGATCCGTACTGCTGTCGCTGCGAGGATTGACGATCTCCGCTGCCACTTTGTTTTACCCCTTAGGTATGCATGGTTTGAGGGTCGACCACTCCTGGTGAGGGGTGGGCGGGCACCGCGTAAGGCCCGATTGCTTGATACGTGCGAGCGATACGCGACGGGCGCGCCGCACACGCGCCCTGAGCCCCGGATGAGGGGTGTAAAGAACCTTCTTACCGGACGGACGGCGCTCACGACGAGTCCATTAGGTGCAAGGTCACATCTCGCGACCAGAAGGCCACACGTGGATGACACGCGGCTGACACGAGCACAACACGGATGTGACTCGCGGGTAACTCGGACCTGATCGATCATCCGCGCAACAGGGGACCACATCGTGAGATGACCCGAAGATTTTCCGGCCGGAGTGCTGGATTTCCGCAGATCTGCGGCCCTGAAGTCCCGTCCTGACGGGACCTGACGCGGTTCGGGGGTCACCCGTTATCCGATTTTGACATAGCGACGCCCCTGAATGGCGCAGTCCGAATGGCAAGATGCGGTAAACCCACGAGGTCGCGACACCCGATGGTGTGTGTTTCCGTCGACCCATCGGCACCTCTTCCCTTCCGCCGGAGGAACCACGATGACCGCAAGCTCCACCCGTCGTACGACCGCCGCGTACTCCCGGCTCACCGCGGTCGGTGCGATCGCGGTCGCAGGCGCCCTGCTGCTCACCGGCTGCGGTGACCAGACCAAGAACAAGGACAACGGCTCCGGCACTGCGTCCACCAGCAACGCCCCGCTCGCCGACAAGCTCCCCAAGGAAATCCGCGACAAGGGCGAGATCAAGGTCGGTTCGGACATCGCCTACGCCCCGGTCGAGTTCAAGGACTCCTCCGGCAACGTCGTCGGCCTCGACCCCGACCTCGCGGCTGCCATGGGCAAGCAGCTCGGCGTGAAGCTCACGTTCGAGAACGGCACCTTCGACGCCCTGCTCACCGGCCTGCGCTCCGGCCGCTACGACATCGCGATGTCGGCGATGACGGACAACAAGAACCGCCAGGAGGGCGTCGACCCGGACACCGGCAAGAAGGTCGGCGAGGGCGTCGACTTCGTCGACTACCTGACCGCCGGTGTCTCGATCTACACCCGCAAGGGCGACACCAAGGGCATCACGTCCTGGGCGGACCTGTGCGGCAAGAAGATCGCCGTCGAGCGCGGCACCGTCTCGGAGGACCTGGCCAAGCAGGAGGCCAAGAAGTGTCCGAGCGGCAAGAAGCTCACCATCGAGGCGTTCGACGACGACCAGCAGTCCCAGACCCGCCTGCGCTCGGGCGGCGTGGACGCGGCCTCCTCCGACTTCCCGGTCGCCGCGTACGCGGTGAAGACCTCGGGCGGCGGCAAGGACTTCCAGGTCGTCGGCGACCAGGTCGAGGCGGCCCCGTACGGCATCGCCGTCGCCAAGAGCGACACCCAGCTGCGGGACGCGCTCCAGGCCGCGATGAACGCGATCATCAAGAACGGCGAGTACGAGAAGATCCTCGAGAAGTGGGGCGCCCAGGACGGCGCCGTCAAGGAGTCCGCGATCAACGGCGGCAAGTGACCCGCGGCACCCGAGCGGCCACCGAGAGGCAACACCCGTGACTGACATCAAGAAGACGGCGGAGCCGGCGGACACCCCGCCGGCCGGCCCGGAGGCCATCAAGGCCATCCCGGTCCGGCACTACGGGCGGTACGTCACCGCCGTCATCGCGATCGCGATCCTCGTCGCGATCATCTACGCGTTCGGCCAGGGCCAGATCAACTGGCACGCGGTACCGGACTACTTCTTCGACGACCGGATCATGAAGGGCGTCTACAAGACGCTCCTGCTGACGGTCCTGTCGATGCTGATCGGCATCGTCGGCGGCATCGGCCTCGCCGTGATGCGCCTGTCGAAGAACCCGGTGACCTCGTCGATCGCGTGGTTCTACATCTGGTTCTTCCGTGGCACCCCGGTCCTGGTCCAGCTGTTCCTGTGGTTCAACCTGGGCCTGGTCTTCCGCTACATCAACCTGATGCCGCTCTACAAGGACGAGTGGTCGAACTTCATGACGCCGCTGCTGACGGCGTTGCTCGGCCTGGGTCTGAACGAGGCGGCGTACATGGCGGAGATCTGCCGCGCCGGCCTGCTCGCGGTCGACGAGGGCCAGACCGAGGCAGCCCACGCGCTGGGCATGAGCCACGGCAAGACGCTGCGCCGGATCGTCATCCCGCAGGCGATGCGCGTGATCGTGCCGCCCACGGGCAACGAAGTGATCAACATGCTGAAGACGACCTCGCTCGTGGCGGCCGTCCAGTATCCGGAGCTGTTCCGTTACGCCCAGGACATCGGCCAGAACTCCGGCGCCCCGGTGGAGATGTACTTCCTGGCCGCGGCCTGGTACCTGATCATGACGTCGGTCCTCAGCGTCGGCCAGTACTACATCGAGCGGTACTACGCGCGCGGCTCCAGCCGCAGCCTGCCGCCCACTCCGTGGCAGAAGGTCAGGGCGCACCTGACGACCTTCTCGAGCAGGAAGGTCACGGCATGACCGACAAGCTGAGCAAGACGGACTCGACCACGCGGCACTCGTCCGTCCCGATGGTCAAGGCCGAGGGCGTGCACAAGTCCTTCGGTCCCGTGGAGGTCCTCAAGGGCATCGACCTGGAGGTGAAGTCCGGCGAGGTGTTCTGCCTCATCGGCCCCTCCGGCTCCGGCAAGTCGACCTTCCTGCGGTGCATCAACCACCTCGAGAAGGTCAACGCGGGCCGTCTGTACGTGGACGGCGAGCTGGTCGGCTACCGCCAGAAGGGCGACAAGCTGTACGAGCTGAAGGACAGCGAGGTCGCGCTCAAGCGCCGGGACATCGGCATGGTCTTCCAGCGCTTCAACCTGTTCCCGCACATGACGGCCGTGGAGAACGTCATCGAGGCGCCGGTCCAGGTCAAGGGCGCTTCCAAGGCCGAGACCAAGGAGCGCGCCATGCAGCTCCTGGAGCGCGTGGGCCTGGCCGACAAGGCCGGGAACTACCCCTCGCAGCTCTCCGGCGGCCAGCAGCAGCGCGTCGCCATCGCCCGGGCCCTCGCCATGGACCCGAAGCTGATGCTGTTCGACGAGCCGACCTCGGCCCTCGACCCGGAGCTGGTCGGCGACGTCCTGGACGTCATGCGCGACCTCGCCGAGTCGGGCATGACGATGGTCGTCGTCACCCACGAGATGGGCTTCGCCCGCGAGGTGGGCGACAGCCTGGTGTTCATGGACGGCGGCGTGGTGGTCGAATCCGGCCATCCCCGCGACGTGCTGACGAACCCTCAGCACGAGCGGACGCAGTCGTTCCTGTCCAAGGTGCTCTGACACTCCACCACGCGAAGGGCGGTACGGGATCCCCGTACCGCCCTTCGCCTTGAGCACGCCTGCTCCGGTGCGCCTACTTCAGCGCGAGGAGCAGCGTGTCCGACGGCGAGCACCACACCGCCCGCGCCTCCCCGAACCCCTTCTCGCGCAGTACGCGCGCGTGCCACGCGGCGGACGGCATGTCGCCGTCGGCGTGCTCGCCGTAGATCTCGAAGCGGCGGGCGGTGGGCTCGGCGAGGACCGGGTCCTTCGCCGCCACCTGCCACCACTCGGCCCAGTCCAGGGCACCGTCCTGCTTGGCCTGATCCATGCGCGCGTGCCGCTGGGCGCGCTCCGCCGCGTTGATCCGGGGCGTGCTCTCGTCGATCATGTGGTCCGCGTTCATGAAGACACCGCCGTCGCGGACCAGCCCCGCGACCTGACCGTAGAGGGCCGCGAGGGGTTCGCTGTGCAGCCAGTGCAGGGCCGTGGCGGTCAGGATCGCGTCGTAGGAGTCGTACGGCAGCCGGGCCGGCCAGTCGGGATCCTTGAGGTCCGCGGTGACGAAGGAGACGCGGTCGTCGCCCTCGAAGGTGCCGCGCGCGACGGCGAGCAGGGCCGGGTCGAGGTCGACCCCGGTGCTGGTGGCCTCGGGGAACCGCGCCAGCAGCCGGGCGGTGATGCTGCCGGTGCCGCAGGCGAGGTCGAGCACGCGCGGGGCCGTGCCGGCCAGCGCCTCGACCATGTCGAGCATGATCCGGAACCGCTCCTCGCGGTCCGGCATGTACCACTCCTGCTGCCGGTCCCAGCTCTCCTGCCAGGCGGCCCAGTCGGTTCCGGTACTGGTGGTCATGACTTCCCCGTCCCCTCATGCATGCGTAATACCCTGGAAGCACGACCGGCTGTTACCCGACCGCAGACATGACCATAGAGCGCCTCCGTAAGGACTACAAGTGGAACTGGCCTATTACTCGGATTACGCGGTACGCCTCGTCAACAGCGAGGAACCGGCCCGGGGCAAGGACTCGCTGACCTCGGTCGAGGCCGTCCGCGACCTCTTCGGGGTGAACGCGTCGGCGGCCCGCCGCGCCACCGACGCCGATGTCACGCGCTTCCGCTCGGTACGGGGCAGGCTGCGCGCGGTCTTCGAGGCGGCGGACCAGGGCGACGAGACGCTCGCCGTGGACCTCCTGAACTCACTGCTCCTGGAGTTCCCGGTCAGCCCCCAGATCTCCGGGCACGACTACCGCGACGAGGACGGCCGCCCCCTGTGGCACATGCACCTGGCCGACCACCCGTCCAACGCCACCGCGGGCTTCGCGGCCATAGCGGCGATGGGCCTGGCGTTCCACCTGACCGAGTACGGCGTCGACCGCCTCGGCCTGTGCCAGGCCGCGCCCTGCCGCAACGCCTACCTCGACACGTCCACCAACCGCTCCCGGCGCTACTGCTCGGACCGCTGCGCGACCCGCGCCAACGTGGCCGCCTACCGCGCCCGCAAGCGCCTGGAGGCCGACCGGTCGGGCAGCAGCGGCCTGGCGGCCGAGAGCACCCAGCGTGCCAGCGCCAGCGGCGAGCGCTGACCGTCCTTGAGCGGCCGGTACCGCAGCCGCGCCTTGCCGAGGATCAGCTCCTCGGGCACGACCCCGTAGTCGGTGCTGTCCCCGCCCGCGTACGGATTGTCCCCGAGCACCCACCAGCCGCCCTCGCGCCGCTCCACGGCACGCTTGACCACCAGCAGGTCCTGCTGGAAGGGATGCCGCAGGACGACGACGTCCCCGGGCCTGATCGCGGCCCCGTACTGCAGCAGCAGCCGGTCTCCGTGATGCAGCGTGGGAACCATGGACGGGCCGGTCACCTCGGCCAGTCCGAAGGGCGCCCCGGCCCTCCCCCGCTCGGTCTCCTGCGACAGCTCCGGCATCCCCGGCACCTCCCCGGTCCGTTCCTCCACCAGTCCCAGTCTGACCCTGGACTTTTGTCCTAAGCCCTAGGGGGCACTCACGAAAACCCGTCCCTCAGGGAGTAATGTCGCACCTGAGAAGACGATCACGAGGAAGGAATGCTCCATGCTTTCCCGCCTGTTTGCCCCCAAGGTCAAGGTCAGCGCGCACTGCGACCTGCCCTGCGGTGTGTACGACCCGGCCCAGGCCCGCATCGAGGCGGAGTCCGTGAAGGCCGTTCAGGACAAGATGGCCGCCAACGACGACCCGCACTTCCAGGCGCGTGCCACCGTCATCAAGGAGCAGCGCGCGGAGCTGGCCAAGCACCACGTCTCCGTGCTCTGGAGCGACTACTTCAAGGCCCCGCACTTCGAGAAGTACCCGGAGCTGCACCAGCTGGTGAACGACACCCTGAAGGCCCTCTCGGCCGCCAAGGCGTCCACCGACCCGGCCACGGGCCAGAAGGCGCTGGACTACATCGCCCAGATCGACAAGATCTTCTGGGAGACCAAGAAGGCTTGATCTTCTTTTACGCCTTCTGACCTGCGGTTTCTTTGACCGCAGTGTCTCCCTGTCCGCACCCGGTCCGCAGTCCGCCGAGAACGGCGTCCATGACGGTCCGGGTGCGGTCTTCTTCACCCGGCCACAGATGGGCGTAGATCCGCAGCGTGATCGTGGGTCACCATGTGGGGCAGCTCGACGGGCTTGCGGCCCCCGCGCTCGGCCGCCTCGTCCTCCGCCGCCTGGAGCGCCCTGCGGGCGCAGTTCCACTCCGTCCTCCAACGGCGGTAGTCAAGACGCTCGCCCTCCTCCATGGCGAACAGCCACGCTTTCGAGGGGCGCGCTGCGAAGTGCGCCAGGAGCGCATCGATGACGACCTCGCCGACCGGGACGGTGCGCCCGGACTTGACGGTCTTCGGCGGGCCGATCTTCCCGGACTGGAGGCGCTGGCGCTCAACCCGGATGGTGCCGACCTTGAAGTCGACGTCCGAGACCTTGAGGCCGAGCAACTCGCCTATCCGCAAGCCTGATCCGGCGAGGGTGACGATCGCAGCGCGGATGTACGGCGGCATCACGCGGGCCATGGCTTCTACCTGCGCGACCGTGGGCGGGGTGACCTCCAACTCTGCATCGAAGTACACGACAGCGGTGACGTCCCACCCCGCAGACGATCCGTACCGGCCACCGCCGACAACGGCCGCGGTCTGCTGCTCGTCTCGGCCGTCGCCGACGACTGGGGCGTGGAGGATCGCCTGGGCCCCGGCAAGTGCGTGTTGGCCGCCTTCCAGCACAGCGCGGTGCCGGCGTGCTGACTCGCACCGACACCAACTCCTCCGCACTCTCCGCCGGGCTGATCGCCCCCCCTGGCCACCATCACATGGCTGGACACAGCCCCGACCGGAGCCACTCTCTGCTGCCTCCTCCTGCTACCCCAGCCACCCCGCAGCCGCTACGAGACACCGGCCGTCATCGAGCACCGCATGCTCACCGTCGCGACCGCCTGCGCCTCGGCCCGGCCACCACACCCCCACCGGGCATCGGACCACGCCTGCGCCCGATCACCCCCACCGAGGTCGCCCTGCGCTTCGACAGCACCCCCTACCGCAAGCGCATCCCCGCAGGCCGCTCCTGGACGCTCATGCTCGGCCAGCGAACCCCGGTGGCCCTCGTCCTCGGCCTCGACCCGCTCGCCCGCAGCGCCACACCGACCGAGATCGACAGCTACCAACTGAGATGGCCGCATGATGACCGAACCAGCCCCCAGGAGAGCGACTGGCGGGCGGTCAGGCCCCGGTCGCCGTTGTAGGCGGTCCCTGCAATGCGACCACGATCGGTGACGGCGACGGCGTGTGCTGCGGACAGTTCGGTCACGTCGGCAGCTTCGGAGGGTGGGCAACAGGGGAGGTCGCAAGGACGGCCGTGCGCTGGAGTCGTTCGGACAGCCCCCGAAGTGCGGTGCCGCTCCTTGGGGGATTTGGTGCACAACAGGGTTGAAAACCCTCCGTCCTGATCACGTATGACATGCCACGTTTGACGTAATGGGCACTTCGGGTTGGTCGGCCGCGTCACTCTGGAAGGGTTGATCACGGTCGTGTCAGGAGTCCTGTGTACGGATCACGTGAGAGGGTCGAGCGGATCGGCCATGACCGACGGACGGCCCCGAGCATGTCGGTTCGGGCACTGCATCCGCGGCACGAGGTCAGCAGGAACATGGTGGCCGAGACTTTGAGGACACTGGTGCAAGGGCGCGGCCATGGCACAAGGTGAGCGGCGACCGGACAACGGCATGACGGACCGTTCGGAAGGGTTCGGTGAGCGGCTGCTGGGGGTGCTGCTGGACCGGGCACACGAGATGCCGCCGCAGCTGATCGCCCCGCTGATCGCGGAAGAGGTGGCCAGGGTCGGTGGCCGCGACGTCTCGATCCTGCTGCAGGACTACGGCCAGCTGGTGCTGGTGCCGCTGCCGGGTCGGCGGCTGATGGTCGGCGAGCCCGAGCCGATCGGTGACTCTCCCGCCGGCACCGCCTTCCTGCAGGCGACCACTGTCGAGGTGCCGCAGCCCGACGGCATCCGGATGTACCTACCGCTGCTGGACGGCAGCGACCAGGTGGGAGTGATGGGCCTCACTCTGGACACCGTCGATGACGACGACCGGCGGCTACTGCGCAGGCTCGCCGGTCTGGTCGCCGACATGCTGGTCACCAAGCACAGCTACACCGACCAGTTCTTCCTCGCCCGGCGCCGCGAACCGATGAGCGTGGCCGCCGAGATCCAGTGGTCTCTGCTGCCGCCGCTGGCGATGTCCGTCCCGCAGGCAGCAGTAGCCGGAATCCTGGAGCCCGCCTACAGCGTCGCGGGCGACAGCTTCGACTACGCCCTCAACGAGGACATCCTGCACCTGGCCATGGTCGATGCGATGGGCCACGGCCTGGACGCCGCCACGATGGCGACCGTCGCCGTCGGGGCCTACCGGCACGCCAGACGTGCCGACATCGGCCTGTCCGAGATCTATGCGTTCATGGACCGGGCCATCGCCGACCAGTTCGGGCTCGACCACTTCGTCACCGCGCAGATGATGCGTCTGAACATCGCAACGGGCCATCTGCAGTGGGTCAACGCGGGCCACCCCGCACCGATGCTGATCCGCAACCACCAGGTGGTGCGGCAACTGACAGGCCCGACCACCTTGCCGGTCGGCTTCGGCGGTGAAGAGCCCCGGATCAGCGAGCAGATGCTCCAACACGGCGACCGGGTGCTGTGCTTCACCGACGGCTTGATCGAGGAGCACGAAGCCGGTGAAGAGCAGTTCGGCGAGGAGCAACTCATCCACTGGATCAACCGCATCGAACACACAGAGAAGGGAGTACGCGCGGTGGTGCGCGCGCTCTCCCACGCTCTGAAGCAGCAACGGCGCGGCCGCACCAGCGACGACGCGACCCTCTTCCTGATCGAATGGCGCGGGGGCGCCGCCGACCACCTCGCTCTCCTGGAGTGAGCCGACAGCCGCACCACCATGGACATGGCCGACGGCACACAGACCGTTCCACTCCCGCCGCTGCCCGCGATCGCCCTACCGGCGGAGCCGGATCCGCGATCCTCCTTGGGCGGGATCACTTCTCCGTACGGTGCCACGGCCACAGCCGCCACCGCCGGGAACGGCCGGACGGCAAGGTCGCCATGCGATCATCGTGGCTCGCAGTGAACAGCTGAATCACGATCACGCCCAAGACGATCATCGCGAGGAGCACACTCACCGTCACGAAGGTGTCCATGCCCCTCACACTCCTACTGCCGGGGTCGGCACGTGGCAGATGACCGCTTCAGCAGGAGTACGTGAGGCCGGGTGGCGGGCGTCATGCCCGCCTTCGGAGTCCCAGACCGCCTCCCGGACCCAGTCCGAGTCGGCCGCTGCCTCTGCCGCGGTCCGGAAGCGTTCGGCCTCATGGATCAGACCGGTCGCCGTGAGGCTCCGCGACGGGTCGGCGGCCATGGCCATGAGCCGGGCCGCGGTGACCGGCTCTGTCTCCGGTGGGATCACCAGCAGGTCCCAGCGGCCGACGGTGTAGGAGAGCAACAGCAACTTGTGCGGATCTTGCTCGGCATCGAACCAGCCGACGTGCACCACGTGCCCGTGAACGGGCACCTTTCGCGGGATGACCGGCCAGAACGCGGGGTTCACCGTTACCCGGGTGATCCGCCCCCACAGCGGGTCGAGGACCTCGATGAGCACCGGAAGCTCCGCCTTCAGGTCGCGGGAGCGGGGCCACCAGGCACCGTCGATCAGGGCCGGAGCCGTGTCGGCGGGTGCCAGCACGAGTCGGGGTGGCAACGAAGAAGGGGCCCGCTCCTCGACCGCGGGCGTCAAGAGAATGGTCGCGGTCATGATGCGGACCCAACCCCGGGCCGGTCACGGCCGGCCCGGTTGTCATGAATCGCCGAGAACGACCCGGCGTGAAAGCCGGAGTACGAGATGCTCTCGGTAATCACCAGGATACTCCTCGCCAACGCCCGGCGGACTGATGGGGAGCGACGGGTTGAACGGAACACGAGGAACACCTCCCGCGTAATACAGCCAAGGAGTGCTGGGGAGGGCATGCGAGCCGTCGGGCGCAAGAACGGTCCGGTAGCCGGTATACGACACGCCCCGGCGCCCTCAGCGCACTCCCGCCGGTATCGACAGCCGCTTCACGGAATGCGGCGTCGTCTCCACCACCGCCCCGGCGTGTGCGGAGTACCGTGGGCAGCACCGAGGGCATTTCGCACACCGGCTTCCACGCCGGGTCGTTCTCGGCGAGAGATGAAACCCGGGTCGCCGCGAAGGCGGCCCGGAGACGGGTCCGCATCATGTCGGCGACCTTGCACCAACTCCTGCCACACCACGAGCCCGTCGCAGCCCCGGCCGCGCGTCTCGCGCTGAAGACCGACGGCACGTCGCGGGGCCTCCTGGACGGTGCCTGGTGGCCCCGCTCCCGGGACCTGCTGAGCGAGCTGCCCGCACTGACCGATGTGCTGGACCCCTTGTGGGGCCGCATCACCCGCATCGCCGTCAACCCGAAGTACTGGCCGGTCATCCCGCACGAGATTCCCGTGGGCGGTCATGTCGTCAAGGTCGGCTGGTTCACCTTGGAGATCGACCCGCACAAGCTGCTGCTGCTCTCCTACGGCACCGGCCGCTGGGATCTGCTGGTCATCCCACCCGAGACCGAGGCGGAGTCGGCGGCCCGCCTGATGGCGGCCGCGTCCGACTACGACGGCCCGCCGCTGACCGCAAGCGCTCTCATCTCCGCGGACGAGACACGGCGCGCCGTCTCCGCCGCCGACCGGCCACTCGAACCGGACGAGGCAGGGAAGTACGAGGACGGCCCCTCCTCTGCGGCCGTTCAGGCACGGACCGGTCGCGTCAGTCGCCTGATCATCGGCATGTGAGACAGCCGCCATGAACACCTTCCTGACGACCGGCGCCTTCCTGGTCCTCATCGTCCACCGGTACAGTCGCGCGCTACCCGGCGGCCCGCGCCGCCGCCGCGACCGCACCACTCACCACGGGTGACGATGCGATGTCCCCGGCCCCACGCACCGACCGTCGGCGCGGCCCGTACCGACGGGTTTCGGCCCTGCCTCACGAACCGACGCAGGCACATGCGGGGATCTCGACCGGCTGGTCCCCGCCCCACGTGGTCCTCGTCCCGAGGAGCAGCACATGCAAGCCCTGATCGTTCTCATCGTCGTGATCGGCCTCCTGGCCGTCCTGACCCTCGCCTTCTCCGTGAGGGTCGTCAAGCAGTACGAGAGGGGAGTGCTGTTCCGCTTCGGCCGACTCGTCGGAACACGCTCCCCGGGGCTGCGGTTCATCATCCCGTTCGTCGACGTCCTGCACCGGGTGTCGCTGCGGGTCGTCACCATGCCGATCCAGTCCCAGGGCATCATCACCCGGGACAACGTGAGCGTGGACGTGTCGGCGGTCGCCTACTTCCGGGTCGTCGACGCCGTGAAGTCGGTCGTCGCCGTCGAGAACGTCAACGCGGCGATCAACCAGATCGCCCAGACCACCCTGCGGAAGGTCGTCGGCCGGCACACGCTCGACGAGACGCTGTCGGAGACGGACCGTATCAACCTGGACATCCGCCAGATCCTCGACGTCACCACCGTCGACTGGGGTGTGCAGGTCACGCTGGTCGAACTCAAGGACATCCAGCTGCCCGACACCATGAAGCGCGCCATGGCCCGCCAGGCCGAGGCGGAGCGGGAGAAGCGAGCGAAGATCATCAACGCGGAGGGCGAGTCCCTGGCCGCAGCCGCGCTCGGCGACGCCTCGGACACCATGATGGCCCACCCGCTGGCGCTTCAACTGCGCAATCTGCAGAGCCTGGTGGAGATCGGTGTCGACCAGAACACCACCGTCGTCTTCCCAGCCCCCCTCATGAGCACCATCGGCGAACTCGGCTCCTTCCTCGCCCGGGAAACCGCGGCCGCCGCACCCCCCGCGGCAGCGCCACTGACCGGCACCGGCCGCACCGACAAGTCCCTCAGCCCCGCCGGCAACGCACCCGGCACCGCAGCCTGACCCGACTACGGCCCGCACCATCACCGCGTACCGCGGTGATGGTGCGGGCGAGCGATCCGTGCCACCAGGGCGGACTCGTGGCCGACGCCTGTCGCGCGCGTCCTCCGGACATCGGCTGATGATGGGAGTACGGCCGAACACGCGGAGTTGATCATGACGGGTTGGCGGGTCAGGGACTACACCCAGGACGATCTCGAAGCGCTGATCCGTGTCGACATGGAGAGCGGCACCACCGAGGAGCCGCCGCTCTTCCCGCTCTCGGACGCCGTGACGGCCCTCCAGGCCCGCCATCCGGCTGTGGTGGCCACGGCCGACGACGTGCTGATCGGCGCGGCGGTGAGCAGGGTGGAGGGCGAACGGGCATGGATCCTGCGCATCTGCGTGGCGCCCGGCTGGCGGCAGCGGGGGCTGGGCAGTGCCCTGATCACAGCCCTTGAGCAACGGCTCTTCGCCGTCGGCGTCCGGGCGGTGCACGCCGTCCTGCCCGAGGGCGAGACCGGTGCCGCCGCTCTCCGCAACTGCGACTTCGGCGCCCGCCCCGGGCTGGTCTTCTTCGAAAAGCGCGGGCCGGTGACTCCGCAGTCGGTCGGCACACTGTCCTCGCTCGGAGCGGAGCTGCCGCCGGGGGGACTGTGGCAGAAGGTCGCGGGCATGCAACGGGAGAAGCAGCTCATCGAGCGGCGGCTGGTCCTGCCGCTGGCCCATCCCGAACTGGCCGCCCAGCACGGAGTGGAACTGCCGCGGGCGGTGATGCTGTTCGGCCCGCCCGGGACCGGCAAGAGCACGTTCGCGCACGCGATCGCCAGCCGCCTGAAATGGCCCTTCCTCGAACTGTTCCCCGCCCGTCTGGCCGCCGAGTACGGCCTGGCGACCGGGCTGAGCCGACGCTTCGACGAGATCGCCCGGCTCGATCACGTCCTGGTCTTCATCGACGAGGTCGAGGAGGTCGCCGGCGAACGCGGCGGTGCGGACGCGACCGCGGTCGGCGTCGTCAACGAGCTGCTCAAGGCGATCGTCCGGTTCCGGAGCCAGGACGGACGGCTGCTCGTCTGTGCCACGAACAACGTGACCACGCTCGACTCCGCGTTCCTGCGGCACGGCCGCTTCGACTATGTGCTGCCGATCGGCCCTCCCGACCACACCGCCAGGTCCGCGCTGTGGGAGAGCTACCTGGCCCGAGCGGGCGCCGAGGCCGACAGCGCGGTACTCGCGTCCGCCAGCGAGGGGTTCACCCCGGCCGACATCGCCCACGCGGCGCGAACCGTCTCCCAGGCCCAGTTCGAGCGCACCTTCGACACCGGAACCCGGACCGCCCCCACCACCGACGACTACCTGGACACGATCCGCGACACCAGGCCCACGGTCAGCGCCGCCATGGCCCAGGAATTCGCCCAGCAGACGAAGGAGTTCGCCCGCATCTAGCGTCCAGGCCGATGGGGAGTCGATCTGCGACGGACGTGTCAGGCCGGCGTAGGAGGCGTGTCGCTGCCCGTATCGATGAGGATCTGCTCGGCCTCGGTGACGTTGTCGGCCCGTACGGCCCTGGCCATCGCGGCACGTGCCGCGTCGGGCGACGTGTCCGGAGGGACCACCAGCAGGGAGAAATGGTCCCGGTCGCCGCGGGTGATGAGAACGGTGTCGTCACCGACCGGGAAGGAGTCGATGTGCACGACCCGGCCGTCGACCATCACCCGGGTCGGCAGTTCGGCCCAGGCGCTGCCGTCCAGACCGACCCGGGTGACAAGTCCGAGGTGCTCGGTCAACGCGGAGATCAGCGAGGGGAGCTCGGCACCGATGTCCCGGGACCGCGGCCACCATGCGCCGTCCAGGATTCCCTCGCGTGCGTGTGTCGTCTCCAGCCGCAGCAGGGCCGTTCCGGGTTTCACCGACCGGTGGACGGCGTCCGGCAGGAGCCTGGGGAGGTCGGGGGTGTCTGAGTCGGCCATGGTGTCCGCCCGTCCGCAGAGAGCAGTGCGACCGCAGAGCGTGCGACCGCGATACGACCCTGCTACGTCACGGTACTCCGCACGACGCTCGCGCGAGCGCTTCGCTGCAGGGCGCGGTCACGGAAACAGGCAACGGCTCCGGCGTATACCCGCCGGAGCCGCCCTTCCGGGTCATTGCACGTGAGCGTGCGCCGACCCGCTTCCCACGGTACGCCAAAGGGATTAATCCGGCATAAGCAATCCTTGCGAAGGTTCACTTCGGTCCGAGAAGCCGACGCGGCGGCAGGGACGACGGACCGACCTGCTCCGTCGTCGGTCTCCCACCGTTCTTCCCTGATCCGGGCATCGATCCTGTCCGCTGCTTCCGCCCGGGCCGGGGTATCGATGCCGTCGCCCGCCATCAGCTGCGCGGCGGCATCCGCGCCGGTTTCCGGCGGAATCACCAGCACGTCCCGGCAGCCATCGGTGGAGAAAAAGGTCAGTCTGTGCGGATCCTGTTCCTCGGTGGACCAGCCCACATGCACCGTGCGCCCGGCGACGGACACCCGACGCGGGATGACGGGCCAGTAGGCCGGGTTCACCGTGACACGCGTGATGCGACCCCAGAGGTCGCCCAGTGCGGCCGTCAAGAGTGGCAGCTCACGGGTGAGGGCACGGGAGCGAGGCCACCACGTGCCGTCCAGCCCGCCGGGCGCCGGCGTCAGGGACAGGCGAACCGGCAGCGACGGCGCGCACTTGCCCGATGTCGTACGGTCGATGGTCACGGACATGGCGCGAACCTGCCCCCGGGCTCGTGAGCGGCCCGGCGTTGTCGATCACCGGAAACGGCACCCGCAGCGGAGCCGGCACGCGAAGAACTCCCGGTGCCTGCACACTACTCCGCTCACCGGCCCGAAAAGCCGGGGGTGACCAGGTATTTTCCTGCCTTCGGAGCCTGGTCGCCGATGCCCGGCACCGGGCCGGTCAGAGCCAGTCCTTGCGCTTGAACGTCGCATACAGGAGTGCGGACAGGACCACGATGACGGCTGCCGAGGTGATGAATCCGGACTGGCGGCCGAAACCGGGGTAGGGGAGATTCTGGCCGTAGTAGCCGGTGATCGCGGTGGGTACAGCGATGATCGCGGCCCAGCTCGTCACCTTCTTCATGATCAGGTTCATGCTGTTGGCCTGGACCGAGAGATTCGTCTCCATGACCGAGGCCACCAGGTCCCGCAGTGATTCCGTCCATTCGGTGGCACGCAGCACATGGTCGTAGACGTCCTGGTAATACGGGACGAGAGGGTCGGCGATCACGTGCAGGCCGGGACGCATGAGCCCGTTGACCACCTCACGCATCGGGAGCACGACACGGCGCAAGTGGACGAGCGATTTGCGCAGCGCGAAAACCCGGCGCTGTACAGCTTCGATCTCACGGCGCCCGGTCACGAAGAGCAGACCCTCCAGCTCCTCGACACTGTCGTCCAGCTGCTGCACCGCGGCGAAGTGACCGTCCACGAGATGGTCGAGCAGGCCGTGGAGCAGGAATCCGACGCCGTGGCCGGCCAGGTCCGGGCTCTCGTCCCAGCGGGCGACGACGTCCTCGACGTCGAGACCGTCATCCTTGCGGACGGTGATCATCGCCTGACCGGTGAGGAATACGGCGATCTCGCTGTACGTCAGTTCCGCACCGCTCGGGCTGACGGTCACGGCGTAGGCGCTGAGGAATTCGTGGGTGCGATAGCGGTCGAGTTTCGGCCGCTGCCCATACTGTGCGGCATCCTCCAGAGCCAGTTCGTGGATGCCGAACTCCTGGCCGAGCATGGTGAACTCGGCGGTCCCGGGCCGATACAGGTCCAGCCACAGGACCGACGCCGGATCGGCGAGATGCGCGGAGACGTCACTGGCGGGAAAGTCCTCCAGGACGAGAGTGCCGTCGTGATACAGCCGGGTGCGCGTCACCATAGGTCGAGGCTAGTCTCTCACGCCTCGATCATCCCGTTTCGTCCCGATTGCCGACGCGGAGGCTTTGGAGATCACCCCCGGTCGGTGCACCCCGTAAACATTCCGGCTCCGGCCCGCCGAGGGTCCGGCGTCAGCCGCCTGCGCCCCCGGGCGGGACAGCAGTCCTCACACAGTCCGCAGGACACCCGAACAGGACCGTCACACCCCATCGCCACCAATCACCAAAAGCCCAGGTCAGCGACCCACAGGGAAGATCCCCGCAGGTCACCGACCTATGAAGGCAGCTGCGCGAGCCACGAGGCGATGGTCGTGCCGATGGCGGGGCCCTGGTCCTCCTGGACGTAGTGGCTGGCCGGGCCGATGTCGGACCGTGGACGTTCCGGCTGGGCCTTGGGCGCTCTGTGCCAAGCTGGGGAGGTGACTCTGGAGGACCTGGTACGGCTGCGGCGGGTGCGCGACCGCATGGACCGCGAGTACGCCGAGCCGCTCGACATGACCGAGCTGGCCCGAGGCGCCCACATGTCGCCCGGCCACTTCCAGCGCAGCTTCCGCAAGGCGTACGGGGAGACGCCGTACAGCTATCTGATGACCCGCCGGGTGGAGCGGGCCAAGGCGTTGCTGCGCCGCGGCGACCTCACCGTGACCGAGGTGTGCTTCGCCGTGGGCTGTACCTCCCTCGGCTCCTTCAGCTCTCGGTTCACCGAGCTGGTCGGCGAGACGCCGAGCGCCTACCGGGCCCGCCCGCACGAGGAGAGCGCGGTGATCCCGTCCTGCGTGGCCCGTACGTTCACCCGCCCGCGCCGCCGGCCGTACTGAAGCGGCCGGACGTCTCTGGCCCTAGCGTGAAGCCATGGACCTGAAACTCAAGCAGTGCTTCATCGCCGTGGACGACCACGACAAGGCGCTCCACTTCTACTGTGACGTGCTCGGCATGGAGGTCCGCAACGACGTGGGCTTCGAGGGGATGCGGTGGGTCACCGTGGGCTCGCCGCTCCAGCCGGACGTGGAGATCGTGCTGGAGCCGCCGGGCGCGAGCCCGGACATCTCCCCGGCCGACAAGCAGGCGATCGCCGAGCTGCTCGCCAAGGGACTGCTGCGCGGGGTCATCTTCACCACCGAGGACTGCGACGGGCTGTACGAGCGGGTCCGGGAGGCCGGCGGCGACGTGCTCCAGGAGCCGACGGACCAGCCGTACGGGGTCCGCGACTGCGCCTTCCGGGACCCGGCCGGGAACATGCTGCGGTTCCTGCAGCGGCCCGCGGACTGAAATTCCGCCTGTGCGGTGGGGACGGCTGCCTACGATCCCCGCCATGAACACGATCCGCTGGACCTACGCCTTCGTCGACCGCCCCGTCGCCCGCCTCGCCGAGGCCCGCGCCTTCTGGACGGCCGTCACCGGCACCCGGCCGTCCGAACCACGCGGTGAACAGGGCGAGTTCATGACGCTGCTGCCCGACGGGACGGACGCGTGCGTGAAACTCCAGGGTGTCGCCGAGGGCGCGGGCGGCGCGCACCTCGACCTCTGCGTCGAGGACCCGGCGGCCCTGGTCCGGGCGGCCCTGGACCTCGGCGCGGGGCTCGTGGCGGACCACGGCGATTGGGCGGTGCTGCGTTCGCCCGCCGGTCAGCTGTTCTGCGCCGTGCCGTGGCACACGGAGGCGGTACGGCCGCCGGTCGTCGACGGCAGCCGCCTGGACCAGGTGTGCCTGGACATCCCGCCCTCGGCGTACGACGCCGAGACCACGTTCTGGGCCGCGCTGACCGGCTGGGAGCTGCTGGCGGGTTCCCTGCCGGAGTTCCGGGTGCTCCGGCCGCCCGCGGGCCTGCCCGTCCGGATCCTGCTTCAGCGCCTCGACGACGAACGCCCGGCCTCCGCCCACCTGGACCTCGCCTGCGCGGACATCGAGGCGACCCGGGCCCGGCACGAGCGGCTGGGCGCCGTCCGCGTCCACCAGGGCCGGCACTGGGCGGTGCTGCGCGACCCGGCCGGCGGCACGTACTGCCTGACCGGCCGGGATCCCGAGACGGGCGCGCTGCCGGCGGCGGTCAGCGACGCGTAGTCACGTACGCGCAGGCGACGGCGATCCGGCCCGCCTCCTGCGTCGGCTCGGTCTCCGGTCCGGTCGGGCACGCGTCGTCGTCCCCGCCCGTCGTCCCGTGGAGCGGACGGGGCGTGCCGCCGTACGGATTCCGAGGCGTCGACCCGTCCCCGCTCTCCCACCCGTACGGCCCCTGCGGCCGGACCGAGTCCTGAAGCCACAGGGTGAGCCCGCCCCCGGCGACCACCGCCACGGCCCAGGCGCAGACGGCCCAGCGCCATAACCGGCGGCGCGCACGGCGCTGTTCGCTCACCCCCAGGGCTCCACGTCCACCACGGCGTCGACCGGCACCGGCCCGTAGACGTGCGGGAACTCCTCGCCGTTCGGCTTCATGGCCTCGTACTTCAGCGGCACACCGAGCAGGGCCGGGTCCACGACCAGGACCACCAGCTCGTCGGGGCCCTCGTAGTCGCCGTACAGGAAGGCCGCGATGCGCGGGAGTTGCTCGCGGGTGGAGAAGTGGATGAACCCCTCCTCCTGGAGGGTGCGGCCACGGGTGGACACCTCGTAGGTGCCGCGCTCACGGGCCGCCTCCCACAGGGAGCGCTCGGTGATGTGGACGATGTGCGGAAGTTTCGGCATGCGGCCACGCTACGGCTTCAGCCGGGCCGCGCGCGTCTGCAAATAGTGCCGCTCCGGGAGGCTGAGCGTCCTGGCCGCCGCCGAGGCGTAGGCGGCGCGGGCCCGGTCGTAGGATCCCGCACG
Source organism: Streptomyces sp. NPDC001410 (assembly GCF_042895235.1). Lineage (NCBI taxonomy): Bacteria > Bacillati > Actinomycetota > Actinomycetes > Kitasatosporales > Streptomycetaceae > Streptomyces > Streptomyces sp. NPDC001410. Next base: position 260,692 of record NZ_JBIAWE010000005.1, read on the forward strand.
CTCCCACAGATGCCCGCGCACCGCGTCCAGGCGATGGCTGTCGCCCAGCTCCCGCTCCAGTCCGTCGAGTTCGGCGAGGCCGGCCTCGGGGCCGTGCACCATGGCGACGGCGACCGCGCGGTTGAGGCGTTCCATGGGTCCGAGGACCTGGCGGACGAGGAGGTCGTACAGGCCGAGGATCTCCCGCCAGTCCGTGGCCTCGGCGGAGGGTGCCTCGTCGTGCACGGCGGCGATGGCGGCGCGCAGCGCGTACGGTCCGGCGGGCCCCTGGGACAGCGCCCGGGTGACGAGGGCGCCGCCCTCCTCGATCGCGGCCCGGTCCCAGCGGTCGCGGTCCTGTTCGTCGAGCGGGACCAGTTCCCCGTGCGGGCCGGTGCGTGCGGCGCGCCGGGCGTCGGTGAGCAGCATCAGCGCGAGCAGGCCCGCGACCTCGCCGTCGTCCGGGAGCAGCCGGTGGACGGTGCGGGTCAGCCGGATCGCCTCGGCGGCCAGGTCACGGCGCTGGAGGCTGGTTCCGGAGGTCGCGGTGTAGCCCTCGTTGAAGATCAGGTAGAGGATCTGCAGGACGGCGGGCAGCCGCTCGGCCCAGTTGTCCGGGCGCCCGAACCGCACGCCCCGCACCTTCCGCTTGGCCCGGCTGATGCTCCCCCAATTCTCGACTTCGCTCGAACCGGGGGCACCCCCATGGCCATCGTCGCCTCGGGGACCAGGTACGCACGGGCGATCTCCGCCGTGGTCAAGCCGCCGACCGCGCGCAGGGTGAGGGCGATCTGCCCGGCCGGGGTCAGGTCGGGGTGACAGCACAGGAAGAGCAGGCTGAGGGTGTCGTCCTCGCTGGGCGCCCGGTCGGGCGGCGCGACCCGGGCGGCGAGGGCCGCCGCCCGCTCCTCCCGCGCCCGCCGGGCCTCGTCCGCGCGCAGCGCGTCGGTCAGCCGGTGGGACGCCGCCCTGATCAGCCAGCCGCGCGGATTGTCCGGCACCCCGTTCTGCGGCCACTGCCGGGCCGCCGCGAGCAGCGCCTCCTGTACGGCGTCCTCGGCCGTGTCGAAGTGCCCGTACCGGCGCACCAGCGCGCCGAGGACCTGCGGCGCGTGTCGGCGCAGCAGGTCCTCGGTGCCGGTCGGGCCGGTCATTCGGCGCAGGTGTCCCCGGCGCCGTCCATGATGGGCCGGATCACGACGGGGTAGTCGGTCAGGCCCTCGGGGCCGGGGCAGCGGGTGACGCGCTCGGCGATCTCGGTGACCCGGTCCAGGCTCGCGCAGTCCACCACCCAGTAGCCGGCCATCAGCTCCTTGGTCTCGCCGTACGGGCCGTCGGTGATCACGGTCCGGCCGTCCTTGCCGCGCGCGACCAGCCGGGTCCGGGCGGGCTCGGCCAGGCCCTGGGCGTCGACGAGTTCGCCGGACTCGGCGAGGTCGTCGCTGATCGCGCCCATGTACAGGTACATGGCCTTGAGCTCCGCCTCGGTCCAGGACGGGGCGTGCTCGGAGGGCTTGCCGGCCATCGCGTCGTAGTCCGCCTGCGTGCCCTGCACCATCACCAGGTACTTCATGGTCCGCTCCTTCGACTCGTGGCCGCCTCCTACGGGCGGCTCTCACAGGGGACGTCGGAGCCGGGCCGGGATTCTCGACACGGGCTCAGGACTTTTTCGCGGCGGAGTCCTGCGGGGCAGGGTGCACCTGCCCCGCGGCGAGGTCGACGTGGGCCGCGCACTTCGGGTTGTAGCAGGGGCCGGGGCCCCACAGCGGGACCCAGATGCCCAGCGTCTTGTGCCGCCGGACGACCGTGTCGACAGGCTGTCCGCAGACGGGACAGACGTGTTCTTCGCTGTCCATGCCCCCAGGGTAGGGCGGGCGGGGTCTCAGCGCTTCCTGCGGTACGTGCGCACGAGCACGCCGTTGCCGAAGGTGCGCACCTCGTCCAGGGTGAACTCCGTGATGTCGAGGCCGGTGCCGAACATCGGCATGCCGGTGCCGTAGACGATCGGGTAGGTCTTGATGACGAGTTCGTCGATCTCGTCGAGCAGGGCTCCCGCGAGCTGGGAGCCGCCGCACAGGTAGATGTCCAACCCGCCGTCCTCCGCCTTGAGTTCGCGGACCCGGCCGGTCAGGTCGCCGTCGATGATCTCGACGTTCGGGTCGGGCGACGTGCCCAGGGTGCGCGAGGCGACGTACTCGCGCAGGTGGGCGTAGGGGCTGGTGACGCCCTCCTTCAGCGCCACCTCGTAGCTGGCCCGGCCCTGGATGACGGTGTCGAACCGCCGGTTCTCCAGGTGGTCCATGCCGAGCTGCCGGCGGGCCGGGGTGGCCAGGGTCTCCGCGAACTCCGTCTTGAGGAAGTCGAGGTACTCCTCGTCCAGGAAGCGGAACATCGCGGTGGCGTCGCCGTGTTCGTCGCCGATGAAGCCGTCGAGCGAGCAGGCGATGAAGTACGTGAGCTTTCGCAAGCCGGTCTCTTTCCGTAGGCTGCGGAGCGATCGGACAACCACTTCGCTTGTAGTGCTTCAGTTGTAGTACTCCGGATGTAGTGGTTGCAAGCCTTTTCGGGGATGCCGTCGGCACCGAGGACAAGTAGGAGAAGGGATTCCGCATGGCGGGCAATCCGGAACGGCGAGCGGCGCTGGTGGACGCCGGCATCGAGGTGCTCGCGCGGGAGGGCGCGCGCGGGCTGACGTTCCGCGCGGTGGACGGCGAGGCGGGCGCGCCCACCGGTACCGCCTCCAACTACTTCACCAGCCGCGAGGACCTGCTCCGCCAGATCGACGCCCGGCTGCACGTACGGCTCGCACCGGATCCCGAGGTGCTGGAGACGCTGCTGCGCCGGCCCCGCGACCGCTCCCTGGTCAGGGCCCTCATGCAGGACATCATGGACCGGGCCACCGGCGACCGGACCGGGTATCTGGCGCTGCTGGAGATGCGGCTGGAGGCCACCCGGCGCCCCGAACTGCGGGACTCCTTCACCAAGTCGGTGCGCGGAGACCTGGAGCAGGGCATCGAGTTCCACCGGCAGTCCGGCCTGCCCGGCGGCGACGAGACCGTCACTGTGCTCTACCTCGCGATGCTCGGGCTCATCCTGGAACACCTGACCCTGCCGGGCGTGCTGGACGGAGTCCTGGACGGGGTGGGCGTGCCGGAGGGGCTGGTCGACAGGATCGTGACGACGATCGTGCCGGAGGGGTAGCGCGGCGGACCACTCGCCGGGACAGCTCACCAGGGCGATCGGCAGGCCGTCGGCAGCGGCGATCACGTCCACGCAGCAGTCGTGCAGCCGGCGCGGCGCCCGCACCCAGGCCTCGCTACGGGCGCGCCGACCACAGCGGCACCCGCCGGCACCGACAACGAGAACCCACCCCGGACCGGGCAGTGGGCGGGCCCCGCACACCGTCAAGATGCGCGGGGCCCTCCAACCGGAGCCCCCGGGAGGTCGTGCGGGGTCAGGAGCCGCACGGTCCCGGTGGCTCCGGGGTCCTTACCGGCCGCGTGTCACCGCAGCCTCAATTGCTGTGGCCGTGTGTCACCGCGGCCTCAACTGCCGTGGCCGCGTGCCACCGCGGCCTCAACTGCTGCGCCGGGTCACGAACTCGGCCAGGGCCAGCAGACCGCCCGCCGCCTCCGGCGCGGGCACGGCGCGGGCCAGCTCCTGCATGGCCCGGGCCATCCGGTCGGCCGCCTCGGCCTGCGCCCAGTCCCGGCCGCCGGCCTGCTCGACGGCGAGGGCCGTACGCGCGATCTCCCCGCCGTCCCCGGGCTCCCCCTTCACGTACGGCTTCCCGTACAGCGCGGCGAGTTCCGCGGCCGCCGGGGTGCCGGACGCGAGCGCGGCCACCACCGGCAGGGACTTCTTGCGGACCGCGAGATCCGCGCCGGCCGGCTTGCCGGTGCGCTGCGGGTCCCCCCATATGCCGATCACGTCGTCGATCAGCTGGAAGGCAAGCCCCGCCTGGCGGCCGAAGCCGTCCAGCGCCGCCACGTCGTGCGCATCGGCGCCCGCGTACAGCGCGCCGAGCGCGCAGGCGCAGCCCAGCAGCGCACCCGTCTTCGCCTCGGCCATGGCGAGCGCCTCGGCCAGGGTGACCTCGTCCGGCGCGCGCCCCTCCATGGCCGTGTCGGTGTGCTGTCCGGCGCACAGCTCCACGACACAGTCGGCGAGCCGGACCGCGGCCGCGCCCGAGACCGGGTGCGGATCCTCGGCGAGCAGCCGCAGGGCGAGCGCCTGCAGGGCGTCCCCGGCGAGGATGGCGTCCGCGTCGCCGAAGACGGTCCAGACCGTGGGCCGGTGCCTGCGGGAGGTGTCGCGGTCCATCACGTCGTCGTGCAGCAGCGTGAAGTTGTGGACCAGTTCGACCGCCACGGCCGCCCGGACGGCCGCCGTCCGCGCCCGCGGGCCGCCGAGTGCGACGGCCGCGGCGAGGACCAGTGCGGGCCTTATGGCCTTGCCCGCGTTGCCTGCCGCCGGAGTGCCGTCCGCGTGCTCCCACCCGAAGTGGTAGAGCGCGATCCGGCGCATCGAGCCGGGCAGCGACTCGACCGCCGCACGCAGCTCCGGGTCGACGACGGCCCGGGTCCGCTCCAGCAGCGTGGCCGCCTCCTGCCCGTCGAGGGGACCGGCCCCGGTGTCACCGGCCGGCCCCCGCCTCTCACCCGTCGCGGGTGAACGCTGTTTGGTCTCCGTCATGAACTCGGCCATGAGCCCCCCTCGCACAGTCCGCGGACGGTGGTGCTTCCGCTCCGGCTGGACACATACCCCGAGGGTGTACCCGCCCCGAAGGGCGGGAACACGGCCGCGAAGTGCGGAAACGTCACCTCCACCGGCCGATCTCGACGTTCTCCAGCACGCCGAGCGCGTCGGGCACCAGGACGGCGGCCGAGTAGTACGCCGTCACCAGGTAGTTGATGACGGCCTGCTCGTTGATGCCCATGAACCGCACGGACAGGCTCGGCTCGATCTCGTCCGGGATGCCGGACTGCCGCAGGCCGATGACGCCCTGCTCGTCCTCGCCGGTACGCATGGCGATGATCGAGGTCGTGCGCTCCGGGGTGACGGGGATCTTGTTGCACGGGTAGATCGGCACACCGCGCCAGGTGGGGATGCGGTTGCCGCCGATCTCGACGGTCTCCGGGACCAGTCCGCGCTTGTTCAGCTCGCGCCCGAACGCGGCGATCGCGCGCGGGTGGGCGAGGAAGAGCTTGGTGCCGCGCCGGCGGCTGAGCAGCTCGTCCATGTCGTCCGGGCCGGGCACGCCGTCGTGCGGCTGGAGCCGCTGGTCGTACTCGCAGTTGTTCAGCAGCCCGAACTCGCGGTTGTTGATCAGCTCGTGTTCCTGGCGCTCCTTCAGCGCCTCGACCGTGAGCCGCAGCTGGTGCTCGGTCTGGTTCATCGGCTGGTTGTACAGGTCGGCCACGCGCGTGTGGATGCGCAGCACGGTCTGGGCGATGCTCAGCTCGTACTCGCGCGGCCGGGCCTCGTAGTCGACGAAGGTGTGCGGGATGTCCGGCTCGCCGCTGTGGCCGGCCGCCAGCGCGACCTCCTTCTCGCCGTACTTGTTGGTCCGCTGCTCCGGGAGCGCGCGCAGCTGTCGGACGTGTTCGCGCAGCGAGTCGGCGCGCTCCGCGACCTGCTCGAAGTCCTGGCGGGCGAGGATCAGCACCGTGCACGCGGTGTCCGCGCGGGCCGTGCACTCCCAGATGGCGTCCGGGTCCAGCAGCGCCGCCTCGCCGAAGTAGGCGCCGTCGGCGAGGACCCCGAGGACCGCGTCGTCGCCGTACGGGCCCGTGCCGATCTTCTCGACCCGGCCGTGGGCCAGCAGATACACCTCGTCGGTCTGGTTGCCGAAGGAGGCGATGACCTCGCCGGGCGCGAAGTCACGCTGCCGGCAGCGCCGGGCCAGCTCGGTCAGCACCTCCTGGTCCTCGTACGACCGCAGCGCCGGGAGCTCGCCGAGTTCGGCGGGGACCACCTCCACCTGGTCCCCGGTCTTCACGAAGGTGATGCGGCCGTCGCCGACGGCGAACGTCAGTCGCCGGTTCACCCGGTACGTGCCGCCCTGTACATCCACCCAGGGCAGCGTCCGCAGCAGCCAGCGGGAGGTGATCTCCTGCATCTGCGGGGCGGACTTGGTCGTGGTGGCCAGGTTCCGCGCCGCCGCAGTGCCGAGAGACTGCTGCGACTTGCCCTGCTCCGTGCGGACCTCTTCGCCTACCGACATAAGAAAATGCCCTTCTCATGTATGTCCGGCGCCGAATCGCACACCGGTCTCGCGAGCGAGCCTTTCATTACGGAAAGTACGCACGCCATTACCCGAAAGAGCGGGAATGGATCATCGGATTACTGGGCAGAAAGAGGGACCCTGTCCACTGCCCCACCCCGTGTGACCTGGCCGGATCGGCTCGCACAGCGTGCGAACGAGGTAGTCCGGGACGTCCGGTTTCGGTAGAAGCAGCGGTACGACAGGGCCGCGGCCCCGCGGCCACCGGGCACAGCACGAAGGAGGCGGTCATGGCCCCACCCATGTCCGCGAACGGGTTCCTGGACGCGCTTCGGGCGGAAGGCGTCGAGATCGTCGAGGTCGGCGACTGGCGGACCCACAACCGCAACCACAAGGGTCCCTGGGGTCCCGTCCACGGCGTGATGATCCACCACACGGTGACCCACGGCAGCGCCGAGACCGTGGAGATCTGCCGGGCCGGCCACGCGGAGCTGCCGGGCCCGCTGTGCCATGGAGTGATCACCAAGGACGGCACGCTCCATCTGGTCGGCTACGGCCGCGCCAACCACGCCGGCCTCGGCGACGACGACGTCCTGCGCGCGGTGATCGCCGAGAAGCGGCTGCCCCCGGAGAACGAGGCGAACACCGACGGCAACCGGCACTTCTACGGCTTCGAGTGCGAGAACCTGGGCGACGGCGAGGATCCCTGGCCCGAGGCGCAGCTGGACGCGATCGTGCGTGCCGCGGCGGCGGTGTGCCGGCACCACGGCTGGACGGAGCGCTCGGTCATCGGCCACCTGGAGTGGCAGCCGGGCAAGGTGGACCCGCGCGGCTTCTCGATGGCGTGGCTGCGGGATCGGGTCGAGGAGCGCCTGAAGGCGTAGGTGCGGTTGCCGGACCGGGCCGGCGCCGGGCGACAATGAGGCCGTGACCAGCACCGGCCCGCTCGCCCCGCGCCTGCCCTCTCCTCTTGTGGAGGTCCGGGACGACCGGTTCGCCCGGCACGGCCTCCGTCTGCTGCTCAAGCGGGACGACCTGATCCACCCGGAGCTGATCGGCAACAAGTGGCGCAAGCTGGTGCCGAACCTCGCGGCCGCGCGCGGCCGCGAGCTGGTCACCTTCGGCGGGGCGTATTCCAACCATCTGCGGGCCACCGCCGCCGCGGGCCGCCTCCTCGGTCTGCCCACGGTCGGCGTGGTCCGCGGCCAGGAGCTGGCCGACCGCCCGCTCAACCCGTCCCTGTCCCGTTGCGCGGCCGACGGCATGCGGCTGCGCTTCGTCGACAGATCGACATACCGGCACAAGAGTGAGCCGGAGACCCTGGCCGCGATCCTGTGCGAGGCCGGCGCCGAGGGCGCGTACGTCGTCCCCGAGGGCGGCAGCAACGCCGCGGCCGTACGCGGCTGCCGGGCCCTGGGCGAGGAGCTGCGCGGCCGCGCCGACGTCGTCGCGGTGGCCTGCGGCACCGGCGGCACCCTAGCCGGACTCGCCGCCGGCCTGGCCCCCGGACAGCGCGCGCTGGGCATACCGGTCCTGAAGGGCGGCTTCCTGGAGACCGAGATACAGACCCTCCAGGAGCGCGCCTTCGGCACCCGCACCGGCGCCTGGTCCCTCGACGACCGCTTCCACCTCGGCGGCTACGCCCGTACGACCCCCGAACTCGACGCCTTCGCGGAGCACTTCGAGCAGCGCCACGGACTGCCTGTGGAACGTCTCTATGTCGCCAAGTTGCTGTACGGACTTGCCACGCTGGCCGAGGAGGGCGCCTTCGCACGCGGTACGACGATCGCAGCGGTCGTCACCGGGCGACCCTTCCCGTAGGCCCAGGACCGCCTGGACACCGACCGCCGTCACGGGTCCTGGTGGGGACGGGCCCTAGCCCGCCTCCCGGTAAGCGGCCGCCTCCTCCAGGTCGAGTCTGCGGAGCAGGGCGCGGAGCATCTCGTCGTCGATGTAGCGGTGGTCGCGGAGGCGGACGAAGACCTCGCGTTCGGCGCCGATCATCTCGCGGGACAGGCGGCGGTAGGTGTCGTCCACGGACTCGCCGGTGACGGGGTTGACCTGGCCGAGGCGCTCCCAGACGGCGTTGCGGCGGCGTTCCAGGACCGTGCGCAGGCGGTCGGCGAGCGGCGGGGGCAGGGCGTTGCGCTCGTCGGAGAGGAGTTCGTCCAGGCGGTTCTCGGCGGCCCGGGAGGCCTGTGCCTGGGCGTTGGCCTCGGCGAGCGTCTCGGCCTGCCGGTCGCGGCCGGGGAACTTCAGCAGGCGGATCAGCGGGGGCAGGGTCAGGCCCTGCACGACCAGGGTGCCGATGACGGTGGTGAAGGTCAGGAAGAGGATCAGGTTGCGCTGCGGGAAGGGATGGCCGTCGTGCACCTTCGGGATGGAGAAGGCGATGGCCAGGGAGACCACACCGCGCATGCCGGCCCACGAGGTGACCATCGCGCCCCGCCAGGTGGGGTCCTCCTCTCGTTCCCTGATGCGCGCCGACAACCGGCGGGGCAGGAAGGTCGCGGGATACACCCAGACGAACCGGGCAAGGACCACGACGAGGAAGAGGGCTACGGCGTACCAGGTCGCCTTGGCGCCCTGGTATCCCCCGAGCCCCTTGAGGACGACCGGCAGTTGCAGGCCGATCAGGGCGAAGACCGCCGACTCCAGGATGAAGGCGACCATCTTCCACACCGCCTCCTCCTGCAGCCGGGTGGCGAAGTCGACCTCCCACGCGCGGTGACCGAGGTAGAGGGCGACGACCACGACCGCGAGGACCCCGGATGCGTGCAGCTGTTCGGCGACGCCGTAGGCGACGAACGGGATCAGCAGGGATAGGGTGTTCTGCAGGAGGGGTTCCTTCAGGTGCGTGCGCAGCCAGTGCAGGGGTGCCATGAGGACGAGGCCGACGCCGACACCGCCGACCGCCGCGAGCAGGAACTCGCGGATCCCGCCCGCCCAGGTGGCGCCCTCGCCGACGACCGCGGCGACGGCCACCTTGTAGGCGGTGATCGCGGTGGCGTCGTTCAGCAGCGACTCGCCCTGCAGGATCGTCGTGATCCGGGACGGCAGGCCGACCCGGCGCGCGACCGCCGTGGCGGCCACCGCGTCCGGCGGCGCCACCACCGCGCCCAGCACCAGGGCGGCGGTCAGCGGCATCCCGGGGATGAGCGCGTAGGCGGCCCAGCCGACGGCGACGGTCGCGAAGAGCACGTAGCCCACCGACAGCAGCGCCACGGGCCTGAGCTGGGCCCGCAGGTCGAGGTAGGAGCTGTCGGTCGCCGAGGTGTACAGCAGCGGGGGCAGCAGCAACGGCAGGACGATCTTGGGGTCGAGGGTGTAGTCCGGCACCCGGGGGACGTAGGAGACCGCGAGGCCGACCGCGACCAGCAGCAGCGGTGCCGGCACCGGGGTGCGCCGGGCGGCCCCCGCCACCGCGGCGCTGCCCGCCACCAGCAACAGCAGCGGCATCACATCCATGGTCCTCGCCCACCCTCGTTTTTGCGCGCGGCCACCCGCACGCCCGTCGTAATCTGGCAATCATGAAACAGTGCACGCACTCCGACGCGCTGCCGCACCCGGAGCCGGAGCCGCTGAGCGAGACCTGCCCGGAGTGTCTCGCGCGGGGGACGCATCCGGTGCAGCTGCGACTCTGCCTGTCCTGTGGCCACGTCGGCTGCTGCGACTCCTCGCCCGGCAGACACGCGACGGAGCACCACGAGACGTCCGGTCACCCGGTGATGCGGACCTACGAACCCGGCGAGGACTGGCGGTGGTGCTTCGTCGACCACGTTCTCGTGTGACACTGCACTGACACGGCATACGGCCGCGGCCGTGGACGGTTCGAGCGTCTGACGCCGGGGTACGTCAACCCGGCGCGCGCTCTTCCCATTTGGGCCCGCAAACCCTCTAGACACGGAGCGTATCCACAGCTTTACTGTGAGTGACGCCAGGGGGTTGGGGTCCCGGGGACAGGACCGTTCGGAGCGCGATAGCGTCACCGCGGAACCACGTGTGCGTTACCCCGAGGGGCGACCCTCGGCCCCGTAAAGCTTGTACCACCATGGAGGTGAGGGTGTCCCAGATCGCAGGCGAGCCCGCGACCCAGGACTTCGTGGAAGTCCGGCTGCCGGCTGCGGGTGCCTACCTGTCGGTGCTGCGGACGGCCACGGCCGGTCTTGCGGCCCGCTTGGACTTCACCCTGGACGAGATCGAGGACCTGCGCATCGCCGTGGACGAGGCCTGCGCGATCCTGCTGCAGCAGGCCGTGCCCGGCTCCGTGCTCAGCTGCGTCTTCCGGCTCGTCGACGACTCGCTGGAGGTCACGGTGTCGGCGCCGACCACCGACGGCCACGCCCCCTCGCGGGACACCTTCGCCTGGACGGTGCTCTCGGCCCTCGCAGGCAAGGTCTCGTCCGCCGTCGACGAGGACAAAACCGTGTCGATCAGTCTCTACAAACAGCGCGGCGCGGGCCCCGGGCCGGCGTGAGGAACGGGGACGGGCCGGTGCGGGACGAAGAGCGCGGCACACGGGAGCTGCCGACGGGGGACCGAGGCCCCGCGGACGGTTCCCGACGCATGGCGGACGGCATCGACGGCATCCCCGAGCAGGCCAGGCCGCACCCGGAGGAGGACTCCGCTGAGGCCGGCAGCGACGGTGCCGTGCAGAGCGCGCCTTCGGAGGGACGCGGCGGGATCGGATCCGCCGCCCCCGCGGAGGCGAGGGCTCGGGGAAGGGCTACGGGCGGGACGATGAGCGAGCACGAGCGATACGCCGAGGACGCCGCGCTGGGCGCGGAGGCCGTGCAGGCCACCCAGCACGACCCGCAGGACCGCAGCGGGGCGCGTGCGATGTTCATCGAGCTGCGCAAGCTGAACCAGGGCAGCCCGGAGTACGCGGAGCTGCGCAACCAGCTGGTCCGTATGCACCTGCCGCTCGTCGAGCACCTGGCGCGCCGCTTCCGCAACCGCGGCGAGCCGCTCGACGACCTCACCCAGGTCGCCACGATCGGCCTGATCAAGTCGGTGGACCGCTTCGACCCCGAGCGCGGCGTGGAGTTCTCCACATACGCCACCCCGACCGTCGTCGGCGAGATCAAGCGGCACTTCCGCGACAAGGGCTGGGCGGTCCGCGTGCCGCGCCGACTGCAGGAGCTGCGCCTCGCGCTGACGACGGCGACGGCCGAGCTGTCCCAGCAGCACGGCCGCTCCCCCACGGTCCACGAGCTGGCCGAGAAGCTGGCCATCTCCGAGGAGGAGGTCCTGGAGGGCCTGGAGTCCGCCAACGCGTACTCCACGCTGTCCCTGGACGTCCCCGACACCGACGACGAGTCCCCGGCGGTCGCCGACACCCTCGGTGCCGAGGACGAGGCGCTGGAGGGCGTGGAGTACCGCGAGTCCCTCAAGCCGCTGCTGGAGGACCTGCCACCGCGCGAGAAGCGGATCCTGCTGCTGCGCTTCTTCGGGAACATGACGCAGTCGCAGATCGCGCAGGAGGTCGGCATCTCGCAGATGCACGTCTCCCGGCTGCTCGCCCGGACCCTCGCCCAGCTGCGGGAGAAGCTGCTCGTCGAGGAGTGAGCGCTACTCGACCCGGCCCGGTCCCTTGATCCCGAGGGCCTGGGTCGTCGCCGAGTTCACGAGCAGCACCAGCGAGGCGATCGCCACGACGGCCAGGGCGATGCCGCCCGGGATGGCCATGCTGTCGGCCTTGAGCAGGTTGTAGGCCACCGGAAGCGCCATGATCTGCGTGATGACGGCGGGGCCACGGCTCCAGCTGCGCCTGAGCAGCAGACCGCGCGCGGCGAGCAGCGGCAGCAGCGCGAGCACCACCAGGGTGATCCCGCCGGTCACGGCCTGCTGCCGGTCGTCGGGATCGCCCGTGAGTCCGAGGACGAGGATCCAGACGCCGCCGACCACCAGGGCGGCCCCCTCCAGCCCGGCCAGCGCCGCCGCGTACGTCAGCCGGCGCGGGCGGGGCTCGGCGGCTTCGGTCGTTTCCGGGGCGGATTTCTGCTCACTGCTCACGCCAGAAGCGTAGCCCCGCACCCCGCGGCGGCCGCCTCCGCCCCGGGTCCGGCGCGGTGGCGGGTGTCCAGGCTCACGCCCTCGCCTCTTACCTGATCCCTACCTCGGTCTGGGCCGGGTACCCCCCAGTAGGTACGCTGCCATCCATGCGTGCACTTCTCGTGGTCAATCCGGCGGCAACCACCACAAGCGCACGCAGGCGTGACGTGCTGATCCACGCGCTCGCCAGCGAGATGAAGCTGGAGGCGGTCACCACCGAGTACCGCGGTCACGCGCGCGACCTGGGCCGGCAGGCCGCGGAGAGCGACGACATCGATCTGGTCGTGGCCCTCGGCGGCGACGGCACCGTCAACGAGGTCGTCAACGGTCTGCTGCACGCCGGCCCCGACCCGGACCGCCTGCCCGGACTCGCCGTGGTCCCCGGCGGCTCCACCAACGTCTTCGCCCGCGCCCTGGGTCTGCCCAACGATCCCGTCGAGGCCACCGGCGCCCTGCTGGACGCGCTGCGTGACGGGACCGAGCGGGTCGTCGGGCTCGGCCTGACCTCGGGCACGCCCGGCACCGAGGACGAGGCGGTGCCGGACCGCTGGTTCACCTTCAACGCCGGGCTCGGCTTCGACGCGGGTGTGGTCGGCCGGGTCGAGCAGCAGCGCGAGCGCGGCAAGAAGTCGACCCACGCGCTGTACGTACGACAGGTGGTCCGGCAATTCCTCGGCGAGCCGCACCGCCGGCACGGTGCGATCACCCTGGAGCGGCCCGGCGCCGACCCGATCACCGATCTTGTTGTCGCCATAGTCTCGAACACGTCCCCTTGGACGTATCTCGGCAATCGCCCGATGTACACGTCACCTAAGGCGTCGTTCGATACAGGCATCGACGTACTCGGTCTCAGCCGTCTGTCGACGGCCGCGGTTGCCCGGTATGGCACGCAGTTGCTCACTTCGTCCCCCGAGCGCGGACCCCATGGCAGGCATGCGGTCTCTCTGCACGACCTGGACCAGTTCACCTTGCATTCGAAGGCCCCCCTCCCCCTTCAGATGGACGGCGACCACCTCGGACTGCGTACGAGCGTGACGTTCACAGGCGTACGCCGCGCACTGCGTGTGATTGTGTGAGCGGAACGGGCTAAAGTCCTTTCACTCGAACGTTTAGGCCAGGATCCACCCCATGGAAGTACGGCTGTGACCCAGTCGACACCGAGGAATCAAAAAAAACTTTCCGGAAGGGGTTGTATCCGTCGCTGAGGTTTGCGAGTCTCTACGTGGCGATCGGGACGGCCCGCAACACCGGCCTCCACTGATCACCGGAACCCCTCTTCAAACCAAGGACCACGCCGGGGAAGACTCGGCGGTCGGCCCTTCACTTGTTGAGGGATTCGTGAAAGCGTTCACATTCACAAGCAACTTGCATGTAATACCAAGGAGAGGTAGCAGCCATGGACTGGCGTCACAACGCCGTTTGCCGCGAGGAAGACCCCGAGCTCTTCTTCCCCATCGGCAACACCGGTCCTGCGCTGCTGCAGATCGAGGAAGCCAAGGCCGTCTGCCGTCGCTGCCCGGTTATCGAGCAGTGCCTGCAGTGGGCGCTCGAGTCCGGTCAGGACTCCGGCGTCTGGGGTGGTCTCAGCGAGGACGAGCGCCGCGCCATGAAGCGCCGCGCCGCCCGCAACCGGGCCCGTCAGGCCTCCGCCTGACAGTCCCACCCCTGCTGACAGCCTGAGCTTGGCGGCGCGTACAGCGAGTACGCATCTCCCGCCCCCGAGCCGCAGCGCGCAGTACCCCCGATGCGCTTAGCGACAAGCAGAGCAGCAACGAGCTTTAAGCCCCGGACCACCAAGTGGCCCGGGGCTCAATGCTGTTCGGGCCACTGTGCGTCGGACCTGGCGGGTGGTTCCTACTTCTGCGAGCGCACCGGAATGTCCAGGATGACCTGTGTGCCCCGCTCCGGCGCCGGGACCATGTCGAAGGTGCCGCCCAACTCGCCCTCCACCAGCGTCCGTACGATCTGCAGGCCCAGGTTGCCCGCCGTCTGCGGGTCGAAGCCCTCGGGCAGGCCGACGCCGTCGTCCTGGACGGTGACGAGGAGGCGGGCCTCCTTGGTGGTGCCGCCGCGGACCGCGGAGACCTCGACCGTGCCGGTGTCACCCTCGCGGAAGCCGTGCTCCAGCGCGTTCTGCAGGATCTCGGTGAGCACCATCGACAGCGGGGTGGCGACCTCGGCGTCGAGGATCCCGAAGCGTCCGCTGCGCCGGCCGGTCACCTTGCCCGGCGAGATCTCGGCGACCATCGCGAGGACCCGGTCGGCGATGTCGTCGAACTCCACCCGCTCGTCCAGGTTCTGGGAGAGCGTCTCGTGCACGATCGCGATCGAGCCGACCCGTCGTACGGCCTCCTCCAGGGCCTCCCGGCCGCGCTCGGACCCGATGCGCCGGGCCTGCAGCCGCAGCAGCGCCGCGACGGTCTGCAGGTTGTTCTTCACCCGGTGGTGGATCTCCCGGATGGTCGCGTCCTTGGTGATCAACTCGCGTTCGCGGCGGCGGAGTTCGGTGACGTCCCGGAGCAGCACCAGGGAGCCGATGCGGGTGCCCTTGGGCTTGAGCGGAATGGCCCGGAACTGGATGACCCCGTCGTTCGACTCGATCTCGAACTCGCGCGGCGCCCAGCCGCTGGCCACCTTGGCGAGCGCCTCGTCCACCGGGCCCCGGGTCGGGGCGAGTTCGGCCGTGGTCTGCCCCAGGTGGTGGCCGACCAGGTCGGCGGCGAGGCCGAGGCGGTGGTAGGCGGACAGGGCGTTCGGGGAGGCGTACTGGACGATGCCGTCCGCGTCCAGCCGGATCAGGCCGTCGCCGACGCGCGGCGAGGCGTCCATGTCGACCTGCTGGTCGGGGAAGGGGAAGGAGCCGGCCGCGATCATCTGCGCGAGGTCCGAGGCGCTCTGGAGGTAGGTCAGTTCGAGGCGGCTCGGGGTGCGGACGGTCAGCAGGTTGGTGTTGCGGGCGATGACGCCCAGCACGCGGCCCTCACGCCGTACGGGGATCGACTCGACCCGGACGGGGACCTCTTCGCGCCATTCCGGGTCCCCCTCGCGCACGATCCGGCCCTCGTCCAGCGCCGCGTCCAGCATCGGCCGCCGGCCGCGCGGGACCAGGTGGCCGACCATGTCGTCCTGGTAGGAGGTCGGGCCTGTGTTGGGGCGCATCTGGGCGACCGAGACGTACCGGGTGCCGTCGCGGGTGGGGACCCACAGGACCAGGTCGGCGAAGGAGAGGTCGGAGAGCAGCTGCCACTCCGAGACCAGCAGGTGGAGCCACTCGAGGTCGGAGTCACCGAGGGCCGTGTGCTGGCGTACGAGTTCGTTCATGGAGGGCACGTTGTGAGCGTACCCGGGGCCCGGGGATGGCCGAAAAAACACCCGCGGGCCGCGGCGCCTGGGAGGGACCCTCAACCCTCCCGGCACCGCAGCCCGGAGCATCATCGGCCGTGGGGTGTGCGGTCCCGGTCGGCCGAAGGTCGAGGAGCCGGGGCAGTCAGGGCAGAGAGCGCCGGTTCCTCGTCCGTCCTCCTGTGCGGGGAAGACGGAAGCTGTTCAGTTTTCCCTACGATTTTCCCCTACGCATTCTGGACTAGACCACGATGGCGTGTCCATGCGCGTGGGGGTATGCGTTGAAGTCTGCTGGCACGCGATGCCACGCAGCCTAGCCCGCCCGGGTCAGCCGCGGGGCCAGATGGCCATGGCAATTTCCGCGAGTGCCTCCAGTTCCGCCCGGCTCGCGCCGTCCCGCGCCTGCTGGGACATGCCCTGGATCATGGCTCCGGTGTGCCGCGCGAGCGTAGCCGCGTCGACGCCGGCCGGCAGCCGCCCCTCGGCCACGTCGGCCCGGATCCGGGATTCGAGCGCGGCGATGCCCGCATTGCGCCGCTCCCGCAGCAGCTGCTCCACCTCGGGGCTGGTGCAGTTGGTGGCCGCGTGGACGACCAGACAGCCGTAGGGGTGGGCGGGGTCGGTGTACTCGGCGGCGGCCTCGCGCAGCGTGCGTGCGACGGCGGCGCGGGCGGTGGGCTCCTCGGCAAGGGCGCGGTCGCCGAAGGCGCCGTGGGTGTCGGCGTAGACCCGGACGACCTCCTCGAACAGGCTGCGCTTGTCGCCGAAGGCTGCGTAGAGGCTCGGGGCGCCGATGCCCATGATCCGGGTGAGGTCGGAGACGGAGGTGGCCTCGTAGCCGTGCTCCCAGAAGGCCATGAGCGCCCTCTCCAGCGCGGTGGCACGGTCGAAGGAGCGCGGGCGGCCGCGCGTCCTGGCGGGCTTGGCCTGCGCTTTCGTGTCCTCGCTGGTCACCATGGGGTGCATTTTATAGCGCCCCCTAGAGAAATGTCGGCGGAGTGTTGCAGCGGACGTCCCACCTGGGCCCAGGAGTCCGATTCTGCTAGATTGGTCTAAACCACATAGAGACTCTTGCTCCGACCTCTCCCCTGTTCTCAGGCCCTCTTCAGAACGGCAGGCCCAGCGTGGAAGTTGTCATCGTTCCGGACGCGGCGGCGGGCGGCGAGCTGATCGCCGAGGCCATGGCCCAGCTGCTGCGGCGCAAGCCCGACGCCCTGCTCGGTGTGGCCACCGGCTCGACCCCGCTGCCCATCTACCAGGCACTGGCCGCCAAGGTGCGCTCCGGCGTCGCGGACACCGCGCGGGCCCGAATAGCGCAGCTCGACGAGTACGTGGGGCTGCCCGCCGAGCACCCCGAGTCCTACCGCTCGGTGCTGCGCCGGGAGGTGCTGGAGCCGCTCGGCATCGGGATGGACGCGTTCATGGGGCCGGACGGCACGGCCGAGGACGTCCAGGCGGCGTGCGAGACGTACGACAGGGCGCTCGCCGAGTCCGGCGGTGTGGACCTGCAGCTGCTGGGAATCGGGACGGACGGGCACATCGGGTTCAACGAGCCCTGCTCCTCGCTCGCCTCGCGTACCCGGATCAAGACGCTGACCGAGCAGACCCGGATCGACAACGCGCGCTTCTTCGACGGCGACATCGAGCAGGTGCCGCACCATGTGATCACCCAGGGCATCGGCACCATCCTGGAGGCCCGGCACCTGGTGCTGCTCGCGACCGGCGAGGGCAAGGCGGACGCGGTCGCAGCGACCGTCGAGGGCCCGGTCGCGGCCGTCTGCCCGGCCTCCGCGCTCCAGCTGCACCCGCACGCCACGGTGGTCGTGGACGAGGCCGCCGCGTCCAAGCTCAAGCTGGCCGACTACTTCCGGCACACCTACGCGAACAAGCCGGACTGGCAGGGGATCTAGCCGGTACCGGCGCACCAGCCGTTGGACTAGACCAACAACGGGTGCGACGGTATATAGAGGAGATCACGGAGCGTGCGGGTGGAGCCCTGACACACGAAGCCGTGCCACGATGTGAGCCGTGGCCGATGGGATGTCGGTCGCTTTCGGCATCAGGAGCCGGGAAGGCAGAGCATGAGCACCGACGTCGGCAGTGCGGAGAACGAGGCCGGGACGACGGTCCGTACCGCGCGCGTGCCCAAGTACTACCGCTTGAAGAAGCATCTGCTCGACATGACGGAGACGCAGGCGCCGGGCACGCCGGTCCCGCCCGAGCGCACGCTGGCGGCCGAGTTCGACACCTCCCGCACCACCGTCCGCCAGGCCCTGCAGGAGCTCGTCGTCGAGGGCCGCCTCGAGCGCATCCAGGGCAAGGGCACCTTCGTCGCCAAACCGAAGGTCTCGCAGGCGCTGCAGCTCACCTCGTACACGGAGGACATGCGGGCCCAGGGCCTGGAGCCCACCTCGCAGCTGCTCGACATCGGCTACATCACGGCCGACGACCGGCTCGCCGAGCTGCTCGACATCACGGCCGGCGGACGCGTGCTGCGCATCGAGCGGCTGCGCATGGCCAACGCCGAGCCGATGGCGATCGAGACCACCCATCTGTCGGCCAAGCGGTTCCCGGCCCTCAGGCGGTCGCTCGTGAAGTACACGTCCCTGTACACCGCTCTCGCCGAGGTCTACGACGTCCATCTCGCCGAGGCCGAGGAGACCATCGAGACCTCCCTGGCCACCCCGCGCGAGGCGGGCCTGCTCGGCACCGACGTGGGCCTGCCGATGCTGATGCTCTCCCGTCACTCCCTGGACCGCGAGGGCAAGCCGGTGGAGTGGGTGCGCTCCGTCTACCGAGGCGACCGGTACAAGTTCGTGGCGAGACTCAAGCGCCCGCAGGACTGAGGGGAATTGGCGTCTTCACGCCACAACCTCCAAATCGACATACCGTTATACGGACGAGGTCTTCCGCTGCCACGACACCGTCACCTAGATTGCCTGCGCATTACACAGGTGATCAACCAGGGGACGGAGCCGTGGCATGTCCGAAACGCCTGAAGTGAGACCGCCGGTGGTGACACCGGCCCGCGTGATCATCGGCCTGTGTCTCGTCGCGCCCTTCGTGGCGATGCTGTGGGTGGGCTCGTACGCCAGGACGGACCCCGCGTTCATCGGGATCCCGTTCTTCTACTGGTACCAGATGCTGTGGGTGCTGATCTCCACCGCGCTCACGATGCTCGCGTACAAGCTCTGGCAGCGTGACCAGAGCGCCCGCAGGGCCACTCAGGGCAAGGGGGCGGCGCAGTGAAGAACGGCGTCAACGGCGTCGCTCTCGGCGTCTTCATCTTCTTCTTCCTGGCCGTCACGGTCATGGGCTTCCTGGCCGCCCGCTGGCGCAGGGCCGAGAACGAGCACTCCCTGGACGAATGGGGCCTGGGCGGACGGTCGTTCGGCACCTGGATCACCTGGTTCCTGCTCGGCGGCGACCTGTACACGGCGTACACCTTCGTCGCCGTGCCGGCGGCGATCTACGCGGCGGGTGCGGCCGGCTTCTTCGCCGTGCCGTACACCATCCTGGTATACCCGCTGATCTTCACGTTCCTGCCCCGCCTGTGGTCGGTCTCGCACAAGCACGGCTATGTGACGACCTCGGACTTCGTGCGCGGCCGCTTCGGCTCCAAGGGCCTGTCGCTGGCCGTGGCGGTCACCGGCATCCTCGCGACGATGCCGTACATCGCGCTCCAGCTCGTCGGCATCCAGGCGGTGCTGGACGTGATGGGCGTCGGCGGCGGCGAGAACACCAACTGGTTCGTGAAGGACCTGCCGCTGCTCATCGCCTTCGGCGTGCTGGCCGCGTACACGTACTCGTCGGGCCTGCGCGCCCCCGCGCTGATCGCGTTCGTCAAGGACACGCTGATCTACATCGTCATCGCGGTGGCGATCATCTACATCCCGATCAAGCTGGGCGGGTTCGACGACATCTTCGCCAAGGCAGGCGAGAAGTTCACGAAGGCGGGTGCGGGCGGGCTCGTACCGGCCCCCGCGGGCCAGTGGACGTACGCCACGCTGGCGCTCGGTTCGGCGCTCGCGCTGTTCATGTACCCGCACTCGATCACCGCGACGCTCTCGTCCAGGAGCCGTGAGGTGATCCGGCGCAACACCACGATCCTGCCGCTGTACTCGCTGATGCTGGGCCTGCTCGCGCTGCTCGGCTTCATGGCGATCGCGGCCGGAGTGAACGTCACCAACGGGCAGTTGGCGATTCCGCAGCTGTTCGAGGACATGTTCCCGGACTGGTTCGCGGGCGTGGCGTTCGCGGCGATCGGCATCGGCGCCCTCGTGCCCGCGGCCATCATGTCCATCGCGGCGGCAAACCTCTTCACCCGCAACATCTACAAGGACTTCATCAGGCCGGACGCCACGCCGAAGCAGGAGGCCCAGGTCTCCAAGCTCGTGTCGCTGCTGGTCAAGGTCGGCGCCCTGGTCTTCGTGCTCACCATGGACAAGACGGTCGCCATCAACTTCCAGCTACTGGGCGGCATCTGGATCCTGCAGACCTTCCCGGCCCTGGTCGGCGGCCTGTTCACCCGCTGGTGCCACCGCTGGGCGCTGCTGGCCGGCTGGGCGGTCGGCATGGTCTACGGCACGGTCGCCGCGTACGGGGTGGCCTCGCCGACCCAGAAGCACTTCGGCGGCTCCGCCAAGGAGATCCCGGGGCTCGGTGAGATCGGCTACATCGGCCTCACGGCCTTCGTGCTGAACGTCGCCGTCACGGTGGTCCTGACCTTCGTCCTGAAGGCTCTGAAGGCACCCGAGGGCCTCGACGAGACCCGCCCCGAGGACTACACGGCGGACGCGGGCGACGCGGGGGTCCAGGTGGAACTTCCGCCGGCCACGGCAGGCGCCGGGCACTGAAACGCGCCCCGAAGGGGCGCGAAGAACCGAGCGAGCAACCCCGATCGACCCGCAGCGGGCCGCCGACAACAAGCACCACGGCGGCCCGCTGTTGACCCTCTGAAGCCGTCACGACACGCAACAGACACAACATCTGGGGGTGACACCACAACCCGGCACTAGATGTATGCTCATCCTCGCTGTCGCCACAGGGGAATCCGGTGCGAATCCGGAACTGTCCCGCAACGGTGTACTTGCGTGCATCCGCACGCCTGTTCAGTCCGAGTACCTGCCGTCAGCGCGCGCCCGGCCGTCCGGTCCGGGTGCCTTCAGACGTCCGGGCCTCGTGGAGTGGGCCGGTGGACGCGACGCCGTGCGCGCTCGTGCTGCCCCTGCCCTCCGCCAGGCCCTGTGCCGAGCGAGGGAGAGCCCCACGTGACCATCGCGCCAGCCGACCCGGCTTCAGCCGTCCAGGCGACCGCAGCTCCGGTGGAGACCGACGGTCCCGGTGCCGCGCTGCTGCGGACCCTGACCGAGCTGACCGCCGACCTCCCCGACGCCGACCCCGGCCGGGTCGCCGCGGCCGCGCTGCGGGGCCGGTCCGCCCGGGCCGACGAGGCGGAGTTGCGCGAGCTGGCCACGGAGGCGGCCGCCGGCCTCATCTCCGACGACCCCGCCTACTCCCGGCTGGCCGCCCGGCTGCTGACCATCTCGATCCGCGCCGAGGCCGCCTCGCAGGGCGTGACGTCCTTCACCGAGTCCGTCGCCGTGGGCCACCGCGAGGGCCTGGTCGCCGACCGTACGGCGGAGTTCGTACGGCTGCACGCCGAGCGTCTGGACACGCTGATCGACGCGGCCGGCGACGACCGCTTCGGCTACTTCGGGCTGCGCACCCTGCACAGCCGCTACCTGCTGCGCCACCCCCTCACCCGCCAGGTGATCGAGACGCCCCAGCACTTCATGCTGCGCGTCGCCTCGGGTCTCGCCGAGGACGACACGACCCGCTCCGTCGACGAAGTAGCCGCGCTCTACGGACTCATGAGCCGCCTCGACTACCTGCCCTCCTCCCCCACGCTCTTCAACTCCGGCACACGGCACCCCCAGATGTCGTCCTGCTACCTCCTCGACTCCCCGCTGGACGAGCTGGACTCCATCTACGACCGCTACCACCAGGTCGCCCGTCTCTCCAAGCACGCCGGCGGCATCGGTCTGTCGTACTCCCGCATCCGCAGCCGTGGTTCGCTGATCCGCGGCACCAACGGGCACTCCAACGGCATCGTCCCGTTCCTGAAGACCCTGGACGCCTCGGTGGCCGCCGTGAACCAGGGCGGAAGGCGCAAGGGCGCTGCCGCGGTGTACCTGGAGACCTGGCACTCCGATATCGAGGAGTTCCTGGAGCTGCGCGACAACACCGGTGAGGACGCCCGCCGTACGCACAACCTCAACCTCGCGCACTGGATCCCGGACGAGTTCATGCGCCGGGTCAACGCCGACGAGCAGTGGTCGCTGTTCTCCCCGGCGGACGTGCCGGAGCTGGTCGACCTGTGGGGTGAGGAGTTCGACGCCGCGTACCGCAAGGCGGAGGCGAACGGGCTCGCGAAGAAGACCATCCCGGCCCGTGACCTGTACGGCCGCATGATGCGCACCCTCGCGCAGACCGGCAACGGCTGGATGACCTTCAAGGACGCCGCCAACCGCACCGCCAACCAGACGGCCGAGGCGGGCCACGTCGTCCACTCCTCGAACCTCTGCACGGAGATCCTGGAGGTCACCGACGACGGCGAGACGGCGGTCTGCAACCTGGGTTCGGTCAACCTCGGTGCCTTCGTGCAGGGCGGGGACATCGACTGGGAGCGCCTCGACGAGACCGTCCGCACGGCCGTCACCTTCCTCGACCGCGTGGTCGACATCAACTTCTACCCGACCGAGCAGGCGGGCCGCTCCAACGCCAGGTGGCGTCCGGTGGGCCTGGGTGCGATGGGTCTGCAGGACGTCTTCTTCAAGCTGCGCCTGCCCTTCGACTCCGCCGAGGCCAAGGCCCTGTCGACGCGGATCGCCGAGCGGATCATGCTCGCCGCGTACGAGGCCTCCGCCGACCTGGCCGAGCGGGGCGGCGCGCTGCCGGCCTGGGAGAAGACCCGCACCGCCCGCGGTGTCCTGCACCCCGACCATTTCCCGAGCGTCCGCCTGACCTGGCCCGAGCGCTGGGCGGCCCTGCGTGAGCGGATCGCCGCGGTCGGCATGCGCAACTCGCTGCTGCTGGCGATCGCCCCGACCGCCACCATCGCGTCCATCGCGGGCGTGTACGAGTGCATCGAGCCGCAGGTCTCCAACCTGTTCAAGCGCGAGACGCTGTCCGGCGAGTTCCTGCAGGTCAACTCCTACCTGGTGCAGGACCTCAAGGAGCTGGGCGTCTGGGACGCGCGCACCCGTGAGGCGCTGCGCGAATCCAACGGCTCGGTGCAGGACTTCGCGTGGATCCCGGCCGACGTGCGGGCGCTGTACCGCACGGCGTGGGAGATCCCGCAGCGCGGCCTGATCGACATGGCCGCGGCCCGCACCCCGTTCCTGGACCAGTCGCAGTCCCTGAACCTGTTCATGGAGACGCCGACGATCGGCAAGCTCTCCTCGATGTACGCGTACGCCTGGAAGCAGGGCCTGAAGACGACGTACTACCTGCGCTCCCGCCCGGCGACCCGCATCGCCCGCGCCGCCCAGGCGCAGACCCAGACCACCATCCCCGTGCAGCAGGTCGCCGACCCCGACGCCGTCGCCTGCTCCCTTGAGAACCCCGAGTCCTGCGAGGCCTGCCAGTAATGCCCGCCCGTCGCCCGACCACCACCCCTGGAGGACGGCGCTCCGCGCCGACAGAGATGACTGCCAAGAACCTGCTCGACCCGGGCTTCGAGCTGACTCTGCGCCCCATGCGCTACCCCGACTTCTACGAGCGCTACCGGGACGCCATCAAGAACACCTGGACCGTCGAGGAGGTCGACCTCCACTCGGACGTCGCCGACCTCGCCAAGCTGACACCGGCCGAGCAGCACCTGATCGGCCGTCTGGTGGCCTTCTTCGCGACGGGCGACTCGATCGTCGCGAACAACCTGGTGCTGACGCTGTACAAGCACATCAACTCCCCGGAGGCGCGCCTGTACCTGTCGCGCCAGCTCTTCGAGGAGGCCGTGCACGTCCAGTTCTATCTGACGCTGCTCGACACCTACCTTCCGGACCCGGACGACCGCGCCGCCGCCTTCGCGGCCGTGGAGAACATCCCGTCCATCCGCGAGAAGGCCGAGTTCTGCTTCAAGTGGATCAACGAGGTCGAGAAGCTGGACCGCCTGGAGTCCAAGGCGGACCGCCGGCGCTTCCTGCTCAACCTCATCTGCTTCGCCGCGTGCATCGAGGGCCTGTTCTTCTACGGCGCCTTCGCGTACGTCTACTGGTTCCGCAGCCGGGGTCTGCTGCACGGTCTCGCCACCGGCACCAACTGGGTGTTCCGCGACGAGACGATGCACATGTCGTTCGCGTTCGAGGTGGTCGACACCGTCCGCAAGGAGGAGCCGGAGCTCTTCGACGACGAGCTGCAGCAGCAGGTCACCGAGATGCTGCGGGAGGCCGTCGAGGCCGAGCTGCAGTTCGCGCGTGACCTGTGCGGTGACGGCCTGCCGGGCATGAACACCGACTCGATGCGGCAGTACCTCGAGTGCGTCGCCGACCAGCGCCTCACCCGCCTCGGCTTCGCCCCGGTGTACGGCTCCGAGAACCCCTTCTCCTTCATGGAGCTGCAGGGCGTTCAGGAGCTGACGAACTTCTTCGAGCGGCGCCCGTCGGCGTACCAGGTGGCCGTGGAGGGCACGGTCGACCTGGACGAGGACTTCTGAGTCCGGTCGCCCTCGGCCGAGCAACGATCCGGCGCGCGTTCCGGGGCTCGCAAGCCACCTGAGCGCGCGCCGGTCATCGGCGAGTGTCTCTCACCACTCCACGGGCTGCAGCAGCAGCCGGTGGGGCCGGAGTGTGATGCCCACACGGGTGGTGTCGTTCGACCCGCCGACCTGCTCGAAGCGGTACTTCGCCGAGATCGCCGCGGTGATCAGGCTCAGCTGGGACATGGAGAAGTGGTCGCTGGGGCACTTGCGGTTGCCCACGCTGAACGGGCTCATCGCGTACTTGGGCACCTCCTTCACCCGCTCGGGCAGCCAGCGGTCGGGGTCGAAGTCGAGGTGGTGGTCGTAGGAACGGCCGTCGCGCTGGATGGCGTACGGGCTGTACACGATGTCCGCCCCCGCCGGAATGCAATAGCCGCCTAGCGCGGTGTCGGTCACCGCGCGCCGCGTCAATATCCATACGGCGGGCCGCAGCCGCATGGCCTCGACGACGACATTGTTGGTGTGCCTGAGCTCCCGGACGTCCGCGAATGCAACGGGCCGGCCGCCGGTCACTGATTCGACCTCGGCGCGCACCTTCTCGGCGTGTTCCGGATGTTCCGCGAGCACCTGGAGCAGCCACATGATCGTGGAGGCGACTGTTTCGCTTCCGGGGGTGAGTATCGCGACCACCTGGTCGTGGATCTCCTGTTCCCCGATGGGGTCGCCATTGTCGTCCTGCGCCGCCAGCAATGCCGTCAGCAAATCGTCCGGCTTTTGACCAGATGCCCTCCGCTCGGCGACGATCTCGTCGACCAGCAGATGCAAATCGGCCAGCACCCGGTTGAATTCGCGGTTGGCGGGGAACGGCAGCCGGTACAGCGGCCCGAGCGGGACGACCATCCTGCGGTACATACCGCGGAAGACGGTGGCGAGATCGATGCTCAACCGCTCCGCGCGCTGGTCCATGTAGTCGCCACGCAGCAGACAGCGGGCGGCGATGCGCACGGCGACCCGGAACGACTCCGAGGTGCAGTCGATGGTCTCGCCCACCTTCCAGCGCTCGGTCAGCGCATGCGCCTCCTCCTCCATGATCGAGCCGTACGCGGGGATCGCGTCGAGCCGGAAGGCGGGCTGGATGGTGCGCCGCTGGCGGCGGTGCCGGGGGCCGTTGGCAGTGGCCACGCCCTCCTTGCCGAGCAGGCCTTCGAGGGACTCCCACAGCGGGCCGTCGATCTTGTAGTCGGGGCTGAGCGCGAATGCGCCGGTGAGCGCCGGTGTGGTGACGGCGTACACCGTCTTGGGGCCGAGCTTCAGCCGCACGACGTCACCGTGCTCGCGCAGCCCGGACATGAAGGCGAGCGGGTCGCGGACCAGTTTCAGACCGTGCCCGAGGACCGGGAGGGCGCCGCCGGCGAGGGGCGGCTCGCGCACTCCGGTGCCCTCGGGGGCCACCGGTTTCACAGACTCGACGGTCATTTGTCACCTGTCGCTTCGTTGTTGACGTACGGGGGCGTGGACCGGTCGTCCCAGCTGTCGACCCTGTACCGGCCGGACTCGTGGTGGAACCAGTAGACGGAGCTGAACCAGTTCCGCATATAGCCGACACAGGCGCGGACGGCGGCGCTCAATTCCCTTCCGCGGTCCGTGCCGTTGGCGAGTTCGCCGGCGAACCGCAGGGCGTCCCGCTCGGCTTCGAGGAATTCGGCGATGCATTTCTCGACGCGCCGCCGGATTTCCTCCACCGCTTCTTCGAGTGTCAGTCCCTCATGGGTGATGAGACTGATGCCGAGATTGTGCACCTCATCGCCCGCTATTTCCTTGGGCAGTGAGCAGAGGTCGTTGTACCAGGCGGCGAATTCCTGGCTCAGCAGGGCCGCACGGCGATAGGCCGGATGTTTTCGCACGAAGTCCGGGAGTTCGCATCCGGCGCTCGGCTCCAGCAGGTCCGTCCATATCCAGTGCGCGAAGGTGAGCCGCCGCAGGGCGAGGTATTCCTCGACCTTCGGAACGTACCCCGCGGTCCGGTTGCGGAACTCGCGGTCGTAGGCCTCGATCACGTCGTGGAAGTGCCGGGCGAACCGCAGGTTCCAGGTGTGGGGCAGGAACGAGTACAGCCGCAGCACACTGTCCGCGAACCCTGCAACCAGGGGGTCCCGATGGTGCAGATGGTGCCGGGGTGCGTCGAGTGCCGCGTGCAGGCGGTGCCGCAGCCGGCGCCAGTCGGCCACTCGGCCGTGCACCAGGTCACGGTCGTGCCGGTCGTCCCAGACGAAGAACCAGGCACTGTAGTCCGCAATGGCCTGCAGGACCTCGTCGGGGGCGCCGGTGTAGTACCCCGCCATCAGGTCGGTGTAGCACAGACCATCGGCATATTCCCGCACCTTGTCCGCCGGCATCAGCCGCTTTTCCAGGAGCCACTGCCGGGTCTTCTCCTGAAGCTTTGGCCAATACGGGTGCAGTTTCCGGGGAATCGCGTCCTCGATCACCGGGAGGGCGAGAGACGGCGGTACTGCGACCGCTGTCGACGATGTGGTGCCGTGTGAGAAAGCGTGCACGAACAGTCCCCTCTCAGCTGCCAGGAGCGCACACCCCTCCCTGCTGTGCCGGGTGTGCGCCGTTGCGTATCCCCGCCCTTCCCATTCAGCACCACAACTGACCATTATGGGAACGGATTTGCTTCACTCACCACCCCAGATGCCGGGAACCTTGCGACGAACAAACGAACGACGCCCGGTCGGGAAGGATCCCGAACGGGCGTCGTAACGTGCGTCGTTGCTGCTCTCGTGCGGTGTCCGTACGGTCGGACCGGACGTCTCAGTCGTTGGCGACGACGGGGTAGCGTGGCTCGTTCTCGGCCATCTGCCGCAGCGCGTCCTTGCGGTCACGCTTGGACAGACGGTCGATGTACAGGTACCCGTACAGGTGATCGGTCTCGTGCTGCAAACAGCGAGCGAAGTAGCCGGTGCCGCGGACCTTGATCGGGTTGCCCTTCTCGTCCTGGCCGGTCACCTCGGCGTAGTCGGGACGTGCGAGCGGCGCGTACGCGGTCGGTACGGACAGGCAGCCCTCGTTGCTGTCGTCGAGCCGGCGCTTGTCGGCGGGCAGGTCGACCAGCTTCGGGTTGCACACCACGCCGACGTGCCGGACGCCCTCGTCGTCCATGCAGTCGTAGATGAAGACCTTCAGGTCGACACCGATCTGGTTGGCGGCCAGGCCCACGCCCTCGGCGGTGCGCTGGCTGACGAACATGTCCGCGACCAGCTGGTCCAGCTCCGCACCGAACTCGGTGACGTCCTTGCACTCCTTGTGCAGGACCGGGTTGCCGACGACCGTGATCGGCCGCGAGGTGCCGCGCTCGCGCCAGGCGGTCTCGCGCTCCTCGCAGTCCTCCGTGTCGACGACATAGCCCTCGTCGTCGACGGGGAGCACGCCCGCGTGCTGCTGATCGGTGTCCTGCTGCGCCATGACCGACGTACGCCTTCCTCAGAAAAACAGGGGTGAAGTTGCTGGTACAGGGTACGTGGGCGCGCCCTTAAGGGGCGCGGGGAACTGCGCGACCAGCCACATCGGACCCGCAGCCGGGCCGCGGTCTCAGCAAACCTCTTCCAGATCCCGCCAGTCCCTGGAGTCCGGACTGTCCGCAACCCACCCGTCCAGCAACCCCCTCACGAGCGAAGCCGGCGCAGCCACCCCGCACTCCCGCTCGGGAACCCAGAGCTGCCCGTCCGTGCGATGCCCGAGCGGCCCGGGATGACCCGGCTCGCTGTGATCATGCGGATCCAGATGGACCCCGTCCCCCTCGTCCGACGGCATCCGCGACTCCGAGCACATCCGGCACAGCAGCCGCACCGAGGACGACCAGTCCTCCGCGGCGAACCCCGCGTCCGCGGCCAGCTGCTCCAGCGCGTCCCGGTCCGCCTCGGTGGCCGCCTCCAGCAGCACCACCCAGGTGGGGACCGGCGAGGGCGCCCACAGCTCGATCTCGTCGAAGACCGGGTAGGAGTGCCCGGCGGACGTCGTGCGCTCGCCGTGCGGGACGCCGTCGTGCAGGACGACCTCGCCCCAGCGCCGCCCGGACGAGGGAAGCGGGATGGACAGCACCTCGATCCGGGCCGGGTCCAGCCTGCGGCCCCACACCACCTCGGCCTCGCCCTCCGGGGAGAGCCGTACGGCCGCGCTGCCCAGCTCCATGCCGAGCGGCTCGCCGGAGGCCGTGGCACCGCCGGGCACCCGCAGCCCGTACGCCTGCCAGGCGCGGCGGGCCAGCGGCCAGTCCTGCAGGGCGGTCGCGGCGATGCCCACGTTCCACCAGTCGGGGGCGCCGGTCTCCCGGTCCAGGAGGGCCACGGCGCGCAGTCCGGCGGCGCGGGCCTGCTCCCAGTCGTGCCGGAACTTGTGCAGCAGGGCGAGGTTGAACCAGGACTCCGCCAGCCAGGGTTCCAGGTCGGCGGCGCGTGTCAGCAGCTCGCCCGCGTCCTCGTACCGGCCGTCGCCGATGAGCGTGAACGCGCGGTCGGTGGCCTGCCGCCAGGAGGCGGAGGGCCGGTGCCGTCCCTTGCCGAAGATCCTCACGATTCCCGCCTGCCAGTTCCAGTTCCACGTGGGCTGGCTTGTGCCCCCGGACACCCTCTCCCTCGCATCCAACCACGTACGGCGGGAAGGGCGCTCATTACCCATGGGTTACCCCGGCGCGGGCAGCGTCAGACAGTCCCGGGCCAGAACCCGGGCGAGCGCCTCCACGACCTCGGGAGCGTAGTCCCCGGCGGTGGCCAGACGCAGCTCCTCCAGGGCCCTGAGCGGCCCGTCGGGCCCCGCGTCCCGGGCCTTCTCCTCGTAGGCGTTGACGGCCCTGACGATCCGCGCGGCGAGCGGCTGCTCCCGGCAGGGGTCGGCCTGCCGCTCCACGACCACGGCGACGGCCGCGTCCACCCCGGTCTGCCGTACGACGGCCCCGCCGAGCAGTGCGATGCGCCGCTGCTCCTCCCGCGGCAGGGCGGCGGTGGCGCCGGCGGGGACGGGGTCGACCAGGCTGAGCTGGCCGATGTCGTGCATGAGGGCCGCGTACTCCAGGACGGTCAGCCCGGGCCCGGACAGGCCCAGGTCCCGGCCGACGGCCAGGCTGAGCGTGGCGACCCGGCGGGCGTGCCCCGTCGGGGTGTATCCGGCGATCTCGGTGGCCCGGGCGAGGGAGGCGATGGTCTGCCGGTAGGTGGCGCGCACGGCGTCGTAGCGGCGCACGGAGAGCTGGGCGAGCAGCAGCGGCAGGCAGAACACCGGCAGCGCCCACAGCCCGACCACGGCGACCGCGAGCGCCATCACCGCGCCGGTCGCGCAGACGGCGGATCCGATGCCGAGCAGTCCGCGCAGTTCTTCGCGCAGGAGCGGGCCGAAGGGCCAGTGGGTGCGGGAGTGGGCGAGGGCGGCGGCGAGGACGGCGTCGCACAGGGCGGTGAGGACGATGAGGGCGATGAGCAGCAGCGCGTAGCCGGCGCCGTTCCAGGACTCGAACGCGCCCTCGTTGTAGAGGGGTTGGAAGCAGATCGCGGCGAAGCCGACGCTCAGGACGCGGCGGGCGAGGTGGTCGAGGGTCGGGGTGCGTCCGCACCAGATGTGCGGGACCCCGCCGAGCAGGGAGGCGGCGAGGACGATGGTGACGACCTGCGGCGCGTCGTGGAGGGTCGGATGTCCCGCGTCGGCGCCCAGCAGGGCGTACGACAGCGATCCGGCGGTGCCCAGCGGCGCGGCCTGCCGTACCTGGGCTCCGCTCCACCGGGTCAGCTCGCCGACGGCTATGAGCACCCCGAAGGCGAGTGCGACGCGCCGGTCGGCCATGCCGCTCCACAGGGTGACGGCGAGGGAGACGGCGGCGGTGAGGGCGGCACAGGCGTGGATGAGCCGCAGGGCGGTCATCGGGCTGCCCCGCTGGGGCTGCCGGCGACCGGTTGCCGGTCCGGGATCCGCTGCGCCGTCTCGTCGGCCGTGACGGCCGGGTGCCAGCCGTGCCGGTCGAGGGCCCGGGCGAGCGCCGTGACCATGCGCGGGTCGAACTGGGTTCCCGCGCACCGCTCCAGCTCGGTGACCGCCGCCTCGACCGGGCGGGCCCTGCTGTAGGAGCGGGTGGAGGTCATCGCGTCGAAGGCGTCCGCGACGGCCACCACGCGGGCGCACTCGGGGATCTGACCGCCCACCAGTCCGTAGGGGTAGCCGCTGCCGTCGAGCCGTTCGTGGTGGTGCAGGATCGCCGCGCGGGCCTCGCCGAGGAAGGAGATCCCGCGGACCATCTCGTGGCCGTACTCGGGATGCAGCTCGATGATCCGCCGCTCCTCGGGGGTCAGCGGGCCGTCCTTGCGCAGCAGCCGCGTGGGGACGCCGAGCTTGCCGACGTCGTGCAGGATGCCGGCGAAGCGCAGCACCTCGACGCGTTCGTCGTCCATGCCGAGTTCGCGGGCGATCATCACCGAGGCCTGGCCGACCCGCTCGCTGTGGCCGCGGGTGTAGCCGTCCTTGAGGTCGACGGCCTGCACCAGAGCGCGGATGGTGGCCTGGTGGGCGGCCCGCTCCCGGTGGTACTGGGCGAAGACCCAGCAGGAGACGAACATCGGCAGCAGCACGAGCAGCGCGGCGACGGGCCCGTACCGGCTGCGCCACAGCACGGCCATCATCAGCCCGGCGAGTCCGTGCACGGCGACCGGTGCGAGGGAGCGGGACAGCAGCCCGCGCCAGGCCCGGCGCAGGGGCACCCTCCCCCACTGCCGCAAAGGCGTGGGCGGTACCCCCACGCCCGCCGCGAGGAGGCCGCCGTCGAGCGCGGTGAGCACCAGGCAGAAGGCGAGGACGGCCGCCCCGGCCGGAACGAGCGCGTGGGGGAAGTCGCAGGCCACGACGGTGTCCCGGCCGCCGAGCGCCCAGTGCACCTGGGCCGCGCCCCACACGGCCAGCGAGGGCTGCGCGGCCCGCCACACGCGGCGCAGCCCCACGGGCCGCTCCTCGACGCGGGCGAGCAGCGCGGCCGACACCGGCACGAGGGCGGCGGCGGGCGGGGGCAGCAGGAACGCCCCGGCGAGCAGGACGGGATAGAAGGTGCCGCCCAGGCGGCGCCGTACGACGTGCTCACAGGCCGCGTACAGGGCGGTGAGCAGGGCCAGCGCCGGCCAGGACGTGTGGGTGGCCGACAGGGGCAGAACACAGAGAACACAGACCACGGCCAGCAGGGCGACGCAGGCCACATAGGCCCGCGCCCTTGCTGGAACCGCCTCCATGACGCCCCTCCCCCGACCGTGCCTGTCCGGGCTCGGAGCCTAGGGCGGGAATCGGGGGGTCCGGGAGCTTACGACCCGAGGATTAGCACATTCGGGTGATGGCCGGTACGCAGCTCTGGTACTCAGCTCTCCTGAGGCGTGGCGGTCACGTCGTGCTCGGGGACGGTCTGCCCGGAGCGGATCAGGTCGATCCGCCCCATGACCTTGGCCCGCAGGTCGGCGGGTACGTCGTCATGTCCGCAGCACCGCTTGACCAGCTTCTTCACGGCCTGCTCCAGGCCGTACTTCTCCAGACACGGAGAGCATTCCTCGAAGTGGTGCTGGAACTTGTCGCGATCGACGTCCGGCATCTCGCTGTCGAGGAACTCGTACAGGTGGTCGAGGACCTCACTGCAGTCCGTCTCGTGCGGATCTCCGCAGCTCATGAGCCCGAACCTTTCGCTTCGTTCGACTCTCCGGCGCCCGCCGGGACCAGTCCGCGCTCGCGTGCGTAGTCCTCGAGCATGCCGCGCAGTTGACGGCGGCCCCGGTGCAGCCGGGACATCACCGTACCGATGGGTGTCCCCATGATGTCCGCGATCTCCTTGTACGCAAAGCCCTCTACGTCCGCAAGGTAGACGGCGATGCGGAACTCCTCGGGGATCGCCTGCAGCGCTTCCTTCACGTCCGAGTCGGGCAGGTGGTCGAGCGCCTGCGACTCGGCGGAGCGCAGACCCGTCGACATGTGCGACTCGGCACGGGCGAGCTGCCAGTCCTCGATCTCCTCGGCCGCACTGCGCTGGGGCTCGCGCTGCTTCTTGCGGTACGAGTTGATGAAGGTGTTCGTGAGAATCCGGTACAGCCACGCCTTGAGGTTGGTGCCCTCGCGGAACTGGTGGAAGGACGCGTACGCCTTGGCATACGTCTCCTGCACCAGGTCCTCGGCGTCGGCCGGGTTGCGCGTCATGCGCAGCGCGGCCGAATACATCTGGTCGAGGAATTCGAGCGCGTCCCGCTCGAAGCGCGCACTGCGCTCGGCGGTCGACTCCGCGCTGTCGCCGCGGCCCTCGGGCAGCTCCGCCTGGCCGTTGTCGGTCCCTGCGTCGGTCCCAGTGACCGGACCCACCTCCTCAAGATCCCGGGCAGGACCGAAACCGATCCCACTCGTTTCGGAGGATAGAACACGACCCGTGCCTGCCGCCGCTCGAATAGGAGCGGCCTTGGCCGCGTGCAGCACCGTCCAGTCCAGGTCAGTGCGGCTGCTGCGGCTCGGGCAAATGGTCGAACCCATGCGGCGGACTTCCTCTCCACGACGTCGGTGCCGGTGCTTCAGCACTCCTGTCCGCCACAACAGCACTCCACCGTGCAACATTCCCTGGGGTCAGCCGAGTGACGCGACCCACTCCACGACACCGCCGGTGACGATCTCCAGCGCTCGCTCCTGCGTGATCCCCGCGCGCTTCGGCACGGCGAACCCGTGATCGCCGTACGGCACCTCGACCAGCTCGTACGACCCCTCGGGGAACTCGTCCGGCTTGCCGAAGGGATCGTTTCCGCCCTGGACGACGAGCGTGGGCACCCCGGCGCCGAGCAGCTCGTCGGCGCGGGAGCGCTCCGGCTTGCCCGGCGGGTGCAGCGGGAAGCTCAGCGCGAGCACGGCGTGCGCGCCCAGCTCCGTCGCGGTGCGGCAGGCGACCCGGGCGCCCGCGCTGCGGCCGCCGGAGATCACCGGCAGCGCCATCCCAGCCAGCGCGGGCCAGATGCCGCGCCAACCGGTGTCCAGGGTCTTCGGCGCGGGCGCGACCTTCCTGCCCGCGACCCGCCAGGGCTGCTCGACGAGGGCCACGGTCACGCCGTGCCCGGGGAGCACCTGGGCGAGCGCCTGCAGGTCCCGCGCCTCGATGCCACCGCCGGCCCCGTGGCTCACGGCCAGCACCAGCCGCGCCTTCTTGGCCCGGTGCCAGGTGATGCGGGCGGTCCCGGCGTCGGTCTCGACAATCTCGATCACATCAGAAGGCTAGTGCCGGGGCCCTAGAAGAGAGTGCCCACTTCGGGCGCCTCCAGCTCCTTCAGCAGCTCCGGGCCGTTGTTGCGGACGTTGCTGACGGCCGTGGCGACCGGGTAGGCGCGCATCAGGCCGGGCGGGGGCGGGGCGAGCAGCTCGCGCAGGTCGTCCGGGTCGGTGCGGGCCGGGTCCAGCCAGGCGTCCCAGCGGTCCGGGGTGAGCATCAGCGGCATCCGGGGGTGGATCTCGGCGAGGGTGTGCGGGCCCTCGGCGGGGGCGACGGCCAGCGGGGTGTGCTCCGCCTCCGTGGTGATCACCGAGCAGGTGACCCACCAGGCCTGCGGGTGGTCGTCGGGCAGGGTCCGGTCCCGCCAGAACTCGTACAGCCCGGCCATTGCGAACACCGAGCCGTCGGCGGGCAGCACGAAGTACGGCTGCTTGCGGGGCCGCTTCTTCTTCCCCTCGACCTCCAGCTCCCGCTCCTCCTTGGCGGTGACCCACTCGTAGTAGCCGTCGGCGGGCAGGATGCAGCGCCGGGCGGCGAAGGCACGGCGGTAGGCCGGCTTCTCGTGCACGGTCTCCGCGCGCGCGTTGATCATCCGGGCGCCGCCCTCGGGCGTCTTGGCCCAGGAGGGCACCAGTCCCCACTTGAGCCTGCGCAGCTGCCGAACCGGCCGCGGCTCGGACGCGTCTTTCAGGGGGCGGTCCAGGACGGCGTAGACCTCCTTGGTCGGAGCCACGTTGTAGTCCGGCTCCAGGGTCTCCTCGGGCTCCCACTTCTCGATCTCAAAGACTCCTGCGAGATCCTCGGGCCTACGACTGGATGCATACCGTCCGCACATACGTGCCACACTGCCAGACTCCGCACGACCACAGGGAGCCACTCGGAAACATGGACAGCCTCGCCGCCACCGCGCTGCCCGACCTCTGGGACCGGCTCACCGGCGCCCAGCCCGACCCCGACCTGTGGGTGGTGCTCGCCACCCTCGTCGCCGCCCTCGCCGCCGTCGTCCCGCACTCCCTGTGGCGGCTCTCGCGCAACGCGATCACCATCGCGCACGAGGGCGGCCACGGGCTGCTGGCCCTGCTCACGGGCCGGCAGCTCACGGGCATACGCCTGCACTCGGACACCAGCGGCCTCACGGTCAGCCGCGGCAAGCCGTACGGCCTCGGCATGATCCTCACCGCGGCCGCGGGCTACACGGCCCCCTCGCTGCTGGGCCTCGGCGGCGCCGCGCTGCTTGCCGCGGGCCGCATCACGCTGCTGCTGTGGGTGGCGACCGCGCTGCTCGTGGTGATGCTGG
The DNA here is from genome assembly GCF_042895235.1 of Streptomyces sp. NPDC001410. NCBI lineage: Bacteria > Bacillati > Actinomycetota > Actinomycetes > Kitasatosporales > Streptomycetaceae > Streptomyces > Streptomyces sp. NPDC001410. The sequence goes on from NZ_JBIAWE010000005.1 coordinate 295,541, forward strand.
TGATGATCCGCAACGCGTACGGGGTCCTCACCGTGGTCCTCACCGGTGGCGCCTTCCTGCTGGTGTCCTGGCTGGCGGGAGCGCAGGTGCAGGCGGCGTTCGCGTACGCGGTGGTGTGGTTCCTGCTGTTCGGGGGCGTACGGCCGCCCTTCGAGCTGCAGGCGAAGCGGGCGCGGGGAGGCGCGGGGGACTCGGACGCGGACCAGTTGTCGCGGCTGACACACGTACCGGCGGGGCTGTGGCTGTTCCTGTTCCACGCGGTGTCGCTGAGTTCGCTCATCGGTGGGGGCCGCTGGCTGCTGGAAGGTTGACGCCGGGCCCTCCTTATAAAGTGGCCCCATGGCCCCGAACACCGCCCACCCCGCCCTCTGGCCCGCCCCGCACGCGAGCGGAGCCGTCGATGCGACGGTCCACGTGCCCGGGTCCAAGTCGGTCACCAACCGCGCCCTCGTGCTCGCCGCCCTGGCGTCCGAGCCCGGCTGGCTGCGCCGCCCGCTGCGCTCCCGTGACACGTTGCTGATGGCCGGTGCCCTGCGGGCCATGGGCGTGGAGATCGAGGAGACCGTGTCATCCAGCTCCTCCGTCGCGGGGGGCCCGGACGGCTCCGGTGAGGCCTGGCGGGTGCTGCCCACGGGTCTGCGCGGCCCGGCCACCGTCGACGTCGGCAACGCCGGCACGGTGATGCGCTTCCTGCCGCCGGTGGCCGCGCTGGCCGACGGTCCCATCCGGTTCGACGGGGACCCGCGGTCGTACGAGCGCCCGCTGCACGGTGTGATCGACGCGCTGCGCGTGCTCGGCGCCCGGATCGACGACGACGGCCGGGGCGCGCTGCCGCTGACCGTGCACGGCGGCGGGGCGCTGGACGGCGGCCCGGTGTCGATCGACGCCTCCTCGTCCTCCCAGTTCGTCTCGGCGCTGCTGCTGTCCGGCCCGCGCTTCAACCAGGGTGTCGAGGTCCGCCACACCGGCACGTCCCTGCCCTCCATGCCGCACATCCGGATGACCGTGGACATGCTGCGCGCGGTCGGCGCCCAGGTGGACACCCCGGAGTCGGGCGGCGAGCCGAACGTGTGGCGGGTGACGCCGGGCGCACTGCTCGGCCGGGACCTGACGATCGAGCCGGACCTGTCGAACGCCCAGCCGTTCCTGGCGGCGGCCCTGGTCACCGGCGGCAAGGTGCTGATCCCGGACTGGCCGGCCCGCACCACCCAGCCGGGTGACCGGCTGCGGGAGATCTTCACCGAGATGGGCGGTTCCTGCGAACTGACCGAGTACGGGCTGGAGTTCACCGGCTCGGGCGCCATCCACGGCATCGACGTGGACCTGGGTGACGTCGGCGAGCTGACCCCGGGCATCGCGGCGGTCGCGGCCCTCGCGGACTCCCCCTCGACCCTTCGTGGCGTGGCCCATCTGCGGCTGCACGAGACGGACCGGCTGGCCGCGCTCACCAAGGAGATCAACGAACTCGGCGGCGACGTCACCGAGACGGCCGACGGCCTGCACATCCGCCCGCGCCCGCTGCACGGCGGCACCTTCCACACCTACGAGGACCACCGCATGGCGACGGCCGGTGCGATCATCGGCCTGGCGGTCGAGGGCGTGCAGATCGAGAACGTGGCGACGACGGCGAAGACCCTGCCGGACTTCCCCGGCCTGTGGACCGGGATGCTGGGGAACTGACGGGCGGACTGGAACCATGCGCCGCTACGGCAAGCACACCGACGAGGACGACATCCGCAGCCGCCCCAACCGCAAGGGCAACCGGCCGCGCACGAACATCCGGCCCAAGCACGAGGACGCGGCCGAGGGCATGGTCCTCACCGTCGACCGGGGCCGGCTGACCTGCCTGGTCGAGGACCGTCCCGTCATGGCTATGAAGGCCCGCGAACTGGGCCGCAAGGCGGCCGTGGTGGGCGACCGGGTGGCCCTGGTCGGCGACCTGTCCGGCCAGAAGGACACGCTCGCGCGGATCGTGCGCATCGAGGAGCGCAGCTCGCTGCTGCGTCGCACGGCCGATGACGACGACCCCTACGAGCGGGTGGTCGTCGCCAACGCGGACCAGCTGGCCATCGTCACGGCCCTGGCGGACCCGGAACCCCGCCCCCGCCTGATCGACCGCTGTCTGGTCGCGGCCTACGACGGCGGTCTGGAACCGCTGCTGGTGATGACCAAGTCGGACCTGGCCCCGCCGGACAAGCTGCTGGAGCTGTACGGCCACCTCGACATCCCCTACGTCGTCACCAGCCGCGAGGAGCTGGAGAACGGCGACGCGGCGGACCGGGTGCGCGAGTACCTGGACGGCAAGATCACCGCCTTCGTGGGCCACTCGGGCGTCGGCAAGACGACCCTGGTCAACGCGCTGGTCCCGAAGGACCGCCGCCGCATGACGGGACGCGTCAACGCGGTGACCGGCCGCGGCCGACACACCACCACCTCGGCGCTGGCGCTGCCCCTGCCCAGTGCGGACGGCTGGGTCATCGACACCCCGGGCGTGCGTTCCTTCGGTCTCGCGCACATCGACCCGTCCCGGGTGATCAACGCCTTCCCGGACCTGGAACCGGGCACCGAGGGCTGCCCGCGCGCGTGCAGCCACGACGAGCCGGACTGCGCGCTGGACGCGTGGGTCGAGGAGGGTCACGCGGACCCGGCGCGGCTGTTCTCCCTGCGCCGGCTGCTGGCCACGCGGGAGCGCCGGGAAGGCGACTGAGCATCGCGTTGTTTGCCGGGGTGCCGGGACGGTAAGTGCATACGGGGTGCCGGGACGGTGAGTGCATAATCGCCCCCAGCCGGACGGCCGGACCTACGGGAGGACAGCACATGGCGTGGCTGCTGGTCATCGTGGCCGGGCTTCTGGAGACCGGTTTCGCCGTGTGCCTCAAGCTCTCCCACGGCTTCACCCGCCTGTGGCCGACGGTCGCGTTCGCCACCTTCGCGCTGGGCAGCTTCGGCCTGCTGACCCTCTCCCTGAAGAAGCTCGACGTCGGCCCCGCGTACGCGGTGTGGACCGGGATCGGCGCGGCGGGCACCGCGATCTACGGCATGGTCTTCCTCGGCGACCTGGTGTCGACCCTGAAGATCGTCTCGATCTCCCTGGTGATCGTCGGCGTGATCGGCCTGCAACTGTCGGGGTCGGCGCACTGAGCCTTTCCATGCCCGGCTCGCCGGGCGGCCCCTCGGCCTACCGGCATGATCCGCCGCACAGACGCAGGGCCTTTGCGCCCTGACCCGCCGGGCAGGCCCCTATCCGACGCGCTGCCGGACCAGGGCGCTGCGCACCAGCTCGGCCACTGCGCCCTCACCCGGCGGGGCCGCGACGCACGACAGGGCGACCCGTACGGCCAGTTCGCAGGAGCGGACCAGCTCGGCGGTGTCCGCCGCGGCCGCGGCGGGACCGGCCAGCACCGTCACCGCCCGGTCCCGCACGATCTGCACGAAGTCGCGGGGCGAGGGCAGCGGTCCGTCCGCCCGGCGCTGCGCGGGTACGGCGGAGGAGGACGGCACGGCGGACAGGGTCGGCGTGGGCAGACGCTCGCTCCAGCAGCCGGTGAGCATGGCCCGCACCAGCGCGTTGTCCCGGGCGGCCGCCGCCATCCACTCGGCGGTGGCGGTCAGCCGGTCCCGCGGGTCGGTGTGCGCGGCGAGAGCCCGCTCCACCCCGGCGAGATACCCGTCGGCCTCCCGCCGCACCAGCGCCCTGGCCAGCCCCTCTTTGCTCCCGAACTCGTTGTACAGCGTCTGCCGGGACACCCCGGCGGACGCTGCCACGTCGACCATCCGCACCGCGGACCACGGTCGGCGCCCGAGCGCCGTGTAGGCGGCGTCCAGTAGCGATTCCCGGGCTGCAGGCATCATCGCCTCCCTGGGGCGAGCAACTCTGCGCCCAGATTTGACGCGCATACATGCACTGTCAAGGGTTCGCGGTGGTGCGGAGGGGCGCCCTCGGTCGCCGATGCACCGAAGGGAGTTCCCCCGCTCCTGTCCCCCAGGCCCCCTATAGCCCCGTTCCCCCTCGGCAGATACCGTTCCTCACATGCCGGACTACCTCGACGACCTCCGCCTCGCCCACGTCCTCGCGGACGCGGCCGACGCCGCCACCATGGCCCGCTTCAAGGCCCTCGACCTGAAGGTGGAGACGAAGCCGGACATGACCCCGGTGAGCGAAGCGGACAAGGCGGCGGAAGAACTCATCCGCGGCCAGCTCCAGCGCGCCCGCCCCCGGGACGCGATCCTCGGCGAGGAGTACGGCATCGAGGGCACCGGCCCCCGCCGCTGGGTGATCGACCCGATCGACGGCACCAAGAACTACGTCCGCGGCGTCCCCGTGTGGGCCACCCTCATCTCCCTGATGGAGGCGGGCGAGGGCGGCTACCACCCCGTCGTCGGCGTCGTCTCCGCCCCCGCCCTCGGCCGCCGCTGGTGGGCCGCGAAGGGGCACGGCGCGTTCACCGGCCGCAGCCTGTCCGCCGCGACCCGCATCCACGTCTCCCGCGTCGGCAAGCTCTCGGACGCCTCCTTCGCGTACTCCTCGCTCTCCGGCTGGGAGGAGCAGGGCCGCCTGAACGGCTTCCTCGACCTCACCCGCGAGGTGTGGCGCACGCGCGCGTACGGCGACTTCTGGCCCTACATGATGGTCGCCGAGGGCTCGGTCGACCTCTGCGCCGAACCGGAGCTGTCCCTGTGGGACATGGCCGCCAACGCGATCATCGTCACCGAGGCCGGCGGCACCTTCACCGGCCTCGACGGCCGCCCGGGCCCGCACAGCGGCAACGCGGCCGCGTCCAACGGACTGCTGCACGACGAGTTGCTGGGGTACCTCAGCCAGCGCTACTGAGCAAGGAGAGAAGCCCGCGCACGCCCTCAACTGGCCACGCGCGCCCTCTTGTTGACCCGCCCTTTACCTGGCACTCTGAGGCCACCCCCACTTGTGAACTTGTGAATCCCTGAACTAACGGCCGGTGCCGCGAGTCCGGGGATTCCCCTAGGAGGTGGCCCATCCCATGCTCGTCCGTGACGCCATGAGCACCATGGTCCTCACCCTCGGCCCCAACCACACCCTCCGCCAGGCAGCCGCTCTGATGTCCGCCCGTCGCGTCGGCGCCGCCGTGATCCTCGACCCCGACGCCGGGGGCATCGGCATCATCACCGAACGCGACGTCCTCAACTCCGTGGGCCTCGGCCAGAGCCCGGACGCGGAGCTGATCCACGCCCACACCACCACCGACGTCGTCTTCGCGGCCCCGACCTGGACCCTGGAGGAGGCGGCCCGCGCCATGGCGCACGGCGGCTTCCGGCATCTGGTCGTCCTCGATCGCGGCGAGCCCGCCGGCATCGTCTCGGTCCGCGACATCATCCGCTGCTGGGCGCCGGCACGGCAGCAGGTGCCCGCATGAGACCCCAAAATTGGACTTAGTCCAAGTCAATCAACATTCCAAAGTCACACCCGTTCAGAACCTGGTCTCGATTCCGTTACACTGGTCGACATGAGCGACCTTCTGGAACGGCTGCGCGGACGCGGATGGCGGATGACCGCGCAGCGGCGCGTCGTGGCCGAGGTTCTCGACGGCGAGCATGTCCATCTGACGGCTGACGAGGTCCACGCGCGGGCCGTCGTGAAGCTGCCGGAGATCTCCCGGGCGACCGTCTACAACACGCTGGGTGAGTTGGTCTCCCTCGGCGAGGTGCTCGAGGTCACCACCGACAAGCGCGCCAAGCGGTACGACCCGAACGCGCACCGGCCGCACCACCACCTGGTCTGCGCCCAGTGCGGCGCGATCCGTGACGTGCACCCCACGGGCAACCCGCTCGCCGACCTCCCCGACACGGAACGCTTCGGCTTCACGGTGTCGGACGTCGAGGTGACGTACCGGGGACTGTGCCCGAACTGCGCGGGCGCGTGACACGAGGGGGGCGCAAGCCCCCCTCTTTTCTTGCTCATGAACACTCGTTCTTGCCCATGAACACACCTAGGGCCGGAATCCATCTCTGGATTCCGGCCCTAGGCCTTCAGTAGCGGGGACAGGATTTGAACCTGCGACCTCTGGGTTATGAGCCCAGCGAGCTACCGAGCTGCTCCACCCCGCGTCGGTGAACACGACACTACGTGAGGGCAGCCCGCCGAAGCAAATCGATTAGGGGCGAGTGGCCGGGGTCACGCGGAAAGCTCCTCGCGCAGCGCGTCCCGCAACCGTCCCGCCCGCTCGGCGACCTCCGCGGGCCCGAGCGCCACCGCCCGGTCGGCCCACTTCTGCCCTTCGGCCAGCTCCCCGCGACGCGCGTAGACGAGGGCCAGCCGGAGAGCCGCCCGCCCGTGCCCCGCGTCAGCGGCCCGCGTCCACCACACGGCCGCCTCCGGCTCGCTGCCCTCCCGGGCCAGCAGCAACCCCAGGTTGAACGCCCCGTTGCGCGACCCGGCCTCCGCCGCCGCCCGGTACCACCGCGCCGCCTCGACCACGTCACCCCGGGCCGCCGCGAGCATGCCCACCCGCACCTGCGCCCGCCGGTGCCCCTGGGAGGCCGCCCGCTCGTACCACTCCTCGCACTCGGTCTTCTCGTGCACGATCTCGCCCAGCTCGTGCGCGGGCTCCGGCGGCCGCCGCGCGTCCAGCACGGTGGCCAGCCGGTACGCCGCCTCGGCGCTGCCGCCGCCGGCCGCGCACCGCAGATGCCGCTCGGCCTCCGGCTCGTCACCCTCGCGCAGCCGTGCGATCCCGACCTGCAGCGCGGCCTCGGTGTGCCCGGCGGCGGCCGCCCGCTCGTACCAGCGCAGAGCGAACCGATCCTCGCCCCGCCCGGCATGCAGGATCCCCAGATTGAACGCGGCGTCCACGCTCCCGGCCTCGGCCGCCTTGGAGAACCACGGCTCCGCCCCGCTCGTGTCGCCGCCCTGGAGCAGCAGGATGGCCAGCGCGTTCGCCGCCTCCCGGTGCCCGGCGTAGGCGGCCCGCCGGTACCACTGCTCGGCCTGCGCGGTCCGCCCCTGCTCGGCGCAGAGCAGCCCGAGGTTGTACGCCCCGTTGTCGTCCCCGGCGTCCAGCGCCGCCCGGTACCAGCGCTCGGCGGTCTGCGTCTCCCCGCGCTCGGCGTGCAGCGCGCCCAGCGCGTTGGCCGCGTTGCCGTCGCCGTCCTGCGCGGCCCTGAGCCACCACACGGCCGCGCTCTCGGTGTCCCCGGCGTCCCGCAGCAGGAACCCGAGCGCGCAGGCGGCGCGCGCTTCCCCGTCCTTGGCGGAGGTCAGGTACCAGCGCCCGGCCTCCTTCAGCTCCCCGCGCTTCTCCAGGATCGCGCCGAGGTGCAGCGCGGCCCGCCGGTGACCGCGCGCGGCGGCCTGCCGGTACCACTGCTCGATCTCCGCGACAGCGTTGTCAGACCCGTTCTCGTCCTCGTGCGCGCCCCTGCGGTCGAGCGCACGTGCGAGCCGGTAAGCGGCCTCGCGGTGCCCGCGGTCGGCGGCGGCCCGCATCCACTGCTCGGCGCCGGCGTCCGCACGGTGCTCCAGCAGGTCGGCGAGCGCGTACGCGCCCAGCACATGGCCCTGCTCGGCGGACTGGCGCAGCCAGTACTCGGCGGCGGGCTCGTCCCCGCGCTCACGGTGGTGCCGGCCGAGCGCGTGTGCGGCGGCGGCCGAACCGGCGACGGCGGCGATCCGCCACCAGCCGGCGGCCTCCTCGGGGTAGCCGCGCTGGTGCAGGAGGACACCCAGGTTGTTGGCGGCGGCCCGGTCCCCGGCCGCGGTGGCGGCACGCAGCTGGGGCTCGGCTCCGTCGAGATCACCGCGGCGCAGCAGCATGGCACCGAGGACGCTCATCGCCTCGGTGTCGCCGGTCTCAGCGGTGAGCCGGAGGCGTACCTCCTCGGCGGCTTCCCCCATGTCGCCCATCTCGTCCCGCGTCGGCTCCTCACTCGAAGGCTGCACAAATCGCCCTGTCTCGAACAGAGTTGCCTTCTCCCCCATAACATCCATCGTCGCACCACCTGCAACCTGGGTACACCCGGTATACCGCAGCCCGTGAGGTCACTTCAGCGTTTTGTCGACATGCCCACAGAGAGATAAGTCAAACACAGGTCGCCCAACTCCCCACGGCGGCGCGGCCGTACTTCCCCGTCTGCACATGAGTTCGCACACCACGAAGGCCCGGATCCCTCAGGATCCGGGCCTTCGACTTCAGTAGCGGGGACAGGATTTGAACCTGCGACCTCTGGGTTATGAGCCCAGCGAGCTACCGAGCTGCTCCACCCCGCGCCGTTGCCTGGTAACAGTACCACGGCACAGAGTGGCCTTGATCAACTCGTGTTCTTGTCGGCCTTGGACTGCGCGTCCTCGGCTCGCTTCAGCGCGTCCTGCAAGTCCTTCTGCGCCTTGGCGTACGCCTCCCAGTCCGGCCCCTCCTTCAAGGCCTGCTGCCCGGCGGCGAAGGCCTTCTGCGCGTCTTCCAGCGCCTGCTTCACCGTCGGGTTGCCGGCTCCGGGCGGGTTGGTGGTGCCGGTATCGGGTGGGGTGGTCGTGCCCTTCACTCCGAACACCTTGTTGAGCGCCTCGTCCAGGGTGTCCTCGAAGGCGGTCTTGCCCTCGTAGGTGACCAACACCTTGCGCAGCAAGGGGTACTTGAGTGAACCGCCGCGTACGTAGACGGGCTCCGCGTACAGCAGGCCCCCGTCCAGCGGCACGGTCAGCAGGTTGCCGTACTCGACCTTGGAGTGGCCTCTGCTCAACAGGCTGATCGTCTCGGCGATGTCCTCCTGGGAGTTGAACTGGCTCTGGACCTGCTTGGGTCCGTCGACGGTCGTGCTCGTCGGCAGTTTCAGGACTCTGATCTTGCCGTAGTCACTGGCCCGCGGATCGGAGTCGACGGACATGAACGCGCTGAGGTTGTCCCGCCCGTTCGGCGTGAACGTCGTCGTCAGCGAGAACGCCTGCGCGGCCTGGTCCGGCATCTTCATGCTCAGGTAGTACGGCGGCACCGCACTGCCGGAGTCGTTGGTCGGGTCGTCCGGGACCTCCCACACCTCGCTGCCGCTGAGGAAGGTCTGCGCGTCCGTCACGTGGTAGCGGGTGAGCAGCTCGCGCTGGACCTTGAACAGGTCCTGCGGGTAGCGGAGATGGGCCATCAGGTCCGGGGAGATGTCCGCGCGGGGCTTCACCGTGCCGGGGAAGGCCTTCATCCAGGTCTTCAGCACCGGGTCCTTGGTGTCCCACTGGTAGAGCGTGACCTCGCCGGTGTACGCGTCGACGGTCGCCTTCACCGAGTTGCGGATGTAGTTGACCTGGTTCTGCTGGGCCACCACCGCACGGGAGTTGTTGGTCGCGGTCAGCGAGTCGGCCGTCGTGTCACCGAGGGTCGTACGGGAGGCGTACGGATATCCATTCGTGGTCGTGTACGCGTCCACGATCCACTGGATGCGGTGGTTCACCACGGCGGGGTAAGCGTCGCCGTCGATGGTCAGCCAGGGGGCGACCGCCTCGACGCGGGCCTTGGGCGTGCGGTTGTACAGGATCCGCGAGCCCTTGCCGATCGCACCGGAGTAGAGGATCTGCGGCTCGTTGAACGCCACCGCGTACGCGGCCCGGTTGATCGGGTTGTCGAGGTTGACCCCGCTATTGCCGGTGTAGCTGGTGGTCTTCGCACCCTTGTCGTCGGAGTAGTCGATCTCCTTCTGGGGACCGCCGACGATCGAGTACGCGGAGGTCTTCTCGCCGTAGTAGATCCGCTGCTCGTACGTCCCCAGGTCGCCCTCGGAGGGCAGGTTCTTCTCGGTGAAGACCGGCCGGCCCCCGGAGTCGGCCTCGGTGCCCTTGGCGGCGACCACGCCGTAGCCGTGCGTGTAACGGAAGTGGTCGTTGATCCAGTTGTTCTTCGGGACGCCGTCCAGGTTCAGCTCGCGCAGACCGATGACGGTGTCCTGGTCCTTGCCGTCCTTGGCGTACCGGTCGACGTCGAGGTTGGTCGGGAACCCGTAGTAGTTCCAGATCTGCTGCAACTGCTGGAACGTCGGCGAGACGACGTTCGGGTCCATGATGCGGATGCTGGCCGTGTCGCCGACCTGGTCGCGCAGCTTGGTCTTGTCCGTGGTGCCGGACTTGCCCGGGTACTCGGTGACCTTGGCGTCGTCGATGCCGTACGCCTCACGGGTCGCCTTGAGGTTCTTCTGGACGTACGGGGCTTCCTTGGCCTGCTCGTTGGGCTGGACCTGGAACTTCTGCACGATGGCCGGGTACAGGCCGCCGATCAGGATCGCGGAGAGCACCATCAGGCCGAAGCCGATGACGGGCAGCTGCCAGGTGCGCCGCCACAGGGTGGCGAAGAACAGCAGCGCGCAGATGACGGCGATGCAGAACAGGATCGTCTTGGCCGGCAGATAGGCGTTGGCGTCGACGTAGCGCAGACCGGTCCAGTTGCCGGTCGCCTTGAAGTCGCTGGACTTGACGGCGAGGCCGTACCGGTCGAGCCAGTAGGCGACCGCCTTCAGCGCCACGAAGATGCCGAGGAGCACCGACAGATGCCCGGTCGCCGCGGCGGTGGCGCGCGCGCCCGGGCTGGTGACCCGCAGCCCGCCGTACAGGTAGTGGGTGAGCGCGGCGGCGATCAGGCAGAGGATCGCGGTGGCGAATCCGAAGCCGAGCAGGAACCGGTACCAGGGCAGGTCGAAGGCGTAGAAGGAGACGTCGAGGTGGAACTGCGGGTCCTTCTGGTGGAAGGGCACGCCGTTGACCCACATCAGCCAGGTGCGCCACTGGCTGGAGGCCGAGGCACCCGCGATCAGTCCGACGAGGGAGGTGACGGCGAGCAGCATCCACGTCTTGTACGGCGCGATGCCCATCCGGTAGCGGTCAAGGCTCTGCTGTTCCATGGACATGGCGCTCAGCGGGGGCCGCAGCCGGTGCGCGAGCCAGATGTTGAAGCCCACGGCGAGAGCCATCAGCAGACCGAAGACGAAGAACAGCCCGATCTTGGTCGACAGGGTCGTGGTGAACACGGACGAGTAGTGCACCGACCGGTACCACAGCCAGTCCGTCCAGAAGCCCGCGAACATGGTGAACGCCATGCCGAGGACGGACAGGACGCCCAGTGTCATGAGCAGGGTCCGGGCGCGCCGGGACGGGCGGCCCGCTCTGATCCGCGGCCCCGTCGGGCCTCCGCCGCGGTCCGGCATCTGGAAAGCCAAGGTGCGCACCTCGAAGTTCGCTGTCGATCCGTCAGGCCCTCGTGTTCGCGGGCCCTCCGTGGCCCCCCGTGATCGCGGGCCCACACCTATGCAACTTACTCACGGTTTACTCGGTTCCCGATTCCGGCCGGTAACGAGGCAGGATTGTGACCATGTCCAACACTCCCATGGCAGCGAGCCCGCTCACCCGGGCCGTACTCGAGATCGACGAGTACGCCTCCGGCCTCGGCTGGGACCAGCCCGCTCGCCTCTTCGCCCTCGTAGACACCGCACGGCTGCGGGCTCAGGAACCCTCGCTCGCCGCCCAGCTCGGCCTGGAGGACGAGTCCGAGACCACCGGTCTCACCCCGATCGAGCAGGACGAGGTCCCGACCAACAAGCCGCTCGACGAGTTCCTCGGCACCATCGCCTGGCCGGACGCGGTGGTCGGCTGCGCGCTGACGGTGGAGCGCCTGATGCTGCCTCCGTCGGCCGAGGCGCAGGTCCCGCAGGGCCTGAGCGGGGCCAAGCTGACCAAGTGGGTGGCCGACCACCCCGAGCGCCAGGAGGTCCGCATGACGGTCGCGGTGCTGCGCGACGGCAGCCGCGACTCGGCGCTGCGGCTGCGCGAGAAGGACTCCCCGACGGAGGTTCTGACGGGCCCGGACCTGGTGCCGGGCCTGGCGGATGCCCTGTCGGCCACGTTCGCGGACTGACGTCCTCTTCGCACCGGTCTCACCGGTCTCACAGGTCCTGTACGGCGCTGGGGGCGCCCCTTGTCACAAGGGGCGCCCCCAGCCGTGTACCGGGATCCGCTCGTCAGCCCTTGGCGGTGCACTTCGGCAGGGCGGCGGTGTCGCCGCTGCGGATGTCCTTCATGGCGCCGAGCGCGTCGCCGATGGTCTTGACCTTGACCAGGGTGAGCCCGCTCGGGGTGTCCTTGGCGGCGGCCGCGCAGTTCTCGGCGGGCGTCAGGAAGTACTGGGCGCCCTTGCTGCGCGCGCCGACGGTCTTCATCTCGATGCCGCCGATCGGCCCGACCGTGCCGTTGTCGTCGATGGTCCCGGTGCCGGCGACGAACTTGCCGCCGGTGAGGCTGCCCGGGGTGAGCTTGTCGTAGATGCCGAGCGCGAACATCAGTCCGGCGCTGGGCCCGCCGACGTCGGCGAGCTTGATGTCGATGGTGAACGGGAAGGTGTGGTCGGTCCCGGCGGAGATCCCGACGATGGCCCGCTTGGCACCGCTGTCGGCGGAGGTCGCCGTCGTGATCTTCACGTCCTGCGTCCTGGTCGCCGTCTTGTGCTCCTTCTCGGCGGCGGTCTGCTCCTTGACGGGGACGACGGTGAAGACGACGTCCTGCCCCGGCTTGTGCTTGGTGACGAGCTTCGCGACATCGGACGGCTGCTTCACCGCCGTACCGTCCACGGCCTTGATCACATCACCGGCGTGCAGCTTGCCCTCGGCCGGGGAGCCCTTGACGACGGTGGAGACGATCACCCAGGACTTCACCGGGACGCCCAGTTCCTTCAGGGCGGCGACCTTGGCGCTCTCCTGGGACTGGCTGAACTCCTCGGCGTTCTCCTGGGTGGACTGCTCCTCCGTCTTGCCGTCCGGGTAGAGCGTGTCGTGCGGCACGATCTTGGTGTCGTGCGCCAGCCAGCCGTAGACGGCCTCCACCAGGTTCATCCGGAAGTCGGCGCTGGTGACCCGGACGGTGGTCATGTTCAGATGCCCGTCCGTCGGGTAGGTCTTGTGCCCCTCGATCTGCAGCACCGGCTCGCCGTCGTGCTCCCCGAGCGTGTTCACGGTCGGCCCCGGGGACATCTCCGAGTACGGCACGGGGATGAGCACTCCCGCGCACAGGAGCGCGATCAGCATCAGGGTGGAGGCGAGCATCGTCGCGGTGCGGCGTGGCATGCAACGACAGTACGGGACGCCTCTGTCAGCGCACCGTCAGGGCACCCCCGTCAGGCGCCGCGCGCACCCGAGCCGGGCTTCTCCATGGCCTCGCGGAAGCGGGCGTACCCGTCCAGTTCGGGTCCGTCGCTGCGGGCCCGCCGAGTCCGGTTGGCCCAGCTGCCCCACAGACCCGCACCGACCGCAGCCACAAGCGGAATCAGCAACCAGGCAAGCGCTGCCATGCCGACCTCCCAACCCCATGAGCGTCCGCGACTGACTGATCAGCACATTAACCATCCGTACCGACAACGCTCACGGCAGGGGGTCGGTTACGCAACCGGAGGGAGTGGTGGGCCGAACGTGAACACGGGTGCGACAAATGTCAGCAGGCGCCGACCCGCCCTCCCGTCACCCGACCACCACCCCTCAACGACGGCGCTACGCGCCGACCCATTCGTCTGTCCCGTCGGAGAACTTCTGGTGCTTCCAGATGGGCACCTCGTGCTTGAGGTCGTCGATCAGCTTGCGGCACGCCTCGAAGGCCTCGCCCCGGTGCGGGCACGACACGCCCACGACGACGGCGAGGTCCCCGACGTCGAGGTCGCCGACCCGGTGGACGGCGGCCAGCGCGCGCACCGGGTACTCGGCGACGACCTTCTCGGCGATCCGCCGCATCTCGGCCTCGGCGCTGGGATGGCAGGAGTACCCGAGCGCGTCGACGTCGGCACCCCCGTCGTGGTTCCGCACGGTCCCCACGAACAGCGCGATGCCACCGGCGGCGTCGTCCCCGACGGCCCGGAAGACCTCGTCCACGGACAGCGCGGTCTCCCGGATGCCGATCAGCTTGATGGGATCCTGAGCCGCCTGCTCACCGGGGTGATCGTTCGTAGCTGCCATGGGTCCATCGTGCCGCATGCCCCCGACAACGAGGAATACGAGTTTCACCAGGCACGCGCGCCGGGATGTTTGGAGTCTTCTACAGTCGCCTTGCAGCCCACCGAGTCGGGTGGTGGGTGGGCACAGGCCGGGGTCCAGGGGGCGAGAGCCCCCTGGCGGGGTTCAAGGGGCAGAGCCCCTTGGCTCACCGCCGCCGAGCCTTCCGAGCCCGCCGAACCACAGCGGCAGCGCCCAGCAGGGCCACCGTCGCTCCCGCCGCACCGGCCGCCGTCGCGTCCTTGCGCCCCAGCCGACGCCCGGCGACCGTATGCCGCCCGGACACCTCTTCCAGCAGCTCCGCGAGCACTTCCTCGTTGGTCCACCCCGGCCGCCATCCGGCGTCGTGCAGCCGGCTCCCGCTGACCACCCAGGGGTACATCGTGTACGCCAGGTCCCCCGCCGGAGACGGGGTGAGCCCGATCCGGTGCAGCCGGGCCGCCGCGCCGAGCGCGACCGCCGACGGCAGCTCCATCCGCCGGATCCCGCTCAGCTCCTCGACCTCCTCCTGCTCCAGCCACCCGTCACAGCCGACGGCCAGCTCCCCGTCGACCTTCTCCAGGACGGCGTACTCCAGAGCGCTGCACAGATCCTCGACGTGACAGAACTGCCACGCGGGCCGCGACCCGGCGACGACCAGCAGTCGAGGCGACTCGAAGTACCTGGTCAGCGCGGTGTCCGTGCCCCCGACCAGCACGGCTGGCCGTACCACGGTCACGTTCAGCCCCGGATGCGCCCGCGGTGCGCGCCGCGCCAGCCGCTCGATCTCCAGCAGATCCCCGACCCCGGTCGCCTCGGCCGTGGCCCGCAGTTCGGCGTCCTCCGACAGCGGCAGCTCGTTGTCCGGCAGCGCCCCGTACACCATCGCGGACGTGCACAGCACCACCCGGTGCACCCCGGCCGCCGCGGCCGCGGTCAGCACGGTCTGTGTCCCCCGGACGTTGTAAGCGGTGCGGGCGGCCGGGTCGCTGCCGAGGTCCAGGTCGAGCGCCAGATGCACCACCACGTCCGCGCCGCGCAGCTTGTCGGCGATCGACGGGTCGCGCACGTCGAGGATGTGCCACTGCGCTGCCGCGCACTCCCCGCGCCGCTCGTCGATGGCGATGACCTGCTTGATCTCCTCGGATGCGGCGAGCCGCTCGGTGAGCAGGGCTCCCACCCCGCCGGCGGCGCCGGTGACCGCGACGACGGGTCCGCGCACGGCGGGCGGGGTTGAGGGGTTTCGCGCTGCGCGAACCTGCGGATCCGGGGAACTCACCTGGCGTCTCCAGAGGTTGTCTTCAGTACGGGCGCGACTGACGCGGCCGTACCAGGTGTATCCATCCTGCCGCAGGCCCTCTGTGGACGAAGCACCGAGGCCCGATCGGGTCCGGGTGTCTACGCTGGGTGGTGATGTCGGGCAGCCGCGCCGCCGGAGAATCACCGGCGGCCTTACCAGCCGAGGAACCCCGTGAGTGACACCCCATTCGGATTCGGCCTTCCGCCGGAGGAGCCGGAAGACGGCGACGAGGGCAAGAAGAAGGACCAGCAGAGCGGTGGTGGGCAGGGACCGGCCAACCCGTTCGGCTTCGGCGGCCTGCCCGGAGCCGGAGGCTTTGGCGGCCCCGGCGCCGACAATCCGTTCGCAGCGATGTTCGGTTCTCTGAACCCCACCGACCTGGGCGCCGCGTTCCAGCAGCTGGGCCAGATGCTCTCCTACGAGGGCGGCCCGGTGAACTGGGACATGGCCAAGCAGATCGCCCGCCAGACGGTCTCCCAGGGCACCCCGGACGGCGTCAAGGACGCGAGCGTCGGCACCGCCGAGCGCACCGCGGTGGAGGAGGCCGTCCGCCTGGCCGACCTGTGGCTGGACGACGTGACGTCCCTGCCGTCGGGCGCCGCCTCGGCGGTGGCCTGGTCCCGCGCGGAGTGGGTCGAGGCGACCCTGCCCGCGTGGCAGGAGCTGGTCGACCCGGTCGCCGAGCGGGTCGGCGCGGCCATGGGCGACGTCCTGCCGGAGGAGATGCAGGCCATGGCGGGCCCGCTGATCGGCATGATGCGCTCGATGGGCGGTGCCATGTTCGGCACGCAGATCGGGCAGGCCGTCGGTGTGCTCGCGGGCGAGGTCGTCGGTTCGACCGACATCGGCCTGCCCCTGAGCCCGGCGGGCAAGGCCGCGCTGCTCCCGGCAAACGTGGAGGCCTTCGGAAAGGACCTCGGCGTGCCGCAGGAGGAGGTCCGGCTCTACCTGGCCCTGCGCGAGGCCGCGCACCAGCGCCTGTTCTCGCACGTGCCGTGGCTGCGCTCGCACCTGTTCGGCGCGGTCGACGGGTACGCGCGCGGGATCAAGGTCGACACGGCCAAGCTGGAGGACGTGGTCGGCCAGTTCGACCCGCAGAACCCCGAGCAGCTGCAGGACGCCCTCCAGCAGGGCATGTTCCAGCCGGAGGACACGCCCGAGCAGAAGGCGGCCCTGGCCCGTCTGGAGACGGCTCTGGCGCTCGTCGAGGGCTGGGTGGACGCGGTGGTCCACGCGGCCGCGAAGCCGCGTCTGGCGTCCGCCGACGCCCTGCGCGAGACCCTGCGCCGGCGCCGGGCCACCGGCGGTCCGGCGGAGCAGACGTTCGCCACGCTGATCGGCCTGGAGCTGCGCCCGCGCCGGCTGCGCGACGCCTCCCGTCTGTGGGCCTCGCTCACGGACGCGCGCGGGGTCGACGGCCGGGACGCCCTGTGGGCCCACCCGGACATGCTGCCGACGGCCTCCGACCTGGACGACCCGGACGGCTTCGTGCACCGCGAGCAGCTGGACTTCTCCGAGCTGGACAAGATGCTCGGCGAGGCGGCGAGCGGCTCCGGCGAGAAGCCGAACCTGAAGAAGGACGACGAGGGCAAGGGCGACGACGCCGAGTGAGTCTGCACGACGACGCGGTCCTCGTCCTGAAGGGGTACGAGGGCCAGGAAGACCTGCGCCAGGCCTACCTGGACCATCTGGCGGCCCACCCGGACGGCATGTGGAAGGCCTGCCACGCGGGCCACGTCACGGCGAGCGCGCTGGTGATCGACCCCGAGCGCGGCCGGGTGCTGCTCACGCTGCACAGGAAGCTGCGGATGTGGCTGCAGATGGGCGGCCACTGCGAGCCGGACGACGCCTCGCTGGCCGCTGCGGCCCTGCGTGAGGCGACCGAGGAGTCCGGTATCGCGGGGCTGACGCTGCTGCCGGGCGGTCCGGTGCGCCTGGACCGGCATCCGATCCCGCCGCCGTGCCACTGGCACTTCGACGTGCAGTACGCGGCGCTGGCCCCGAGCGACGCCGAGCACGTGGTCAGCGACGAGTCGCTGGACGTGCGCTGGTTCGCCTACGACGAGGTGGCGGACGTGGCGGACGAGTCGGTCGTACGCCTGCTGGACGCGACCCGCGCCAGGCTCTGAACAGGTAAGGGGCGACCGCCACAGCGGTCGCCCCATACGTTTGTCTTCCGGACGGTCAGCTCCAGACGTTGCCCTGGTTCTGGCCGCGCGCCCCCTGCTGCCCCATGCCGAACTGCGCGGCGAGGCCCTGGCCGATCTGCGCGTTCTGCGGCGGCAGCAGCTCGCTGGGCTGCACGAGCGCGAACCCGGAGCCCATGAAGCTCAGCTCCCAGCCCTCACCGGTGTTGCCGCGCCGCCGCCACACTCCCGAGGAGTGCGTCTGGGCCTGCATCTGCACCCGCAGGCCGGTGGACCAGGCGACGATCGCGTCGGCGTCGCAGTTGACGTACTTGTCGGGCGTGACCTGCATCAGCAGCGGCGCGCCCGAGGTCATCAGGGCGACCTTGCCGCGCCCGGTGATGTTCAGCTGGTACTTCCCGGACCCGGAGATGCCGTAGAGGCTGTCGACGGCGATGACCTCGTGGTGCAGCGAGGAGTCCATGGCGAGGACGTAGCTGCTGTCGACCGTCAGGCCGTCCTGCTCGACCTCCATGACGTGCACGTGCTGGGCGAGGTTGGCGAGGTAGACCGTGCCCTGCCCGTGGCAGCGCATCAGGTCCAGGCCCTCGCCGGTGTACGCACGCGCGCGTGCCTGGCTGTTGCTGCGGTACTCGGCGTCGAACTCGACGAGTCCCTGGTAGGCCACCATGGTGCCCTTGCGGGCGAGGAGGTCGTCGTGACCCTCCAGGGTGACCCGGAGCATCTGCTTGTTCTGCAGGCTCCAACGCTCCTGTGTCTGGGAGTCGTTGTACGCGAAAAGCGGGCTCTGCATGATGTTTCTGGCTCCCCCTCAGCCCCGGAACCGGAGGCGGTCGGTGCTGTCCTCGCTGGGCTGGACGACGACGATGCCCTGGCCTGAGAAGGCCATCTGGTAGGCCTCACCGCTGCCCCGGCCGATCAGTGACTGCGCCTTGAAGCTGCGCTTGCCCTTCACCTTCAGGTTCGGGGACCAGGCGACGAGCGCGTCGGGGTCGACGTACGTCTCGTCCTCGCCGCCGCCGCAGTCGACGACGATCGGCTTGCCCCGGGAGGTCAGCGCGACCCAGCCCTGCCCGGAGATCTTGGTGTTCCACAGGCCCTGCCCGGCGAACTTCGCCAGCCCCTTGACCCGTTCCACGCCCCACGTGAGGTGGGCGTCGAAGGCGAGCAGGTTGGTGGCGTTGACGGAGATGCCGTCGCCGTTGAGGTTGATCACGACGACGTCGGCGCCGTAGTCGGCGAGGTAGAGCAGTCCGTCACCGGAGCACTTCATCAGCGGCGCGCCCTCGCCGGTGATCCAGTCGCGGGCGATCTGGCGCACGGCCGGCGGGTTGGGCTCGTACTGGATGAAGCCTTCGTAGGCGACCATCGACCCCACGCGCGCGAGAAGGTCGTTCCCGGTCTGCAGGGCGACCTTCAGCATGTGATTGCCGTGGTTCTCCATACGGGCGGTGACGGGTGCGGGGGCGTAGCCCGCGAGCGGCTGGTTCATGACGGGCTCCCTCAGACCTCGTACGGCTGGACGACGATGAAGTTGCCGGGCGCGCCCCGGAACTGCAGGTTGACGCTCTCACCGGTGTCGCCCGGGTAGGCGTTGCGGCGCATCCGGACCTGGCTGGAGACGATCACCTGGGAGGCGGCCGACCAGGCGACCACCGCGTTGCAGTCGGCGAAGGTCGTGGGCGTCACGGGCAGCACGACGGGCGTGCCGTGCGTCTTGACGACGATCGTGCCGGTGCCCTGGAACTGCATGGTGAACAGCGCGCCGCCCGGGATGCCGTGGCCCTCGATGCGGCGGACCTCGTACTGGAGGCTCTCGTCGAAGGCGAGGACGTTCTCCGCGGACACGCAGATCGCGTCGCCCTGCAGCTCGACGGGGTGCAGGTGGGTGGAGTTCTCGGCGAGGAACACCTGGCCGTTGCCGGTGCAGCGCATCAGCTGCATCTCCTGGCCGGTCGCGTTGCCCACGAGCCGCCCGGCGAACCCGGCGCCCTTGTAGCTGAAGTCGACCTTGCCCTGGTAGAGCACCATGCTGCCCTGCCGGGCCAGCACGGGCTGCCCGCCGATGCCGAGGTCGACACGGATCAGCTTCTTGTTCTGCTGCGTCCAGCGCTGTCCGGTGGGCGTCTCCTTGAACGCCTGGAGCGCGGCCGTGACACCGGCACCGCCCTGGGGAGCGCCCTGCGGCACTCCTCCGTAGGGGGCGGCCTGCTGGCCGGGGACCTGGCCGTAGCCCGGCGGCATGGGCGCGCCCGGCTGACCGCCGTAGGAGGGCTGCTGGCCGTAGCCCGGAGGCATCGGCGCGCCGGGCTGGCCGCCGTACGACGGCTGCTGCGGCTGGCCGTAGGGCGCGGGCGCCGGGGCCGGCGGATGGACCGTGCCGCCGGCGGGCGGGGTCAGGGGGGCGACGATCGTCGGCGCCGCGTGCACGTTCGGCGCGGGCGCCGGGGCCGGGGGCGGAGTCGCGCTCGGCGGCGCGAAGCCCTGCGGAGCGGGCGCGGGAGCCGGAGCAGGGGCGGTCGCGGGCGCCGGGGCGCCGAACGCGGGCGGCGGGCCGGCCTGTGCGGGCGGGGCAAAGCCGGGGGCGGCGCCGGACTGCGGCTGCTGCGGGGCGGCGGGCGCCTCCTCCTCCACCACCTCACCGCCGAAGTTCTTCAGCAGCGCCTCCAGGCCACCGTCGAAGCCCTGGCCGACCGCGGCGAAGCGCCACACGTCCTTGAAGTAGAAGTCACCGAGCATCACGGCCCGCTCGGTGGTGAACTCCGAGCCGTTGAAGGAGTACCGCGCGACCTCCTCGCCGCCGGCCACGATGCGCACGTATCCGGGACTGATCTGCGACATCTGCCCGGCACCGTCGATGGTCGCCGTGAAGGACAGCTTGCGGATCTGGGAGGGGATCCGGTCCAGGGTGACCCGGAACGACTCTGTGTCGCCCGACTGGGTACCCAGCAGCTGGATGGACTCCTCCGGGGACTTCGGCTGGTTGAAGAAGACGAAGTACCGGTCGTCCGAGAGACGCTCGTCGGCGTCCAGACCGAAGCAGCTGATGTCGAAGGTCAGTCCGGGGGCGGAGATCTGCACGCCTACGTACAGATCCGTGCCCGCCGTCAGGTCACTGATCCTGGCCTTGTGGCCGCGTTGGAATTCCCTGGCCATGCGTTACGACCGTCCCCCATCCCGAATTTGAGTGCGTCGCGCCAGGCTAACGGCAAACCCCGACATCGGACGCAGCCGGTACAGACCCGGTACACAACCGCGCCCGGGGGCGGAACTACGGCGCCGGTTCACTCCCCGCGCGCGCCGGGCACATGGGGCAGCCGCTCGGCCGCCACCACCCCTTCGAGGTAACCGCGCGCCCGTTCGGTGCGCGGGTAGGACTCCAGCAGCCGCCAGAAGTCCGGCCCGTGACCGGGCACCAGCAGATGCGCCAGCTCATGGCACAGCACGTAGTCGACGACGTACTCCGGCATCCCCTGCAGCCGGTGCGAGAGCCGGATGCTGCCCTCGGCCGGGGTGCACGAACCCCACCGGGTGTTCTGGTTGGTGACCCAGCGCACGGAGGCGGGGCGCGCCCGGCCGTCGAAGTACTGGTCCGACAGCCGCTCGGCGCGCTCGGTCAGCTCCGCGTCGCCCAGCACCCGTTTGCTCTCCTGGGCGGCCAGTTTGTCGAGCATGACGGTCACCCAGCGCTGCTCCTCCGCCTCGGACATCCGGGCGGGGATCAGTACGACGGTGCGATCGCCCTCGCGGTA
Organism: Streptomyces sp. NPDC001410; assembly: GCF_042895235.1. NCBI lineage: Bacteria > Bacillati > Actinomycetota > Actinomycetes > Kitasatosporales > Streptomycetaceae > Streptomyces > Streptomyces sp. NPDC001410. Next base: position 316,690 of record NZ_JBIAWE010000005.1, read on the forward strand.
CGCGGAGACCGTGCGGCGGCGCCGGGTACTCCTGCGGACCTCGATCGCGCTCGCCCCCGAGCCGCTCGGCGGCTGGCTCGTCGTGCTGCGCTGTGGCTTTCCGGCGCGGTGCAGGGGGTCGGCGGGCACGCCCCGACGTTACCCGCTGGACAGCGCCGAAGTCCCGGCTCCGGAACGGTTCGATGCCGATACCCCACCATGCGTTTGATTTGTACGACCGATATGCCCGACTGGTACACCCGATTAGTACGACGATCATCCCCCGCCTGTGGACAACGCCCGCCACCCGTCAGCACGACCCGGCATGCTGACAGGCGTCGACGGAGCGCGACCGGCTTCACCGACAACACCGATGTCCACGAACGTCATGGACACCCACGGACTCAAGGAACACTTCAGGGCAATTCACGGGATACGGGGGACCTGTCATGCATCCGATGGTGAAACCCGCGCTGCGGCGCGGCTGGCGCGACCTCAACACCGTGCAGTTCGGTATGACCCCGGCGCACGCCATGACGCTGGGCCCGATGGACACGGCCACGGGCAGCTTCCTGGACCTGCTCAACGGCACCCGGGCCCTGCCCCTGCTGCGCGAAGAGGGCCGGCGCATGGACCTGCAGGACGGCGACGTCGACGCACTCCTCGACCGGCTGGCCCGGGCCGGCCTGCTCGACGACACGCGCGGCGGCGGAGCCACCGCGGACACCCTGCGCGAGAAGACGGACGTCCTGGAGCGGCTCCGCCCCGACCTCGCCTCCCTCTCCCTGACCGCCCCCGAACCCGGTGGCGCCCTCGGCCGGCTCGCGGCCCGCCGCTCCCTACGGGTGCAGGTACGAGGCGCGGGGCGGGTCGGCGCCGTACTGGCCTCGGTACTGTCCGGGGCCGGCGTCGGCGAGGTCGACGTGCGCGACGTGGGACGCGTGGAACCGTGGGACATCGCCCCGGGCGGGCTGCCCGCCGACTCCCTCCGCGAGCGCCGGGACGAAGCGGCACGGGCAGCCGTCCGCCGGGCCGCCCCCGACCGCCCACCACGCCGCACCCGCTCCACCCTCTCCACCCGCTGCGGCACGGCGGACCCCGGACTCTCCCTGGTGATCCTCGCCCCCAGGGACGACGTCGCCGTGCACACACCGGACCCGTTCACCGCCGAACCCCTCATGGCCTCGGGAACACCCCACCTGTACGCAGGCGTCGTCGAAGGCACCGGGATCGTCGGACCGCTCGTCCTGCCCGGCGAGACCAGCTGCGCCGGCTGTCTGCACCAGGACCGCACGGACCGGGACCCCGCCTGGCCCCGCCTGGTCGCCCAGTGGCGCTCCGGAAAGGCCCGCCGCATCGGCGCCTGCGACCTGGCACTCGCCACCACGGTCGCGGGGCTGGCCGCCGCACACGCCCTCGCCTTCCTCGACGGGGCGTCGCCGTCCAGCACGGGCGCCCGCTGGGAGACCTCCCTGCCCACTCTGAACTGGCACTCCCGACCGGTGCGGCCCCACCCGGCATGCGAGTGCGGGGCCGCGGAAAGAGGAAATGGGGAGCACTCCTCAACCGACGGGGAGCCGCGCGAGACAATGGCGGTGCAACGGCCGTCGACCGAGCGACGACGCAAGGCAGGCGCGGCGCGGCCGACTGGGACTTGGAGGGCGCATGTCTGATCTTCCCCGGAAGGCGGTCACCCGTACCGCCAAGCTCGCCGCGCTCCCGCTCGGCTTCGCAGGCCGGGCGACCTGGGGGCTGGGCAAGCGGATCGTGGGCGAGTCCGCGGAGATCGTCGGCCGGGAGCTGCAACAGCGCACCGCGGAGCAGCTGTTCAAAGTCCTCGGCGAGCTGAAGGGCGGAGCCATGAAGTTCGGGCAGGCCCTGTCCGTCTTCGAGTCCGCCCTGCCGGAGGAGGTCGCCGGCCCCTACCGCGCGGCACTGACCAAGCTCCAGGACGCGGCGCCGCCGATGCCGACCCGCACCGTGCACGCAGTGCTCGAGGAGCGGCTGGGCGAGGACTGGCGGGAGCTGTTCCTGGAGTTCGAGGACAAGCCGGCGGCCGCGGCCTCCATCGGGCAGGTGCACCGGGCGGTGTGGCACGACGGCCGTGAGGTGGCGGTCAAGGTGCAGTACCCGGGCGCGGGCGAGGCACTGCTGTCCGACCTGAGCCAACTCAGCCGCTTCGCCCGGCTGTTGGGGCCGCTCATCCCCGGCATGGACATCAAGCCGCTGATCGCGGAGATGCGGGACCGCGTCTCCGAGGAGCTGGACTACGCACTGGAGGCCCAGGCCCAGGACGCCCACGCGCAGGAGTTCGCGGACGACCCGGACGTGATGGTCCCGGCCGTGGTGCACCAGTGCGAGCAGATCCTGGTCACGGAGTGGATCGACGGGATCCCGCTGTCCGAGATCATCACGGACGGCACCGAGGAACAGCGCGACCGCGCCGGCCAGCTCCTGGCCCGCTTCCTCTTCTCCGGACCGGCCCGCACCGGCCTGCTGCACGCCGATCCGCATCCCGGCAACTTCCGTCTGCTGCCCGGCGGCCCGGACGGCGACGACGACTGGCGCCTCGGCGTCCTGGACTTCGGCACCGTCGACCGGCTCCCGGGCGGCCTGCCGACACCGATCGGCATCTCCCTGCGGATGACCCTGGACGGCGAGGCGGAGACCGTCTACGAGCTGCTGTGCGGGGAGGGGTTCGTCAAGGAGTCCATAGAGCTGGACCCCGACGCGGTCCTCGACTACCTGCTGCCGATCATCGAGCCGGCCCGGGCCGACGCGTTCACCTTCACCCGCTCATGGATGCGCAGCCAGGCCGCCCGCATCGCCGACCCCCGCTCCCCCGCCTACCAGCTGGGCAAGCAGCTCAACCTGCCGCCGGCCTATCTGCTGATACACCGGGTGACGCTGAGCACGATCGGCGTGCTGTGCCAACTGGGGGCCACGGTACGACTGCGGGACGAACTGGAGGAGTGGCTGCCCGGGTTCGTCCTCGAGGACGAAGCGATGGAGGAGGAACCGGCCGCGGAGGCGTGACCGGGGCTGCCGGCTGCCGGGCTGCCACGGTGTTGGTGAGGGGCAGGGTGGGGAGGGGGCGGGGGTGGGGAGGGGGGAGGGCCCCCGGAGAAGCGTTCTCACCACCAGGACGAGTCCAGCCGCCCCTCGATCGCCCGCAGGTTCTCCCGGGAGCAGACGTCGCAGAAGTACTGACGGATGCCGTTCTCCACGGAGCAGGTCCAGGTGGTCGGCTGGGAGCCGTCGGCGGGGGTGCCGCAGCGGGCGCACACGAGGGGGCCTGGCTCCGTGCTGGAGCCGCCCTGATCACTTCCTCCAAGAGGACTCGTCACCTGGTGACGATAACTCTCCGGCCGGTGGATCGCCGTGCACAACGCACCGAGGGGGCCGGTCCGTTCGGTCGGACCGGCCCCCTCGGGGAAGGTTTCGCCTCCCTGGGCCGGGAGGCCACCGCTTCGGGTGTGTGCTGGGTTACTGCATGACGGCCATGGCGAGCGCACGGCGGGCGCGCAGCGAGGCGCGTTCCGCCCGGCGCTGCATCCGTCGAGCGGTCAACAGGCGCAGGGCCTGGCGTTCCCGCTCGGCGTCGTGCAGGCGCTCGTGCATATGCGCACGGGCCAGGGCTTCTGGGATGAGTTGCATCTCTCGGGTCCTGTTCTGACGCGAGCCGGTCGCGCCGTTCATCGTGAAGTCTGGGGTCGCGGAGCCGGTGGGCTCGCTGGTGGACGGCTTCATCGGGGCCTGCTTCTTGGGGTCGTGCGTGAGGGGGCGATCGATCGTTCCTGCGGTGTTCATGCCGTGACCGGGTTCTTGCGCGGGCGGCCACGGGGCCGCTTGCGGGCGACGACGACACCCTGGACGAACAGCTCGCCACCCCAGACGCCCCAGGGCTCACGCCGTTCCTTGGCGCCGGCGAGGCAGGCCTCGATCAGCGGGCAGGTGCGGCAGAGGGACTTGGCGTACTCGACGTCCGCGGGCGACTCGGCGAAGAAGACCTCCGGGTCGTAGGAGCGGCAGGGGACGGGTACGCCGAGGTTCTCGATGGCGTCGTCGAGCGCGGTGAGCGCGGTGAGGGGGGTCAAGGTGGAGTCCTCCGTGAGGCCGGGCGGGGGGATCGTTTGTGAAGGCGGTACGGACGGGGCGTGCGCTTCGAGTTGCACGGTTGGTCTTCCTCGTCTGGTCGTTCCGGCCGGTTGACCGGGTGTCGGCTTGGTACCGGGTTCTTTCCTTGTCCCGAGGCCCCTTCGCTCTGTCGTCCCCGTTCGGGGCAAACAGAAGGGCCGCGGATCCCGGGTGGGGTTCCGCGGCCCTGAAGGCGCCGGCCTGATCGGCGATCAGGCTGGATCACTCCAGGGTTCTGGCCCACGGAAGGCCCACATCAGGTGGTGCTGCGTCGTCTGCTTCCGGAATCCGGCACCGGCTGCCGCAAAGGCATAGGCATGTGCCCGTGCCACTACCGCTTCCAGCGCCTTGGTCGGTCGCTCATTGCGCTCACGGATGGGAAGACCCGCGAGAGACAGGGAAGACGCCGGACGGTCGGCACGGATGCCGGACAGACCGGTGCCCTGGTTCGAGGCGCCGAGCATGCACGTGGAGACGGTCGAGCGATCGGTCATTTTGGCCGTGCTGATGAAGCTGGTGTTGATGCTGATCACTGGACTCGCCTCCTCTCGGCGTCTTGGGGACTGGGGTGAGCCAGTCCGTTCGGGTATGCAAGTACATCACGGGATCAGGGCCTTGGAGAAGGCCGCTGTTTCCGTGCCTAGAACCTATGGGGATTGCTGGGGCATGCGCAAACTATTTTTTCGACGAGTTCGTATCAGTCGTCCTCGTCGCCTTCTGCGCCCTCTTGACCTGCGCAGATGGCCAGAACTTCGGTTCCGTAGCGCTGCAGCTTGCGGCTGAGGACGCCGGGGATGCGGGACAGTTCGGCCGGGCTGTCGGGCCGTGCCTCGGCGATGGCCATCAGGGTCCGGTCGGTGAAGACGCAGAAGTCGGGCTGGCCGCTGCTGCGGGCCTGGACGGCGCGCCAGGCGCGCAGCCGCTCGTAGAGGCCTTCGTCCATGTCGGAGGGGCAGTCCTCACAGCGCATCAGTTTCATCTCGCCGGCGTCGGTGAGGGTGCGGCCGCAGACGCGGCAGCGGGCGGGGGTGCGCTGGGTGCGGCGCGGGACGGCCGGGATCTCGGTGAGGGTGCCGCGTTCGATGCCTCCGGTGGCTCCCGTGCCGGTGCGGCCGACGGTGGCGGTGGAGCCGGGGCGCAGGCCGTCGAGGAAGTGGCTGGGCCTGCGGTTGGGGCGGCCGCCGGGTGAGCGGGACAGGGACCAGGAGAGGTGCAGCCGTTCTCTGGCGCGGGTCACGCCGACGTAGAGGAGGCGGCGTTCTTCTTCGATCTGTTCGTCCGTCTTGGCGTAGGTGATCGGCACCATGCCCTCGGCGATGCCGACCAGGAACACGGCGTCCCATTCCAGGCCCTTGGCCGCGTGCAGGGAGGCCAGGGTGACGCCCTGGACGGTGGGGGCGTGCTGGGCGTTCGCCCGCTCGTCGAGTTCCGCCACGAAGTCGGCGAGGGTGGCCTTGGGGTGGGCGGCGGCGAAGTCGTGGGCGAGGTTGACGAGGGCGGCGAGTGATTCCCAGCGTTCTCTGGCGGCGCCGGAGCCGGCGGGGGGTTGGCTGGTCCAGCCTTCTCCGGAGAGGACGGCGCGTACCTGGGAGGGCAGGTCGACGGCGTCGTCGAGCAGGGAGTCGTTGCCGCCGAAGCGGGCTGCGCCGCGCAGGGCGACGCCTGCTTTGCGTACCTCGGGGCGGTCGAAGAAGCGTTCGGCGCCACGGAGCTGGTAGGGGACTCCGGCGTCGGCGAGGGCCTGTTCGTAGGTTTCGGACTGGGAGTTGGTGCGGAACAGGACGGCGATCTCGGCGGCGGGGACGCCGGCGTCGATGAGTTCGCGGATGCGGCGGGCGGCGCCTTCGGCCTCGGCGGGCTCGTCGGTGTACTCGGTGTAGACGGGGTCGGGGCCCGCGGGGCGTTGGGAGACGAGTTCCAGCCGGTGGTCTGCGGCGCGGCCGCTGGCCTGGGTGAGCAGTCCGTTGGCGAGGTGGACGACCTGGGGGGTGGAGCGGTAGTCGCGGACGAGCTTGACGACGGTGGCGCCGGGGTGGCGGACGCGGAAGTCGAGGAGGTGGTCGGGTGTTGCTCCCGTGAACGAGTAGATCGTCTGGCTGGCGTCGCCGACGACGCACAGGCTGTCGCGGTTGCCGAGCCAGAGGTCCAGGAGTCGCTGCTGGAGGGGGCTGACGTCCTGGTACTCGTCGACGACGAAGTGCTGGTACTGGGTGCGGATCTGTTCGGCGATGTCGTGTCGGTCCTGGAGGATGGCGACGGTGAGCAGCAGGACGTCTTCGAAGTCGATGACCGCGCGGTCGCGTTTGAGGTCTTCGTAGGCCGCGTAGAGGTGGGCGATCTCGGCGGGGTCGCGTGGGGTTTCGCGGCCGGCCTTTGCTGCCGCGTACGGGTAGTCGGCGGGGACGGTCTGGGTGACCTTGGACCATTCGATCTCGGCGGTGGCGTCCCGCAGCTCGCCGCGGTCGAGGCGGAGCTTGCAGGTGGCGGCCGCGTCGGCGACGAGTTGGATCTTGCGGTCGACGAGCCGGGGCAGGGAGCCACCGATCGCTTTCGGCCAGAAGTACTGGAGCTGGCGCAGTGCGGCGGAGTGGAAGGTGCGGGCCTGGACGCCGTGGGCTCCGAGCTGGCGGAGGCGGCCGCGCATCTCGCCTGCGGCGCGGTTGGTGAAGGTGACGGCGAGCACGCTGGACGGTTGGAGGATCCCGGCGCGGACCCCGTAGGCGATGCGGTGGGTGATCGCCCGGGTCTTGCCCGTGCCGGCTCCGGCCAGGACGCACACCGGGCCGTGCAGGGCGGTGGCCACCTCGCGCTGCTCGGGGTCGAGCCCTTCGAGCACCGCGTCGGCCGAGTCCGGTGTCTGCGGGAAGAGGGTGGAGTGCGTTGCTGCTGTCACACGGCAATGCTGCCAGGTCGTCCGGGACTGCTGTGCCGGTTGTCCACAGGCGGGCCCTCGCGGTCGTACTAATGCGGCAGGTGTCACAGCCGGGGCCGGATACCCCGGGCGGGAATGCCGTCCCCGTCCCTTACGTTGTGCTCCTGGACGACCTTCCCCGAGCGGCCTGAGGAGCGCGAGAGATATGCAGGGCACTGTGACGATGTACAGCACGACTTGGTGCGGCTACTGCCAGCGGCTGAAGAAGCAGCTGGACCGGGAGGGCATCGCCTACACCGAGATCAACATCGAGCAGGACCCGGCGTCCGCCGCTTTCGTGGAGAAGGCGAATGGCGGAAACCAGACGGTCCCGACCGTGCTCTTCGCTGACGGCTCCACTATGACGAACCCGTCGCTGGCGCAGGTGAAGCAGAAGCTCGCCGCGTAACAGGCCCGGTCGGGGCCTGTGGGAAAGGCGGCTCCTGAGGCTGTTGGTGCCTCTGGAGCCGCCTTTTTGTGTCCTGTCCCACACGGGTGCGTGCCCGTCAGATGAAGCTCCTGGTCGGCAGCGGCTTGCCGTACCACATCTCGATCAGGCGGGCGGCGATGGAGATGCCGTACGGGGGCAGCACCTCTCCGGACTCGAAGGCCGCGTGGAGTTCCTCGCGGGAGAACCAGCGGGCCTCGTGGATCTCGTCGCCGTCGACGTCGATGTCGGTGGAGGTGGCGCGGGCCATGAAGCCGAGCATGAGGCTGGACGGGAAGGGCCAGGGCTGGCTGGCCACGTACTCGACCTGGCCGACGGTGACACCGGCCTCCTCGAAGACCTCGCGGCGTACCGACTGCTCGATGGACTCGCCGGGCTCGACGAAACCGGCGAGCGTGGAGAAGCGGCCCTCGGGCCAGTGGACCTGGCGGCCGAGCAGGATCCGGTCCTCCTCGTCGGTGACGGCCATGATCACGGCGGGGTCGGTGCGCGGGTAGTGCTCGGCGCCGCAGGCCTGGCAGCGGCGGATGTGGCCGGCTGCGGCGATGACCGTGCGCTCGCCGCAGCGGGAGCAGAAGCGGTGGGTGCGCTGCCAGTTCTCCAGGCCGACCGCGTGCACCATGAGGCCTGCGTCCCGCGGTGACAGCAGGAGTCCGGCCTCGCGCAGGCCCGCCGGGCGGGCGGACTGGTCGATGCGGCCGGGCAGTGCGTCCTTCTGGAGGGCGAAGTAGCTGACGCCGTCCTCGTCGATGCCGAGGAAGTAGCGGTGGGCTTCGGTGAGGGGTGCCTCGAAGGAGGGGGTCATGACGAGTTCGGTCCGGCCGTCGGGCGTCTCGTCGATGAGTACCTGGCCGCCGGAGACCACGAAGCAGCGGGTGGTGGGGTGGCTCCATGCCGCTGCGAGCCAGGCCTCGTCGAGCCGGTGGTGGGCGGCGCGGTCGATGCCGCTCGGGGCGGTCAGCGAGATGGGTCGGTCGGCGGTGTGGTCGGTCCAGGTGGTCACGGGTGCTTCCAACTCCCCCAGTGGAAAGGTTCGTTTCGGCGGGCGGTTCGGGCGGGCGTGGGTGGGAGGGCACCGGGGCGGGCTCGGGCGGGGCGTGCGGGCGGTCCCTCCAGTGTGCCCCGCGCGCCATGCGGTCCCGTACGGCGCGTGTCGGTCAGGGTGCGTGACGCCAGTTCTCGGCGAGGTCGCCCCACAGGTAGGCGCTGGTTTCGACGCCTTTGAGGAGGAGGTCGAGTTCGACCTTCTCGTTGGGGGCGTGCCAGCCGTCGGAGGGGACGGAGATGCCCAGGAAGAGGACGGGGGCGCCGAGGACTTCCTGGAGGTCGGCGGCGGGTCCGGAGCCGCCCTCGCGGGTGTAGCGGACCGGGCTCTGGAAGGCGCGGCCCATGGCGCGGACCACGGATTGCAGCGCGGGGTGGTCGAGCGGGGTCAGGCAGGGGCGCGTGGCGGGGCCGAAGCTGATCTCGAGCCTGATCCCGGCGGGTACCTGCTCGGCGGCCCAGGCGCGTACGACCTTCTCGATGTGGTCGGGGTCCTGGCCGGCGACCAGGCGGAAGGACAGCTTCACCATGGCCGAGGAGGGGATGATCGTCTTGCTGCCGGGGCCCTGGTAGCCGCCGCCGATGCCGTTGACCTCGACGGTCGGGCGGGCCCAGATGCGCTCCAGGGTGGTGTGTCCGGCCTCGCCGTGGGTGGCGTACGACTTGGCGGTGCGCAGCCACTGCTCCTCGTCGAACGGCAGTTCGGCGAACAGCTCGCGGTCGCGGTCGGTCAGCTCGGCTATGCCGTCGTAGAAGCCGGGGACGGCCACGCGCGCGTGCTCGTCGTGCAGGGCGGCCACCAGGCGGGCGGCGGCGGTGGCCGGGTTGGGGACGGCGCCGCCGAAGGAACCGGAGTGGATGTCCTGGTCGGGGCCGTACAGCCGGATCTCGCACTCGGCGAGGCCGCGCATGCCGGTGCAGACGGTCGGGGTGTCCTCGGACCACATGCCGGTGTCGGAGACGATCACGGCGTCGGCGGCGAGCCGGTCGGCGTGCTCCTCGACGAGGGCCCGGAAGTGCTCGGAGCCGGACTCCTCCTCGCCTTCGATCAGCAGCTTCAGGTTGACCGCGGGGGCGGTGCGGCCGGTGGCGGCGAGGTGGGCGCGGACGCCGAGTGTGTGGAAGAACACCTGGCCCTTGTCGTCGGCCGCCCCGCGCGCGTAGAGGCGGTTGTCCCGGATGACGGGCTCGAAGGGCTCGCTGTCCCAGCCGTCCTCGCGGGCGGCGGGCTGGACGTCGTGGTGGCCGTAGACAAGGACGGTGGGCGCCTGCGGGTCGCCCGAGGGCCATTCGGCGAAGACGGCCGGGGCGCCGGGGGTCGGCCAGACCTCCGCGGTCGGGAAGCCGGTCTCCTTGAGCTTGGCGGCGAGCCAGTCGGCGCTGTCCCGTACGTCGGACGCGTGGTCGGGCTGGGCCGACACGGAGGGGATGCGCAGCCATGCGGCGAGGTCGTCGAGGAAGGCGGCGCGCTGCTGCTCGATGTACGTACGGACGGCGCTGTCCGGGGTCTGGCTCATGCTCACGAGCCTATCGGCCCGCACCGACATCCTCGGCGGGCTGTTCGTCACACTCGGGATCCCTTACGTGCCTCTTGTGTGTCACTCGGTTGGATCACCGTTGAGCAGCCGTTCCAGGGCGGCTCGGTCGGGCAGGTTCTCGGGGCGTACGACCTCGCCGGTGCGCACGTACAGGAAGGCGGCCGTGACCGATTCGGGCGGCACGCCCTGCTGCTCGGCCCAGGCCAGCCGGTAGACGGCGAGCTGGAGGGGGTCGGCGCTGCGGGTGCGGCTGGTCTTCCAGTCGACGATCTCGTAGGTCGCCGCGTCGCCGTCGCCGGTGCGGTAGACGGCGTCGATGCGGCCGCGTACGACGCGGCCGGCGAGGGTGAGCTGGAAGGGGGCCTCGATCCGGTACGGGGTGCGGTGGGCGTATTCGGTGCGTTCGAAGGCGTCCTTGAGGGCTTCGAGGTCGCGTTCGTCGGCGATCTCGGCTTCGCTGCCGGGCAGCTCGTGCGGCTCCAGCATGGGCAGCGTCAGTTCCTCGAAGCGTGCTTCGACCCAGGCGTGGAAGCGGGTGCCCCGGCGCGCGGCGGGTTGCGGGGGGCGCGGCATGGGGCGCGCGAGTTCCTGTGCGAGCCCGTCCGGATCCTCCGCGAGAAGCAGCAGCTGGGATGCGGTCAGGGTGGCCGGCAGGGGGACGTCCGTGACGGCCTGCCGGGCGCGCAGCAGCTCGCCCGTGAGCGCGTCGAGGTCACGGTCCCAGGAGGCGACGGCGCGGGCTTCCTCGGGTGTGAGGGGCGCGGGGTGCCCGGGCTCGGTGGCGTGGGTGTGTTCGGCGGTGCGTTCGCCGACCCGGGTGGGTTCGGCCGGGGCGGGCGCCTGGTGGGGGACGGTCGGCCGCTCGCCGGTCCAGGAGTCCCAGTCGGCGGGCTCCTCCGGGGACGCGACGCCCTCGTCGTACGGCGTCTCTCCGGCGAAGGGGTCCTCGTCGTAGGGGAACGCTTCGCCGTACGGGTCCTCGTCGTCCGTCGGGGCGGGCCAGTCGGGGTCCTCATCGTCGGGCGGGGCGGGCCAGTCCGGGTCGTCGACGGTGGCGGGGTCGTGGGTGGCGGGCGGGTGGCCGTCCTGCCGGGCGGCCAGGGTGTCCAGGTGGGTGAGGACGGTTTCGGCGGCCGCGCGGCGGCGGGCCAGGGCCGCGTCGTCCAGGGGCAGGGGCCACACCTGGTCGGCGATGGCCGTGTGCAGAGCCGGGTTCTCCTCGTCCTCGGCGGGCTCGTCGGCCCATGCCTCGATCTCTCCGTACCCGGCGGCGCAGTGGTCGTGGAGTGCCTGGAGGAAGTCGGAGGGTCCGCGTGGCTTCTTCTGGCTCGGACCCCACCAGTGCCCGGAGCCGAGGAGGAGGGAACGGGGGCGGGTGAAGGTGACGTAGCCGAGGCGGAGTTCCTCGGTGTGCTGGTGCTCCTTCATGGCCTCGTGGAAGGCCTTCATGCCCCGGGAGTCCCAGGAGTCGACGTCGGGCAGGGTGTCGGTGTCGCCGCGCAGGGCATGCGGGAGCACCTTGGCCTGCGCGGTCCATTTCTCGCGGCCCTGGGCGCTGGGGAAGGTGCCGTGGACGAGTCCGGGGACGGCGACGACGTCCCACTCCAGACCCTTGGACTTGTGCGCGGTGAGCACCTTGACGGTGTTCTCGCCGCCGGGCAGGGCGTTGTCGAGGCCCTTCTCGTACTGGGCGGCGGTGCGCAGGAAGCCGAGGAAGGCGAGCAGCGTGGCCTCGCCGTCGCCAGCCGCGAAGGAGGCCGCGATGTCCAGGAAGTTGGACAGGGTCTCGCGGCGGCGGGCGGCGAGCGCGTGCGGGGACGCCGACAGCTCCACCTCCAGGCCGGTGACGGCGAGGACGCGGTGCAGGACGTCCATCAGCGGGTCGGACAGGGAGCGGCGCAGGTCGCGCAGTTCGGCGGCCAGGCGGGCGAAGCGCACGCGCGCGTCCGGGGAGAACGGCAGCCCGTCGTCGTCCCATGCGCGCTCGTCGAGGGGCGCCTCCAGGAAGGTGTCCAGGGCGTCCGCGAGCGATATCACCTCGGACGGGTCGACGCCTTCGACGGCCCCTGCGAGCCTGCGGTCGGGGTCGTCGACGTCGTCCACGCGCGCGTGAGCGACCAGCAGGCGGGCGCGGCGGCCGAGGAGGGCGAGGTCGCGGGGTCCGATGCGCCAGCGCGGGCCGGTCAGCAGACGGACCAGGGAAGCGTTGGCCCCGGGGTCCTGAAGGACTTCGCAGACGGCGACGAGGTCGGCGATCTCGGGCAGGTGCAGCAGGCCGGAGAGGCCGACGACCTCCACGGGGATGTCGCGGGCGACGAGGGCGCCCTGGATCTCGGCGAAGTCGGTGGCCGTGCGGCACAGTACGGCGATCTCGCCGGGGGCCTTGTCGGTGCGTACGAGGTGGGCGATGGAGTCGGCGATCCAGTCGATCTCCTCCGCGTGGGTGGGCAGCAGGGCGCAGCGGACCGTGCCGTCGTGTTCGGCGCCCGGGGCCGGGCGGAGGGCCTCCACGCCCGCGTGCATGGCGCGCAGCGGTTCGGCGAGGCCGTTGGCGAGGTCGAGGAGGCGGCCGCCGCTGCGGCGGTTCTCGCTGAGCGCCTGGCGGGTGGCGGGGCTGCCGTCGGCGTGGGCGAAGTGCTCGGGGAAGTCGTCCAGGTTGGCCACGGAGGCGCCGCGCCAGCCGTAGATGGCTTGGCAGGGGTCGCCGACGGCGGTCACCGGGTGGCCCGTGCCGCCGCCGAACAGGCCCGACAGCAGGACGCGCTGGGCCACGGAGGTGTCCTGGTACTCGTCCAGGAGCACCACACGGAACTCCTCGCGCAGCAGCCGGCCCACCTCCCGGACGCCGGCGAGGCGGGCGGACAGGGCGATCTGGTCGCCGAAGTCGAGCAGGTCGCGTTCGCGTTTGGCGGCCCGGTAGCGCACGACGAGGTCGGTGAGTTCACGGCGGGCGGCCGCGGTGTCGGGGACCTTGCGCAGGTCGGCGTTGGTGAGCTTGGCGCCCTCCAGGGTGCGCAGCAGGCCGGCGTCCCAGGCGCGCAGTTCGTCGGGGGCCACGAGGTGTTCGGCCAGCTCGGAGTCGAGGGTGAGCAGGTCGCTGACGAGGTCGGCGAAGGAGCGGGTCAGCGCCGGGTAGGGCCCGGGGGCCTCGCGCAGCACGCGCGCGGCGAGCTGGTAGCGGGTGGCGTCGGCCAGCAGCCGGGAGGTCGGCTCGAGGCCGATGCGCAGGCCGTGGTCGGTCAGCAGACGGCCGGCGAAGGCGTGGTACGTCGAGATCACCGGCTCGCCGGGCGGATTGTCCGGGTCGATGACCTCGGGGTCCGTGACGCCGGCCTTGATCAGTGCCTTGCGGACACGCTCGGCCAGCTCGCCCGCGGCCTTGTTGGTGAAGGTCAGGCCGAGGACCTGTTCGGGGGCGACCTGGCCGGTGCCGACCAGCCACACCACGCGGGCCGCCATCACCGTGGTCTTGCCCGACCCGGCTCCGGCCACGATCACCTGCGGTGCGGGCGGCGCGGTGATGCAGGCCGTCTGCTCCGGGGTGAACGGGATGCCGAGGAGCTCCTTGAGCTGCTCGGGGTCGGTGATACGGGCGGGCATGTCGTCAGAGGCTAGCGGCGGGCACTGACATCCGAGGACGGATCGGCCGCCCGGGGAGGAAGAGACGCAGGTCAGCGCCTGTGGTGCCGTACGTCACCCTCGCCCCTGGCACAGGTCACTCGACCACGTGCCGCCCCTCGGGCCGGGCGCTGCAGGAGGCGCGGAACGCGCAGTGCGTGCAGTGCTGGCCGGTGGTCGGGGTGAACCGCTCGTCGAGGACCTTGCCTGCGGCGGTGGCCAGCAGTTCGCCGACCCACTCCCCTGCCAGCGGCTCCTGGGCCTGCACCTTGGGCAGGCTCTCGCCGCCGTCCCGCTTGGCCGCGCCCTGCCTGAGATGCACCAGTTCCGCGCCGCCGGGCTCCGGACGTACGCCGTCGAAGGCGTTGTCCACGGCGCCCTCACGGACGGCGAGCTGGTAGACGGCGAGCTGCGGATGGCGGGCCACCTCGGCGGCGCTGGGCGCCTGCTTGCCGGTCTTGAAGTCCACGACATAGGCGCGGCCCTCGCCGTCCGCTTCGACGCGGTCCATCTGGCCACGGATGCGGACCTGGTAGTCGCCCGCTTCGAGGGTGACGTCGAAGTCCTGCTCGCTCGTCACCGGGGTGCGGCCGGTGCGGTCCAGTACGTGCCAGTTCAGGAAGCGTTCGAGCGACGCGCGCGCGTTGTCCTTCTCCTGCGCCGACTTCCAGGGCGCGTCGAAGGCGAGCGCGTTCCACACCGACTCCAGGCGTTCCATGAGCACGTCGAGGTCGGCCGGGGTGCGGCCGGAGGCGACCTCGTCGGCGAGGACGTGGACGACGTTGCCGAAGCCCTGGGCGGTGGTGGCGGGCGCGTCGGCCTTCACCTCGCGGCCCAGGAACCACTGCAGGGCGCACGTGTTGGCGAGCTGGTCGAGGGCGCTGCCGGAGAGCACGACGGGCTGGTCGTGGTGGCGCAGCGGCACCTTGCTCTCGGTCGGCTCGAACATGCCCCACCAGCGGTAGGGATGCGCGGACGGCACCAAGGGGCGGCCGTCCTCGTCGGCGAGCGCGGCGAGCCTCGCCAGACGGCGGGCGGCGGCCTCCCGCAGGGCCGCCGAGGCGCGCGGGTCGACGGTGGTCGCGCGCAGCTCGGCAACGAGCGCGGCCACGGCCAGCGGGCGGCGCGGGCGGCCGGTGACGTCCCGGGGTTCGACACCCAGCTCGGTCAGGAAACGGGAGGGCTGGTCGCCGTCGTCGGCCGGTGCCTTCACGGCGGTGACGACGAGACGGTCACGCGCGCGCGTGGCGGCCACGTAGAACAGGCGGCGCTCCTCGGCGAGCAGCGCGCCCGGGGTGAGCGGTTCGGCAAGTCCGTCACGGCCGATACGGTCCGCCTCCAGGAGAGAACCGCGGCGGCGCAGATCGGGCCACAGCCCCTCCTGGACACCGGCGACCACCACCAGCCGCCATTCCAGGCCCTTGGCGCGGTGGGCGGTCATCAGGCGTACGGCGTCGGGGCGCACGGCGCGGCGGGTGAGGGTGTCGGCGGCGATGTCCTCGGCGTCGATCTCCTCCAGGAAGTTCAGGGCGCCGCGTCCACCGATGCGCTCCTCCGCGCGCGCGGCGGTCGCGAACAGTGCGCACACGGCGTCCAGGTCGCGGTCCGCGTTACGGCCGGCCGCACCGCCGCGCCGGGCGGCCCGCTCCAGGCGCGTGGGCCAGGGTGTGCCCTCCCACAGGTCCCACAGCGCCTCCTCGGCCGTGCCCCCGCCCGCGAGGCGCTCACGGGCCTTGCGGAGCAGCGCGCCGAGGCGCTGCGCCCCCCGCGCGTACGCCGGGTCGTGCGCCGCGAGGCGCTCGGGTTCGGCGAGCGCCCGCGCGAGCAGCTCGTCCGAGGGCGGCGGCAGCGGGTTCCCGGCGACCCGCTCCTCCTCGCGCAGGGCACGCCCGAGTCGACGCAGGTCAGCGGTGTCCATACCGGCGAGTGGGGAGGCGAGCAGGGTGAGGGCGGTCTCGGCGTCGAGCCAGTACGCGTCGGGGGCCGGCTCTGCGGCGGGCGCACGGGTGCCGGTGTCGGCAGGGCCGTCCGCGTCGGCCTCGGCAAGCACCTCGGTGCCAACTACGGCAGGGTGCTCCGCGCCGGCCTCGGCGGCCGCATCGGTGCCGGCGTCGGCAGCACCGTCCGTGTCAGCCCCGGCAAGCGCATCCGTGCCGACGTCGGCAGCACCGTCCGCATCCGCCCCGGTCCCCTCCCCCTCGCCGCGTGCCTCCTCACCAGGGCGCCGCGCGGCCTCCGCCGTCGCCACCGCTCGGAGTGCCGTCAGCAGGGGGGCGACCGCCGGCTCGTGGCGCAGGGGCAGGTCGTCGCCGTCGATGTCCAGGGGGACGCCGGCCGCGGTGAGGGCGCGGCGGAGCGTCGGGATGGTGCGGGAGCCGGCGCGTACGAGGACGGCCATGTCGCTCCAGGGGACGCCGTCCTCCAGGTGCGCGCGGCGCAGGATGTCGGCGATGTTGTCCAGTTCCGTGCCTGCCGTCGGGTACGTGTAGACCTCGACGCGGCCGCCGTCGCGCACGGCTGCCGGCCCACGGTGGGCGCGTACCTTCTCGGCGGGCAGTCTGGGCAGCGGCATGCGCTGGGTGATCAGGCGGGTCGCGGCCAGCAGGGCGGCGCCGGAGCGGCGGGAGGTGCGCAGCACCTCGACGGGGGCCGGGCGACCGTCCGCGCGCGGGAAGGCCGCCGGGAGGTCCAGGATGCCGTTCACGTCGGCGCCCCGGAACGTGTAGATCGACTGGTCGGGGTCGCCGAAGGCGACCAGCGTGCGGCCGCCGCCGGCCAGGGCCTGCAGGAGCCGTACCTGGGCGGGGTCGGTGTCCTGGTACTCGTCGACGTACACGGCGTCGTACCGGGCGGCGAGCCGTGCCGCGGCCTCGGGGCGGTGGGCGAGCAGCACCGCGCGGTGGACCAGTTCGGCGTAGTCGATGACGCCCTGCAGGTCGAGGACGTCGAGGTACTCGGCGAGGAAGGCGGCGGCCGCGCGCCAGTCGGGGCGGCCGATGCGGCGGGCGAAGGCGTCCAGTGCGCCGGGGCCGAGGCCCAGCTCGCGGCTGCGGGCGAGGACGGCGCGGACCTCGTCGGCGAAGCCCCGCGTGGTCAGGCAGGCGCGCAGCTCGTCCGGCCAGCTCACATGGTCGAGCCCGAGCCGCTGCAGCTCGGGCTGCCCGGCCAGCAGCTCGCGCACGGTGACGTCCTGCTCGGGGCCGGAGAGCAGGCGCAGCGGTTCCACGAACAGGCCGCTGTCCTGGTGGGCGCGGACCAGGGCGTAGCAATAGGAGTGGAAGGTGGTCGCCCGGGGCGCGCGGGCCGCGCCTATGCGCAGCGCCATGCGGTCGCGCAGGTCGACGGCGGCCTTGCGGCTGAACGTCAGCACCAGGATCCGTTCCGGGTCCCCGCCACGGGCGATGCGCGCGGCCACGGACTCCACCAGGGTGGTGGTCTTGCCGGTGCCCGGACCTGCGAGAACGAGGAGTGGTCCGGTCTTGTGGTCAACCACGGCGCGCTGTGCCGCGTCAAGACGAGGGGGATCCACTTCGGCAGGCGGGGTACGGACCAGTCGGTAAGCGCCACGGCTCCCCTGCCGCACCGGGGGGTGCGGCAGGCGCCTGATGGAGGAAGTGGAGCTCACGTGGTTCGCCGGTCCTGGTGGTTGTGCTGGTGGGCAGGCGGTCACGCGTGCGAGGCGGTGGCCGCGGGGTGAGGGGGACACGTGCAGCCGACGCTACGCCGCCGCCTCGGCCGGAAGCAGGGCTTCCGCTTCTTCCCTCGCGGCTCTCGTGGCCCTCGTGTCACGTGGGTCCCTCACCTCACGAACGTACGTCATGCCACGGACGTCCCCCGTGTCCCTCGTACGGGCCACGGGTTCCCCTCGACGGCATCCGATGGCGGAAGCTGTCAGGTGTGAACCTCCGCGACCGTGCCGCCGTCCCATCGCGCACGTCTCATGTCGAGCCGCGGCAGATGGCCCTCGGCGCTCCTGCCCGCCTCCTTCAGCGGCGTGCCCTCCGCGCGGTAGTGATCGAGGGCACGCAGCTCGTGGCCGGGAAGCAGCGCCCCGTCGGCGCGCACCACGCGCCACCAGGGGACGGCTCCCCCGTAGAGGGCCATCACCCGGCCGACCTGGCGCGGTCCCACCCGTCGCCCACCACCCTTGCCGGAAGGC
Organism: Streptomyces sp. NPDC001410; assembly: GCF_042895235.1. Classification (NCBI taxonomy): domain Bacteria; kingdom Bacillati; phylum Actinomycetota; class Actinomycetes; order Kitasatosporales; family Streptomycetaceae; genus Streptomyces; species Streptomyces sp. NPDC001410. Next base: position 334,524 of record NZ_JBIAWE010000005.1, read on the forward strand.
GCTTCGCGCTCGCCCCCCTCGTCCTCGAGCCACTCGGCGACATCGCCGTACGTCATGACCCGGCCCGGCGGAATCCGCTCGGCGACCTCCAGGACCCGCTCGGCGTACTCCGGCAACGCGCCCGGGTACCCCTCTCGGGTGTCCTCGGCAGGGCTCTGCTCGCTCATTCGCCCCATCCTGCCGCACCCCACCGACAACGCGGCACGGAAGTCCGGGCCGGGGCCCCTCGCCCTCGGGCGGCGCTTCCGGCAGACTGTCCGACCGCCCATCCGCACCCTGATGCCCGCGTGTGCCGGTGGGGCATGCCACCATCGTGCGGGCGGTGACCGGTGATACGAGACCAAGAAGAGACCATGATGCAGCAGGGCGTGCACCCCGAAGGCGCGGAGGGCACCCCTGACGCTTCCGCGCGTCCCGAGACCGCCCGCTCCGGCCAGGTCGACACCGGTGCGACCAGCTCGGACGACACCGGTGCCCCGCGCGAGGACGTGCGCACGGATGCCCCGCGCGAGGACGTGCCCACGGACGACGGTGCGCGCGACGACGGCACGCGTGCGCGTGGCGACGTCACCGGAGCCGCCGAGGGGGCACACGTCCCCGGCGACCCGCGCCCCGACGAGGGCCCTGGCTCCGGTGACGAAGATCCTCATCCGGAGGAGGTCGAGGGCGACGAACCGCTGCTCCCCGCGCGCGTGCACCGCCCCTCCGACCTCATGCGCTTCCTGGTGGGCGTGCTCGCCATCGTCGTGCTGCTCGCGATCGCCGCGTTCGCGCACGGCACCACCTCGGGCCTCGAACAGGACATCAACAAAGGCACCGGGCAGGCCCCGGACCTGCTGATCAAGATCGCGGGACTCGCGTCCAGCATCGCGATCCTCCTGGTGCCGGTCGCCTTCGCGATCGAGCGGCTGATCAAACGGGACGGGCTACGGATCGCCGACGGCGTCCTGGCGGCCGTCCTCGCACACGGAGTGACCCTCGCCACCGACCTGTGGGTCGCCCGAGCCGCCCCGGACTCCATCCAGGAGGCGCTGACCCAGCCCTCACCGGGCGACATCCACGCCCTGACCGACCCGGTGCACGGCTATCTCGCGCCCGTCATCGCCTATATGACGGCCGTCGGCATGTCCCGCCGACCCAGATGGCGCGCGGTGCTGTGGATGGTGCTGCTGCTCGACGCGTTCTCGATGCTGGTCACCGGCTACACGACCCCGTTCTCGATCATCCTCACGGTGCTGATCGGCTGGACCGTCGCCTACGGCACGCTGTACGCGGTCGGCTCGCCCAATGTCCGCCCCACCGGCCGGACCCTGATGGCGGGCCTCAGGCACGTCGGCTTCCACCCCGTCAGCGCGGCCCGCGAGGAGTCCGTGGAGGAGAACGGCGACCGCGGACGGCGTTACTTCGTCACCCTGGAGGACGGCCCGCCGCTGGACGTCACGGTCGTCGACCGGGAGCAGCAGGCCCAGGGCTTCTTCTACCGCGCCTGGCGCAACCTGACCCTGCGCGGCTTCGCCACCCGTTCCAGCCTCCAGTCGCTGCGCCAGGCACTGGAGCAGGAGGCACTGCTCGCGTACGCGGCGATCGCGGCGGGCGCCAACGCGCCCAAGCTGATCGCCACCTCCGAACTCGGCCCGGACGCGGTGATGCTCGTCTACGAGCACACCGGCGGGCGCACGCTGGACTCGCTGCCGGACGAGGAGATCACCGACGAACTGCTGCGCCACACCTGGCACCAGGTGCAGGCGCTGCAGTCCCGGCGCATCGCGCACCGCAGGCTGGCCGGTGACGCGATACTGGTGGATCGTTCCGGCAAGGTGATCCTCGCCGAGCTGCGCGGCGGTGAGATCGCGGCCGGCGATCTGCTGCTGCGCATGGACGTCGCGCAGCTGGTCACCACGCTCGGTCTGCGGGTGGGCGCCGAGCGGGCCGTGGCCTCGGCCGTCGGGGTGCTCGGCCCGGACGCGGTCGCCGACTGCCTGCCGATGCTGCAGCCCATCGCGCTGACCCGCTCCACGCGCGCGACCCTGCGCAAGCTGGGCCGGGAGCGGGCCCAGCGTGAACGCGAGGCGGTGCTGGAGGCGTCCCGGCAGGCCAAGCAGGCCCGGCTGGCGGAGGCCTCCGAGGCGGCCGGGCCCGTGCTCGAAAAGCGTGACAAGAAGACGGTCCGGGCCGAGCAGCGGGCGGAGAAGCGGGCCCTGGACGAGGCACTCGAGGAGGCCCGCGAGGAGGATCTGCTCACGCAGATCCGCCACGAGGTGCTGCGGATCAGGCCGCAGGCCCCCGTGGAGCCGGCCCGTCTGGAGCGGGTGCGGCCGCGCACGCTGATCAGCTTCATCGCCGGTGCCATCGGTGCGTACTTCCTGCTGACCCAGCTCACCCACATCGAGTTCGGTCCGCTGATCGCCAACGCCCAGTGGGGCTGGGTGATCGCCGCGGTGCTGTTCTCCGCGCTCAGTTACGTGGCCGCCGCGATGGCCCTGCTGGGGTTCGTGCCGGAGCGGGTGCCGTTCCTGCGGACGGTGGCCGCCCAGGTCGCCGGGTCCTTCGTGAAGATCGTCGCTCCGGCGGCGGTCGGCGGTGTCGCCCTGAACACGCGTTTCCTGCAGCGCCAGGGCGTGCGCCCGGGGCTCGCGGTGGCGAGCGTCGGGGCGTCGCAGCTGTTCGGGCTCGGCTGCCACATCCTGATGCTGCTGTCCTTCGGCTACCTGACCGGCACCGAGAAGACGCCGTCGCTGTCGCCGTCCCGGACGGTCATCGCGGGGCTGCTGACCGTGGCGGTGCTGGTGCTCGTGGTGACCTCTGTGCCGTTCCTGCGGAAATTCGTCGTCACGCGCGTGAGGTCGCTGTTCGCCGGTGTCGTGCCGCGCATGCTCGACGTGCTCCAGCGGCCGCAGAAGCTGGTCACCGGCATCGGCGGCATGCTGCTGCTGACCTTCTGCTTCGTGATGTGCCTGGACGCCTCCATCCGGGCGTTCGGCGACAACTCGGCCTCGCTGAGCATCGCCAGTGTCGCCGTGGTCTTCCTCGCCGGAAACGCGCTCGGTTCCGCGGCGCCCACCCCGGGCGGCGTCGGCGCGGTCGAGGCGAGCCTGACGCTCGGCCTGATCGCCGTCGGTCTCCCCAAGGAGGTCGCCGCGCCGGCCGTCCTGCTGTTCCGGCTGCTGACGCTGTGGCTTCCGGTGCTGCCCGGCTGGCTCGCCTTCAACCAGCTCACGCGCAAGGGTGCCCTGTAGGGGCGGCGTCGCGGAACGGGCCTGCGCTGCAGGCCAGGGGCGTACCTCGTACGGCTCGCGTCCCGCGCGCCCCGGCGTGCGCGCGCGCAGGATGGATGTATGGCGAACCCCATCCGGCTGCGTGCCGCCGCTCTGACCACCAGCGCCGTGGTGCTGGCCGCTCTGTTGGCCGGATGCAGCGAGGGCGCCAAGGACGGGGACCTGCCGGCACAGAAGCTGGACTGGAAGGACTGCCCGGCACCGTCCGAGGCGGAGGGCGGCGGCACCTCTCCGTCCCCGCTGCCCAGCGGCGCCAAGTGGCAGTGCGCCACCATGAAGGCGCCCCGGGACTGGAGCGATCCCAAGGGCGACACCATCGACATCGCCCTGATCCGTGCCAAGGCCACCGGCGACCCGAGCCGGCGGATCGGTTCGCTCGCGTTCAACTTCGGCGGCCCCGGCGGCAGCGGCGTCGCCACGCTGCCCGCCTTCGGCGCGGACTACGCCGCCCTGAACACCCGCTACGACCTGGTGAGCTTCGACCCGCGCGGGGTCGGCCGCAGCGCGCCCGTGAAGTGCGAGAGCGACGCCCAGCTCGACGAGTTCTTCCAGCAGGACGCGACCCCCGACGACAGTGCCGAGCGCGCCCAGCTGCTGGACCGCACCAAACAGTTCAACTCGGCCTGCGAGAAGAACTCCAAGCAGACCCTGCCGCATGTGCGCACCACCGACGCGGCCCGCGACATGGACCTGATGCGCCAGGTCCTCGGCGACGACAAGCTGCACTACTTCGGCATCTCCTACGGCACCGAACTCGGCGGCGTCTACGCGCACCTGTTCCCGAAGAACGTCGGCCGGGCGGTCTTCGACGCGGTGGTCGACCCCACCCTGAACCCCGAGCAGAGCGCGCTCGGACAGGCCAAGGGCTTCCAGCTCGCGCTCGACAACTTCGCCGAGGCCTGCACCTCGAAGACGACCGAGTGCCCCATCGGCGACACCCCGCAGGAGGTCAAGGACCGTATCGCCAAACTGCTGGCGGGCCTGGAGAAGAAGCCGATCCCCGGCATCTTCCCGCGGCAGCTGACCCAGACCGCGGCGACCAACGGCATCGCGCAGTCCCTGTACTCCAAGGACTTCTGGGAGTACCTCACCGAGGGGCTCGAGCAGGCCTACGAGGGCGACGGCAAGATCCTGATGCTGCTGTCCGACTCGATGAACGGGCGCAGCGAGAACGGCGAGTACAGCAACATCACCGCGGCCAACATCGCCATCAACTGTTCCGACGAGAAACCGCGGTACACCGCGGACCAGGTCCAGCAGAGGGTGCCCGAGTTCCGTGCCGCCTCCCCGGTGTTCGGGGACTACCTGGCCTGGGGCATGGTCAGCTGCACCGACTGGGCCGTGCCCGGGGCAGCCGACCACCCCGACGTCAGCGCGCCGGGGTCGGCGCCCATCCTCGTCGTCGGCAACACCGGCGACCCCGCCACCCCGTACGCGGGCGCGAAGCAGATGGTGGACGCGCTCGGCAAGGGCGTCGGCGTCGAGCTGACGTACAAGGGCCAGGGGCACGGGGCGTACGACAGCAAGAACAAGTGCGTGCAGAGCGCGGTGAATGACTACCTGCTGGACGGGAAGGTGCCGAAGGCCGGCACGGTCTGCTCCTAGAATCCGGGAATCCCTGAACAATCGTCCAACCATCCTTGTAAAGCCGCAGGTCAGACGGTTATCCACAGGCTGCCGCGGGCTGATCCCGCTCCGCCTACCATGGCCTGAACGCCCGCCGCGACACGACGCGGAGGGCCTGCGAGGGGGTGCGCATGTCTCGATTCCTGCGGTGGACGGCCGCCGCGGCCGCAGCACTGCTGGTGGCCGGATGCGGCGGCGGCTCGTCGGACGGGGGCCGCGACGAGGGCAAGGGGACCAGCTCGGCCGGGGAGACCGGCCGAGCTCCGGCGTCGGCGCCACCGTCCACGGCGGACCTCCCCGCCTCGCTCACCTCGCAGCACCTCGACTGGCACCGCTGCAAGGCCACCAAAGACTCCGGCGCTCCGAGCGACGACTGGCGGTGCGCCACGCTCAAGGTCCCGCTGGACTGGTCGAAGCCGGGCGGCAGGACGATCGGCCTCGCCCTTATCCGCGCGAAGGCGACCGGGAGCGACCGGATCGGCTCGCTGCTGTTCAACTTCGGCGGCCCCGGCGGCTCCGGCGTCTCGGTCATGCCGTACTACGGGGCCACCGTCTCCAAGCTGCGCGAGCACTACGACCTGGTGAGCTGGGACCCGCGCGGGGTCGGCGCCAGCGAGGGCATACGCTGCCGCGCCGACCGGGACATCGAGGCCGCCGAGGGAGTGGACATCACCCCGGACACCCCGGCCGAGGAGAAGGCGTACCTGCAGGACGCGACCGACTTCGGCAAGGGGTGCCAGAAGGCCGCCGGCCCGCTGCTGGCGCACGTCTCGACGACCGACACCGCGCGCGACATGGACCTGATGCGGCAGGTGCTCGGCGACCGGACGACGCACTACTTCGGCATCTCCTACGGCACCGAACTGGGCGGCGTGTACGCCCACTTGTTCCCGAAGCGGGTCGGCAGACTGATCCTCGACGCGGTGGTCGACCCGACCGCGGACACGGTGGGCCACGCCGAGAACCAGGCCCGCGGCTTCCAACGGGCCCTGGACGACTACCTGAAGTCCACCGGCCAGGACCCGAAGCAGGGTTCCCGCAAGATCGTGGACCTGCTCCGACGGCTCGACGCGAAGCCGCTGCCCACGTCGTCCGGGCGGAAGCTGAACCAGACGCTCGCGGTCACCGGCATCATCGTGCCCCTGTACAGCGAGGCCGGATGGCCCCGACTGACCAGCGCGCTCAAGGCGGCCGAGCAGGGCGACGGTTCACAGCTGCTGGCGCTCGCGGACGACTACAACGAGCGGGACGCCTCGGGGCACTACGGCACCAGGGGCCACGCCCAGCGGGTCATATCGTGCCTCGACGACAGGCAGCGGCCGACGCTCGCGCAGACGAAGAAGCTGCTGCCGGAGTTCGAGCGGATCTCACCCGTCTTCGGTGACTTCCTGGGCTGGGACACGGCCGGCTGGTGCCACGACTGGCCGGTGCCGGGCCAGTACGACACCCCCGAGGTCGGCGCGCCGGGTGCGGCACCGATCCTGCTGGTCGGCAACACCGGGGACCCGGCGACGCCGTACGAGGGTGCCCGCCGGATGGCCGACGAGCTGGGCAAGGGCGTCGGCGTGGAGCTCACCTGGAAGGGCGAGGGACACGGGGCGTACGGCAACGGGAGCGACTGCGTCGACTCGGCGGTGAACGCCTACCTGCTCGACGGGACGGTACCGAAGGACGGCACGGTCTGCTCCTGACGACGGCCGGCGCCCCGCCCACGACCCGCGTTCCGGGTCAGAAGCGCGGCAGGGCACGGCAGTTGAGGAATCAATTACAACAACTAGCCCATAAGTGGACATACTATTCGGGAGTCGCTACGGTCGGACTGTAGACGCCACGGCTGGCCTCGTCGCAGCCGGCAAGCGGATTGACGGGCGTCGGAAGCCGGAACGCACCGGCCACCATGACACTCCGCGCCACCCCGCGCGCAGCACAACCGGCCTCACGCACAAGCAGCGTGCGTTCGGTCATGCCCTCGGGAGGCGCAACCACCACGCGACGGCACGCCGCAGTGGCGATGCGACGCCATACCCGGGTTCACGTAGCCCGACGTCCTCGTCAGCGCGGTCCGAAGCTCACAAGTGGAGACTGGAATGCGGGATTTCAGCAACAAGGCGAACAGGCTCGGCTCCGCCATGGTCGTGGCCTCGCTGGCAGTCGTCGTTCCTGCGGCAGCGACCGGTACGGCACACGGCAATCCGAATTCAGCCAGGGTCACCGTGGCGGGAACCGCGAGCTGCGAGCGATTCGAGGATTCCTCGGCGACTGACGTGACCATAGTCGCCAAGGGGAAGACCGCGTCGGATCAGCTCTCCGGCGAAAACGTGTCGGAGTCCTACTCGGTGACCTTCACGAAGGTTCCGCAGAAGGGCCTGCAGGCCAACGTCAAGGTCACCTGCGTGGACAGTGACAACGAACAGCACACGTTCGGCAAGAGCATCACGATCACAAGGCCGGCGAGCACCGGCACCGAAACGCAAACCGTCAACCTGAAGTAGGAACGACAGAGGCCCACGGCGTCTGAACTGGTCAGAGCCGTGGGCCTGTTCTGTCCCGCTGTTCGGCGGGCCGGTGATCAGTAGACCGGCTTGTGCGGCTCGATCTGGTTGACCCAGCCGATCACGCCGCCGCCCACGTGGACGGCGTCCGCGAAGCCGGCGGACTTCAGGACGGCAAGGACTTCCGCACTGCGGACACCCGTCTTGCAGTGCAGGACGATCTTCTTGTCCTGCGGGAGGCCTTCGAGGGCGGTGCCGAGGAGGAACTCGTTCTTCGGGATCAGCTTGGCGCCCGGGATGGAGACGATCTCGTACTCGTTCGGCTCGCGGACGTCGATGATCTCGATGCTCTCGTCGTCGTCGATCCACTCCTTGAGCTGCTTGGGAGTGATCGTCGAGCCGAGCGCCGCCTCCTGGGCCTCCTCCGAGACGACGCCGCAGAAGGCCTCGTAGTCGATGAGCTCGGTGACGGTCGGGTTCTCGCCGCAGACCGCGCAGTTCGGGTCCTTGCGGACCTTGACCTGGCGGTACTGCATCTCCAGGGCGTCGTAGATCATCAGGCGGCCGACCAGCGGCTCACCGGTGCCGGTGAGGACCTTGATCGCCTCGGTGACCTGGATGGAGCCGATGGACGCGCACAGCACGCCCAGCACACCGCCCTCGGCGCAGGAGGGGACCATGCCCGGCGGCGGGGGCTCCGGGTAGAGGCAGCGGTAGCAGGGGCCGTGCTCGGACCAGAAGACCGAGGCCTGGCCGTCGAAGCGGTAGATCGAGCCCCACACGTACGGCTTGTTCAGCAGCACGCAGGCGTCGTTGACCAGGTAGCGGGTCGCGAAATTGTCCGTACCGTCGACGATCAGGTCGTACTGGCTGAAGATGTCCATCACGTTGTCGGCTTCCAGCCGCTCCTCGTGAAGGATCACGTTCACGTACGGGTTGATGCCCTTGACGCTGTCGCGCGCGGACTCGGCCTTGGAGCGGCCGATGTCGGCCTGGCTGTGGATGATCTGGCGCTGCAGGTTCGACTCGTCGACCTCGTCGAACTCCACGATGCCGAGGGTGCCCACGCCCGCGGCGGCCAGGTACATCAGCGCCGGCGAGCCCAGGCCGCCGGCGCCCACACAGAGCACCTTGGCGTTCTTCAGCCGCTTCTGCCCGTCCATCCCGACGTCGGGGATGATCAGGTGGCGGGAGTACCGGCGGACCTCGTCTACGGTGAGCTCAGCAGCTGGCTCGACCAGGGGTGGCAGCGACACGGGGACTCCGTTGGTCGGTCAATCACTACGGTTGTTCTCCCCGTAACACTGCCACGGCCTTCTTCATTCCGAGACACCCGTTCCGACCCGCGAGACGATTTCGTCCCAGTAGCCGGGCACGGTCTCCCAGGGGTCGGTGCGGCCACCGCGGTCGGTGCGGTCCGTGAAGTAGATCGTCGCCGCGCCCTGCCACCTCGCGATGCGCAGCGCCTCCTCCAGATGACCAAGGGGTACGCCGTGCACGAAGTGGCAGAAGCGGTCGGGCGGGTAGTCGGCGGTCCACTCGGCGACCTGCGAGAAGCGGTAGTCGGACCAGGGCCCGGAGAAGGTCACCAGCTGGTCGGCGTCGTCCGCGTACCCCGGGTGCGGGTGGCTGCCGTGGCCGAGGACGATGTGGGACGTGTCACTGATCGCCCGGAGCGCGGTGATCGCGCGGTGGACCTCGGGGAGCGCGACGCGGTCCGTGGGGGTGCGGTCCAGCAGGAAGCCGTCGACGCGGTACCAGTCGAGGTGGCGGTGCGCGTCCGTGAGCAGGTCGGGGAGAGGGCGGGCGCCGTGGGCGAGGTCCAGGTGGCCGAGGACGCGGACGCCCGCGTTGCGCACCCGGCCCGCGGCTTCCAGGCAGTGCGGGTCGGGGCGGGTGCCGGGCCCGGCGGCGACGTTGAGCACGACCCAGTCCAGGGGGGTGCCGGGGCGGGCGAGTTCGGCCCACTGGGCCGGGGCGACGAGCGGATGCGCGTAGCCGGGGATGCCGAGGGCGGTACGGATGCCGGTGCTGGTGGTGCCCGCTGTGGTGCTGGTCAGATGCGGCATGCCGCCTCCATCCAGATGTCGGCCAGGGATTCTTCGAGGTTGATCCGGGGACGCCAGCCGAGCCGGTCGCGGGCGGTGCGCACATCGGCCTGCTGCCAGCTGCCGCAGCCGTCCGGGTAGGGGTAGGCGACCGGGGACGCGTGGTCGGCGTCGGTGCGGGGGTGCCCGATGGTGCTGCGCAACGGCCCGGGAGGGGCGTCGAGTTCGTGGAGGGCGCCGCCGTATCCGGCGACCCGGGCAAGAACAGCGGCGGCGTCGCGGAGCCGGACGGAGCGGCCGGAGCCGATGTTGATGACGCCCTGCGCGGCAGAGAGAGAGGCGGCGTGCACGGCGCGGGCGACGTCACGGACGTCGACGAAGTCGCGCTGGACACCGAGGCCGCCGAGTTTGAGTTCACCGTCGCCGGACTGCATGGCGCGGCGCATGGCCTCGGCGAGCCGGCCGAGCGGGGAGCCGGCCGGGGTGCCGGGTCCGGCGGGTGAGAAGACCCGGAGGACGACGGCGTCGAGACCGGAGCCGAGAACCAGTTCGGTGGCGGCGAGTTTGCTGACGCCGTACGGGCCGCCGGGGCGGGGCACGGCGTCCTCGGCGGTGGAGGAGCCGGGCTGGCTGGGGCCGTACTCGGAGCCGCACCCGATCTGTACCAGACGCGCGCTGCAGCTGCTGCGGCGCAGGGCTTCGCAGACGGTGGCGACGGCCACGGTGTTGTGCCGGGTCAGCTCGCGGGCGCCGCCGCGGGTGGCGCCGGCACAGTTGACGACGACTCCGGGGTGGACCGCGTCCAGGAAGCGGGTGAGCGCTCCGGGGCTGCCGGTGGCGAGGTCGAAGCGGACGTCGGCGTCGTCGCCGCGGCCTAGGGCGGTGAGCTGGACGGCCGGGTCGGCGAGCAGGCGGTCGGCGACGAAGCGGCCGATGTATCCGCCCGCTCCGATCAGCAGGACCCTCATCGGGCGCCTCCCGGGGTGTGCGCTCCGGCTGCTCCCAAGGCTCCGGACGCTCCGGACGCTCCGGACGCTCCGTGTCGGGAGGTGGTCATCTGGTCTTCTCCTTCTAAGGGGTGATGCGGTTGCCTCCGGCGGTGGGCCGGGCGCCCGCGGCCTCGACCGCGGCCAGGTGCTGCCAGCTCGGGGCGGGTGGCGGCAGGCTCGGTTCGGGCCGGTGGCGGAAGGTTCACCCGGGTGCTCCCGTCGGCGCGTGGGCCGAGGCCCGGGTGAGGGTGCGCAGGGCGTGGACCAGCAGGACGAGGGCCGCGGTGCCGCAGGCGAGCGCCGGGACGGCGGCCGGGCCCCAGGCGTCCACCAGGGTCTGGACGGGGGTCGCCAGGAAGGTGCAGCCGGGCAGTCGGCCGGCCAGGAGCAGGGCGGGGGCCGCCACCTCGACGGCTGCCGCCGCGCCCAGGGTCAGGGCGGGGGCGTGCCGGTGGTGGTGCACGGTGAGGAGGCGGGCGGGCAGCAGGAGGGCGCCCAGGGTGAGGGCCTGTGGGTAGGCCGCGCTCTCGTCGAGGACGGCGCCGCACAGGGCGAGCAGAGCGGTGAGGGCGGCCAGGAACAGGGCGAACGCGCCGAGCAGCAGGGGCCGGGCGGCGGCCGTGAAGTCCTCCAGGCCCCGGCTGCCGGCGAGCCTGCGGCGGGCACCGGTGGTGAGGAGGTGGGCGCACCAGGCGGCCGGGGCGCAGGCCAGGGTGAGCGCCAGGGCGGGGGCGACGGCCACCGGCCAGGGGCCGTCGGGGATACCGGTGGGCAGGTCGTCGGGGCCGCCGGTCACGACCGCTTGCAGGAGTCCGTCGCCGAGAAGGGCGTACCCGAGCAGCCAGAGGGTGCACGCGCGTGTGCCGGTCGCCGTCCGCCACGGGGGTGTGCCGGGTTCGGTGGCGAGGGGGCCGCGGCGCAGGGCCGCGCGGACGGCGAGGCCGACGGCGAGGAGGCCACCGAGGGCCACCAGCAGGCGGGGCCGGCCCTGGGTGAGGTGCAGCCCGGTCACGACGGCCGCGCCGAGCGCCCCGGGCAGGAGGGTGAGCAGGACCCAGTCGGCACGGACACGGGGTGCGCGCAGCAGCTCGGGCTGGGGGCGTGGGGTGCCGTCGCGGGGCACGCGCGCGTACAGCTCCTCGGCGAGCGAGAAGACGTCGCGGTGCCGGAAGCGGGCGGCGGTGCGGTCGGTGACCCCGTGGGCCTCCAGCCCGGCGGCGATCTCCAGCGGGTCCACGGCCCGCTCGCACAGCTCCCGGTGACGGTGCAGCAGGGCTTTCACGGGGTCGGCGGCACCGCGCCGGGCGGTGGGTCTACGGCTCCTGCCGGACCCGGAGTCCGCTGCGGCCCCCACGGGCGCCGAGGGCGTGCGCGGGCGAGCCGCTCCGGAGGAAGTCCCGGCTGCCGAGGGCGGCTTGGGCCCCGGCCCGGCGGAGGCCCCCGCATGCACGGGCTCCTCCCCGCTCGCGCTGCCGTGCGTCTGCGCACCGGCCGGCCACTCCCCCGACCGCTCGTCCCAGGTGTCGGCGCCGCTCGGCATCGCGGGACGGTCCTGCCGGCCCGGCCGGCTCATGACGTCCCAGTCGTCCCAGTCGCCGTGGGTGTCGCGGGTGTCGCGGGTGTCGTCCAGCCCGCCGGAGCCGTTCACCGCGCCCCCTCCGGAGCCGCCAGCGGGGTCGCGCGGACCGGGCCGCCCGCCGCCCAGCCCGGAACACCCCGGGTCAGTACAGGGGCCGTGGGGCCGGTCCAGTGGACCGGGACGTGGGCCTCGGCCGGGGCGGCGAACGGCAGGGGCGCGCCCGCCTCGTCGAGGACGACGCGGCGTACCGGGCAGCGCGAGACGATCTCCAGGTAGATGCCGTGAAAAGCCGCGACGTTCTGCTCGACGGTGAACAGTTCGAGCGCGCGGGCGCGGGCGGCGGCACCGAGGCGCTCACGGCGCTCGGGGTCGTGCAGCAGCGCCACGCACGCTTCGGCGAGCGCCCGCGGATTGCGCGGTGGCACGACGAGGCCGGTGCCGCCGATGACCTCCACCACCGCGCCGACGTCGGTGGACACGGTGGCGCGTCCGCAGAACATGGCCTCGACCAGGCTGATCGGGAAGCCCTCGACGACGCTGGAGAGGACGACGACGGCGCCGCCGGCGTACGCGTCGGGCAGCGTCGGGGCCTCGGGGTCGCCGATCTGCTCGAAGGAGACCGGGTTGTCGCCGACCGCGTGCACGCCCTCCGCCTCGTCCGGGAAGAGCTGGGCGGCCAGGGCCCGGCAGTGGCGCAGGTAGGCCGGGCCCTCGGGGCCCGCGGGCGCGCCGACGATCCGCAGGCGGGCCTTCGGCGCCTCTTTGCGGACCTCGGCGAAGGCGTGCAGCAGGGAGACCAGGTCCTTGGCGGGTTCCACGCGCCCGACCCAGACGAGCGTGTCCGCGTCGGCGCGGTCCGGGGACTCGCCGACCTCCGCGAAGCGGGTGGCGTCCATACCCGGGTGGACGGTGCGGATCCTGGTGCGGTCGGCGCCGCACCGCTCCTGCCAGCGGCGGGTGTGGGCGTTGCCGGGTGTGAGGATCGCGGCCCGCCGGTAGACCTCGGTGGCCAGATGGCCGTGGAAGGCGGCGAGCAGGGCGCGTACGGCGGGGGCGGCGGCGTCGGGACCCAGGGCCAGGTAGTGCGAGCGCAGTTGCACGCCGTACTCGGTGACCAGCAGTGGTACGCCGGCGAAGTGCCGGGCGAGGAGTCCGGGCAGGGCTGCCTGACCGCCGGCGGTGGCGTGGCAGAGGTCGGCCGCGCCGAGGCCGTCGTCGCCGTACCAGTCGAGGGAGAGGGGGCGCAGGGCGCGTTCGAGGTGCGCCGTGACGGTGAGCAGGTCGGGTACGCGCGCCTCGCGTGCCGTGCGCAGCGCGCCGGGGGCGCGGCAGGCGCGCTCCAGGGTGCGGACGGCGGTGTCGGAGCGGAGCGCGCCGACCAGTCCGCCCTCGTCGCGGGCGAGTTCGGCGAGGCCGTACAGAGCGTCGCCGAAACGGTCCGCCTGTTGAGCGGACGCATCACCGGAAGTGGTGTCGGATCCGGCGCACAAGGCCCCGACCAGTTCCCCGTAGCACTCGGTGAAGCGCCGGCGCGCGCGCCGCCCGTACGCGACTTCGTCGTCCTCGGCCGTCCACAGCGGGGCCGTACGCACCCTGCTGACCTGCTCGGGGAGCGGGACCCAGCCCGCATCCTCCTGTTGTCGGCTGCGGCTGAGCGCGTAGAGGTCGAACTCGTGTTGTGCGAGCCCGCGCACGAGCCGGTCGCACCAGAGCCCGGCGTCACCGCTCACATGCGGATAGCCACCCTCCGTAAGCAGTCCGATGCGCACGTGTGCACCCCCGATCTCCCGTGAGTGGGAGCCGCCCTGGTCCTGGCGGCTCGCAACGGGACGAACGTATGCGGACATGGCGGTGGCGCGACGGACGGTTGTCCATCGCGCCACCAAAAGGGGTGAACGGTCGTAACTTTCGCGTGCGGGTAGCGTTCCGTCGCGCTAGGAGAGCAGACGGTGATCGACCACGTTCGAAACGTTACGCCACGGCCGGCTCCCGCCGGGCCGCCCGCCGCACCGCCGCCAGCTCCGGGTCGAGCGCGGGCACGGCGGCCAGGAGCTGCTTGGTGTACGGCTCGCGCGGGGCGTCGTACACCTCGTCGACGGTTCCGGACTCGACGACCTGTCCGCGGCGCATCACCGCGACCCGGGCACTGACCTGGCGCACGACGGCGAGGTCGTGCGCGATGAACACCAGCGCCAGGCCGAGTTCGCGCTGCAGCTCGCCGAGCAGTTCGACCACCTGGGCCTGCGTCGTGGCGTCGAGCGCCGAGACGGACTCGTCGCAGACGATGACGCGCGGGTCGGCGGCGAGCGCCCGGGCGATGCCGACGCGCTGGCGCTGTCCGCCGCTGAACTCGTGCGGGTAGCGGTCGTAGTGGGCCGCTTCGAGCCCGACGCGCTCCAGCAGTTCGACCACGCGCCCCCGGATGCGCTGCCGGTCCCTCCCCCGCGCGCGGAGCGGATCGGCGATGGACTCGATCGGGGTGCCGCCCTCGTACTCGAGTCCCTTCTTCAGGGTGTACGTCCAGACGGTCGCGTCCTTGCTGCTCATGCCAATGCGACCCGGCGGCCCCTGTCAACTCCCGGGATAGGGCCAGGGGTTGGGCAGGCAGTGGATCCCGTCGTGGTCGAGGAACTTGGTCTGCTGCTGCATGACCGGCGCCAACTCGCCGTCCTTCTGGCACGACACATGGCCGTGGCCGAGCCGGTGGCCCACCTCGTGATTGATGAGCATCTGCCGGTACGGGTGGATTTTGTCCCCGTATGTCTTGCTGCCCTGTGCCCACCGGTAGGCGTTGATCATCACGCGCTCCGTGGACGCCGAGTCGCAGGAGACATTGTCCTCCGTGGTGTCCAGGCCCGACTTGGCGCACCACTTGGCGGTGGTGCCGGGGCTGGCGAGCGTGATCACGAAGTCGGGTTTGCCGGAGGAGACGCGCTCGAAGGTACGGGCGCCGCCGTGGGCCCAGCTGCGGTTGTCGTTGAGCGTCTTCTGCACGGCCGCGGCGAACAGCTCGCCGTCCAGGCCGAGTCCCTGCTCGATGTCGACGCGGTAGGTGTACTTCTGGCCCTTGCCGGGCGCCTTGTCGAACCCCGGGACGGTGTCGAACTTTCCGGAGCCCTGCAGCGTGACGCCGAGCGGGTACTTCCGGTCCATCTTCTGCTCGTACGTCAGCGTCGCCACGCTCGGCGAGGCGGACGGGGTGCTCTGCCCGGGGACCTGGGTGCCGCGCGCCTGGTCGGTGGCGGACTGCGAGCGTGCGCCGGCGTCGTCGTTGCGGTCGGTGACGTGCCCGGCGACGACGACCGCGAGCACGGTGGTGACGGCCGCGGCCGCGATGCCCGTGAAGGCCCGCCCCTTGCCGCCGCCGCGCTGCGCGGGCAGGCCGGCCGGAGGCGCCTCGCCCCCGTCGGCCGCCGGCTCGGCACCGGCGTCGTACGACTCCTGCTCCTGAGCGGACTCCGTACGGCCGGACCGGGGCGCGAAGACGTCAACGTCCTCCTCGAAGGCCTGTAGGTAGTCCTGCCGGGGCCCACCGCCGGGACGGCCCGGCCCACCCTGCCGCTGCCGCGGAAAGGCGACACCGGGCCCGCCAACGCCCGGCCGCCCCCCGGGAGCAACCCCGACGCCGGACCCGGCCGCCCCCGCGAACTCCCCCCAGCCACCGCCGACTTCACGCTGCTCGGGATGCCCGCCACGGGCCTGCCCGGCACCACCGCCGAGTCTCGGCACACCGTGGGCAGGGGTGCCATCGGGAAGCCGAGGCATGCCAGGGGCAGGCGTGCCGTCGGGCAGACGCGGAGTCCCGTGCACCGGAGTCCCCTCAGGCACACGCCGACCGCCTTGCGCCCCCGGCCCACCCGGGAACCGAGGAACACCGTGGGCGGGCGTGCCGTCCGGAAGCCGAGGCACGCCAGGGGCAGGCGTGCCGTCGGGCAGACGCGGAGTCCCGTGGGCAGGCGTGCCGCCAGGAAAGCGCGGCACCGCCTGAGCCGGAGTGCCATCCGGAAAGCGCGGCACACCCCGAGCCGGAGTGCCGTCAGCGAAGCGCGGTGCGCCTCCCGGCGGGAAACCGGGCGCGCCCTGGGCGGTGCGCGGTGTGCCGTACCCCTGGGGAGCGCCCTCGAGTGCCTGGCGCTGGCCGGGCAGGGTGGGCTGTCGCGTCTCGCGCGGAGTGCCGGGGGCAGAACCCCGTCCCCCTCGCCGGGCGGCTATGTCGGCGGAGTCGTCCTTGGGGGCCGGTCCGCGGCGGCTGTGGCGTCCCACCTCGGCCCTCAGCTCCCCGCGCCCGTGGCGGCGACGTCGCCCCCGGCGGTCGTGTCGGATCCCGCGCTCGTGTCCGATCCGGCGGTCGTGTCGGATCCCGCGGTCGTGTCGGATCCGGCACTGGGCGCCGCGGCCTTGGCGATCCGGGTCGCGCCGACAGTCCCGGACTCACCCGCGCCCCCGAACTCCCCCTTCTCCGCGAGGAGTTCCTGGAACGCTCCGGCCACCAGCTCCGGGTATTCCATCATCGCCACATGCCCCGCCTCGGGCAGGGACAGGAGGCGGGAATCGGGGAAGGAGCGGGCGGCCTTGCGGGCCATGCGGTAGCCGACCAGCTGGTCACGGCCGCCGTAGATCAGCAGAGTCGGGGCGAGCACGCGCTCGGCCTGGCGCCACAGCCCGTGCTGGCCACCGAGGGTGTAGGCATTGACCACCCCGCGCGCGGAGCGTGCCATCGCGTCCCAGAAGTACGGCAGTTGCAGCCGCCGCTCCAGCTCCTCCACGGCCTGCTGGAACGCCTCCGACGTCACCCGCCCGGGGTCGCCGTAGCACAGCCCCAGCACGCCACGCACGCGCTGCTCGGCCGTCCACTCCTTGGTGAGCCGGGTGAAGAGCCCGGCCATCCCGGGCACGCCCAGCAGCGCCGTGGGCATCGCGGTGCGCTGCACGCGCAGCTCCGGCAGGGCGGGCGAGACCAGCGTCAGGGTGCGTACGAGATCGGGTCGTACGGCGGAGACGCGCGTGGCGACCGCTCCGCCGAGGGAGTTGCCGAAGAGGTGGACAGGACCGCGCTCGGCGGCGTCCAGATAACGGATGACCGCGCGCGCGTGCCCCGTGACGGAGTAGTTGCCGTCGTCCGGGGGCGGGGAGTCACCGAAGCCGGGCAGGTCGAGCGCCTCGCTGGCGACGACGCCGTCCAGCTCTCTCATCAGGGTGGACCAGTTCTGCGAGGAACCGCCGAGCCCGTGGACGTACAGCGCGGGCGGCAGCGCCTCGCGCGCGGGGCGCCGCGAACGCACCGACAGGGTGACCCCCGGCAGCCCCACCGACCTCAGCCGCTCGCCCTCGCCGACCCGGACGGACGCCACCTTCGGGAGGACACTGGCGGCCGTTACGGACGGCGACTCGGTCGAAGACATGCGCCAATGTTACGAGACGATCACGCTGTGGCTCATGTGTTCGCCATCACAGGTTGACCCCTGTCGCGGCGGAAACCCGGACCGGGGAACCGCACGGCGAACGGGCGTCCATGGCATGGCGTCCGGATCGGGTGTCTCCTAGGCTCGTACCGAGGGCACCCGGATGTGGCCCCTGCTGCTTCCAGGGACGTCCGTAGGAAGGGAGCCCACCATGGCCTATGACCCCATCGAGCCCGACGTGATCGAGGATCTGCCGGCCGACGACACCCCGGCGATCGACGTGGAGGCCCCTGAGGGTGACTCCGTCGAGCAGCACGCCGACATCACGCCTGAGCGCGACGACCCGCTCACGGGAGTGGATCCGGCCCGCGGGAACGAGGCCGATCTCATCGAACAGACGCGCGTGGTGACACAGGACGAAGAGGACTACCGCTGACCACGCGGGACCACTCGGCACCCCTCCGGCCGTGTAAGCCTGGCTTTGTGGCTTTCGTCGCCGTCCGGTACGTGAAATTCTGCGCTCGCACCGCGCACACCACGGTTACCGAAAAGTACGATGGCCGCGCGGCTTACACCGCATGTGGACGACTCTGGGAGGCGGCGTGACAGCCATCGAGCAAACCGAGGCGGCGCGCCCGCGTGGCACCCGTCTGCCGCGCCGAGCCCGACGGAACCAGCTGCTGGGCGCCGCCCAGGAAGTCTTCGTCGCGCAGGGCTATCACGCGGCCGCGATGGACGACATCGCCGAGCGGGCGGGCGTCAGCAAGCCGGTGCTCTACCAGCACTTCCCCGGCAAGCTCGACCTCTACCTCGCCCTGCTGGACCAGCACTGCGAGTCGCTGATCCAGGCCGTGCGCGGCGCACTGGCGTCGACGACCGACAACAAGCAGCGCGTGCGGGCGACCATGGACGCCTACTTCGCGTACGTCGAGGACGACGGCGGCGCCTTCCGCCTGGTCTTCGAGTCGGACCTGACGAACGAGCCCGCGGTGCGTGAGCGGGTCGACAAGGTCACCAACGACTGCGCCGAGGCGATCTGCGACGTCATCGCCGAGGACACGGGCCTGTCTCGCGCGGAGTCGATGCTGCTCGCCTCCGGGCTCGGCGGCCTCGCCCAGGTGGTGGCGCGTTCCTGGCTGCACAGCGACCGCAGCGTGCCGCGCGATCAGGCGGTGCAGCTGCTGACCTCGCTGGCCTGGCGGGGCATCGCCGGCTTCCCGCTGCACGGCACCGAGAACCACTGACGCTCGTTTGTTCCCGCCCGGTGTTCGCTGTTGGCGTTCCGGCTCGCAGCGTGTACGTCCGCTCACCGGGCTAATGTGTGCTGGGTACGGCGCGGAAGATCGCGCACATCACTGACCGTCGGAGGGACATAGCCGTGGAGGTCAAGATCGGCGTGCAGCACGCGCCCCGCGAGATCGTTCTGGAGAGCGGTCAGAGCGCCGAGGACATCGAGCGCGTGGTGGCCGAGGCGCTGGCCGGAAAGTCGCAGCTGCTGAGCCTTCAGGACGAGAAGGGCCGCAAGGTCCTGGTCCCGGCGGACCGCCTGGCGTACGTGGAGATCGGCGAGCCGACGGTCCGCAAGGTGGGCTTCGGCGCTCTCTAGACCAGGGTTCGGGAAGGGCCCGGCGGCACAGTGCCGCCGGGCCCTTCCGCCTGTGCGGCCTGCGCACAGATGGAGCACAAGTCGCCCACAGAGGAGGATTGCAATCCGCAGGTCACGGGTATGACCGGCTACGACCGTGAAGCGCAGGCCGGCCGTGGGAGGGACCCCGAGATGATCCTGGAAGCATTCGGATCCGCCGTGCTCGGTCTGGTCCTCGCCTGGGCGGCGACCCACCGGCTGTCACACCGCCTGCCCGCCCGGCCCCTGGTGTTCTCGACAGGCGTCGCCGGGGCCCTTTTCGGCGACTTCGTCACCCACAGCGCCCTCGGCTCAGGCAGCGTCCTGCTGAACCTCCTGGGCGCGGCGATCGTCTCGGCAGCATCGCTGTCCCTCCTCCTGCGCCCGTCAGCCCGCCTGCGCCGACGATCAGCAACGGCGTAGGGGGCGGCGCAGCCGCCCGCAAGGGGCGCGGGGAACTGCGCGCCCAGCCATGACGCACCCGCAGCCGCGAGCAGTCCGAAACCACCCCCCACAGAGCGCAACGGCTCTCAGGCCGCGAGGCCCAGCGCAGCCATCCGCTTGGTGTGCGCCTCAGTGATCCGCGAGAACATCCTGCCGACCTCCGCGAGATCGAACCCGTCGGCAACGCCACCCACGAGCATCGTCGACAGTGCGTCCCGGTCGGCGACCACCCGCTGCGACTGCGACAGCGCCTCGCCCATCAGCCGCCGCGCCCACAGCGCCAGCCGGCCGCCCACGCGCGGGTCGGCGTCGATCGCCGCGCGCACCTTCTCCACCGCGAACCCGGCGTGCCCGGTGTCGTCGAGGACGGCGAGGACCAGCTCGCGGGTGTCGGAGTCGAGGCGGGCCGCGACCTCCCGGTAGAAGTCGCTCGCGATCGAGTCGCCGACGTACGCCTTGACCAGGCCCTCCAGCCAGTCCGAGGGCGCCGTCTGCTTGTGGAAGCCGTCCAGGGCCGCCACAAAGGGCTCCATCGCCGCGGTCGGCTCCTCGCCGATCTCGGTCAGCCGGTCCCGCAGCCTCTCGAAGTGGTGGAACTCGGCCGAGGCCATCTTCGCCAGCTCCGCCTTGTCCGCGAGCGTCGGCGCCAGCTTGGCGTCCTCCGCGAGCCGCTCGAACGCCGCCAGCTCCCCGTACGCGAGCGCGCCGAGCAGGTCCACGACCGCGGCACGATAGTGCGGGTCGGCGGATGCCTGCGCCCAGTCCTGGGCGGCGACACCGGTGTGCTCGGCGGGTGCGGCGGACGCGTTCTCAGGCTTGTCAGAGCTAGTCATGAGGCGCACAATAGCCCGCTTGCCGTACCTCGGAAGCCCCTGGCCAACCACTGTGACCACGACTACGTGACCAAATCGGCCATCGCATGTGCGCCAATCCGGGGTATGGTGGTAATGCGCCTGCTGAGAGTGCGTCGACGGTGTTCGACGTCTTCTGACAGGCCGCACGCATGAGGATGCCCGGTCGGTGGCCCGATCGGCTCCGACCCGACAGCCCTCCCCGGCCGTACGGCTCATTACGTACGACGACCGGAGGGACACCCTCAGCGGTACGAGCGCTAGAGCGTCGGCAGAGGTCCCGTGTCTTACGGCTTGCCCGAGTGGTTCGCCCGTACGGCAGCCGACGTCCCCGGCACGGTCAGTCATGACCCCCCGCGCTCGCCTCGCACCGCGCACACAGAAGAGGCAAAACCCTGACTACGACGTTTCGTGAACTCGGAATCCTTCCCGAGACCGCCGAGGCCCTGGAAGCCGTCGGCATCATCACTCCCTTCCCCATCCAGGAGATGACGCTCCCCGTCGCCCTTTCCGGCACGGACGTCATCGGCCAGGCCAAGACCGGTACCGGCAAGACGCTCGGTTTCGGCCTTCCGCTCCTTGAGCGCGTGACCGTCCCCGCCGACGTCGAGGCGGGCCGCGCGCGGCCCGAGGCCCTCACCGACGCCCCGCAGGCACTCGTCGTCGTCCCCACGCGCGAGCTGTGCACCCAGGTCACCAACGACCTGCTGACGGCCGGCAAGGTCCGTAACGTGCGCGTGACGGCGATCTACGGCGGCCGGGCCTACGAGCCCCAGGTCGAGGCCCTGAAGAAGGGCGTCGACGTGGTCGTCGGCACCCCGGGCCGCCTGCTGGACCTGGCCGGGCAGAAGAAGCTGGACCTGAGCCACATCAAGAGCCTGGTCCTCGACGAGGCCGACGAGATGCTCGACCTGGGCTTCCTGCCCGACGTCGAGAAGATCATCAATCTGCTGCCGGCCAAGCGCCAGACCATGCTGTTCTCGGCGACCATGCCGGGCGCGGTCATCGGCCTCGCGCGCCGCTACATGTCGCAGCCCACCCACATCCGCGCCACCGCGCCGGACGACGAGGGCGCGACGGTCGCGAACATCAAGCAGTTCGTCTACCGCGCGCACTCCCTCGACAAGCCGGAGATGGTCGCGCGCATCCTGCAGGCCGATGGCCGCGGGCTCGCGATGATCTTCTGCCGTACGAAGCGGACGGCGGCCGACATCGCCGAGCAGCTGCAGCGCCGCGGCTTCGCCTCCGGCGCGGTCCACGGCGACCTCGGCCAGGGCGCCCGTGAGCAGGCCCTGCGGGCCTTCCGCAACGGCAAGGTCGACGTCCTCGTCTGCACCGACGTCGCCGCGCGCGGCATCGACGTCGAGGGCGTGACCCACGTCGTCAACTACCAGTCCCCCGAGGACGAGAAGACGTACCTGCACCGCATCGGCCGTACGGGCCGCGCGGGCGCGAAGGGTACGGCCATCACGTTCGTCGACTGGGACGACATCCCGCGCTGGCAGCTGATCAACAAGGCGCTGGAGCTGCAGTTCAACGACCCGGTGGAGACGTACTCCAGCTCCCCGCACCTGTTCTCGGACCTCGGCATCCCCGAGGGCACCAAGGGCACTCTGCCGCGCTCCGAGCGCACCCGCGCCGGGCTCGACGCGGAGGAGCTTGAGGACTTGGGCGAGACCGGTGGCCGCGGTGCGCGCGGTCGCGGTGGCCGGGGCGGCCGCGATGGCCGCGACGGCCGTGCCGAGTCCGCCACGACCGAGCGTGAGCGCCCGGCGCGCACGCCGCGCCGTCGCCGCCGCACCCGTGGCGGTGCTGCGCTGGACGCCTCCCCCGCTACGACCGCCTCGGCGCCGACCGCCGAGACCGGCACCGCGGAGGAGCCTTCGGCGACCCGCACCCCGCGCCGCCGTCGCCGTATGCGCGGCGGAGCCCCGGCGGAGGCGGTGCCGGCCACTGCCGCGACCGTGACCCCCGAGGCCGCCGTGGACACGGCGGAGGGCCCGGCCGGGGTGGAGACCCCGGAGAAGCCGCGCCGTCGCCGCACCCGGAAGTCGGCCGAGGCGGCCGAGGTCCAGGTGACCGAGGCTCCGGTGACCGAGGCCGCACCTGTGGCCGAGGCCGCGCCCGAGGCCGCCGCCGAGGTGACCGTGGCCAAGCCGCGCCGTCGTACCCGCAAGACGGCCGAAACGGCAGTCGCGACGGCCGAGGGCACCGAGGAAGCCGCCCCGGCGACCAAGCCCCGCCGCACCCGCAAGACGGCCGCTGCCGCGCCGGAAACGGTGGAGGCCGAGGTCGAGGCCAAGCCGCGCCGAACCCGCAAGACCGCCGCTGCCACCGCCGAAGCCACCGTGGACACGGCCGAGGCCACCGAGGCCAAGCCCCGCCGCACCCGCAAGACCGCCGCCACCGCCGCCGAAACGGCAGTCGCGACGGCCGAGGGCACGGACGAGGCCGCCCCGGCGACCAAGCCCCGCCGCACCCGCAAGACCGCGGCCGCCGCCCCGGAAACGGTGGAGGCCGAGGTCGAGGCCAAGCCGCGCCGAAC